>JAAXHE010000332.1 GCA_012271065.1 Candidatus Latescibacterota bacterium
TACATCCGCTGCAGATTCAGCCAGAAGTCGGGGGTCATTCCCAGGGCCTTTCCGATTCGCAGCGCGGTATCCGCCGTTATGGACCTGCGGCAGTGGACGATATCGTGGATGCGTACCTGCGGCACGCCTATCGTCTTGGCCAGGCGGTATTGCGTGATGCCGAGTTCCTCCACGATCTCCGCCAGATGTTCTCCCGGGTGTATCGGTTCAGGGGCTGTCATAGGTACACTCCTCAGTGATAGTCGGTGACTTCAATTTCCATGGCGCCCCGTTCTGTCCAGACAAAACACACACGCCACCGGTCATTGATGCGGATGCTGAACTGGCCTTTGCGGTCTCCTTTCAGCGCTTCGAGCCGGTGGGAAGGCGGTACCGCAAGATCAGTGAGCGCCGCTGCGGCCACCACTCTTTGCAATCTCACACGCGCGCGGCGCTGAATGTCGGCCGGCAGTCGCCGGATCCTCTGCCCGGTGAAGAGGCGCTGAGAGTCGTCATTTCTAAACCGGTTCATTGATTCCTATAATAACGATGCGTATTACTAATGTCAAGCATGAGCATATTTATCCGGCGGAAGGGAGGGCCGGGGCATTCTGTCGGCTACAGATCCGTCTCAGGTTACCGAAAATTCTCCATTCACTGTACCGGTACTCGCTGCAATCTACGCTCAACGACCTCAATTATGCATAACCTGTTAATTTCATTGCATTTTGTGAGTTCTTTGTCTATTTTCGACCTTTCGCGTTGACACAATGAATCTGGGCATGCCCACAATGACCCGAAAAACCGCAGCCGGGCTGATTCTGACCATCCTTCTTCCACTGCTCGTCATGCTGTATCCGGGCGACATCGGCGCCGTGCCACGCCTTGCGCTGGCGCTGTCTCTTGCCACGATCGTTCTATGGACATTCGAACCCGTTCCCCTGGAATACAGTTCGCTGCTGATGATCGTCCTCTTCCCCGTCCTGGGGGTACTCCCGTTCGAGACCGCATTCGGGCCGTTCTCCAGCAAGACTGTCTGGCTCATCTTCGCCGGCATGGCCCTCAGCCTGGGCATCACGGAAACACCGCTGGGAACACGGATCTCGCGCCTCGTCCTGGGGCGCATCGCGAGCCTGAACGGGCTCATCCTCGCGCTCCACGTCCTGGGCATGCTTTCCGCGCTTCTCATCCCCTCGGGGGTCGTGCGAATCCTGATCCTGATGCCCCTCATCGTCACGCTGCTGCGGACGCTTGGAGAACCGCCCGGATCACGGGTGAGCGCGGCGCTGATCCTCTCCCTGGCCTGTTCCACATACTACGGCGGCACCGGTGTTCTTACGGCTTCGGTGCCCAGCCTGGTGGTCTTCGGCGTCCTGGAATCACGCGACATCACCGTTTACTGGGGACAGTGGACGTTGTATCTCTTTCCCGTTTTTTCTCTGTGCCGCGTCGCGTGCTGTTACGCGCTGATCCGTCTGCTATTGCCCTTGCGGGGTGCGGCACGCATCCCGTCAAAACCCCACATGGATGCCGACGTCCCCGATCGCGTTACGCCCGCTGAGAAGAAAACGCTGTGCATCCTGCTTGCGGGCATCATGCTGTGGGCGACAGACGCGCTGCACGGCATCCATCCGGCCTACGTGGGCCTGGGTCTCGTTCTGGCCTGTTATCTCCCCGGATTGGGGCCCCTGCATCCCGACCTGCTGAAAAAGATCAACTTTCCGCTGCTCATCTACATCGCCGCGGCGTTCTCCGTTGGCCACGCGCTAGAAACCACCGGTTTCAGCCCCCTGCTTGCGAATCAGTTCACGGAGTGGCTGGGTCGTTTCGACGGCAGCCTGCTTACCCAGCTCGGTGTGCTTTCCGCCTTCATTCTGCCGTTCAATTTTATGGCGGACACGGCTGCCGTCGCCGCCATCCTCACGCCCGTCCTCCTGGATGTCGCCGCCCAGACGGGCATGGCGCCGCTTCCGGCCGCCCTCTGTATGGCCATTGTCGCAAGCTGCGGATTCTTTCCGTACCAGGCGGCGCCGTTCATCCTGGCGTACAGCTTCCGGTACGTGCATATGGGCCAGTTCATCCGTCTCATGGTTCTCCTTGCGCTGATCTCGCTCCTGTTACTCCTACCCCTCAACTTCCTCTACTGGCGGCTCATCGGATTCATCTGACGATCATGTCGAAAAACGGCAGTTCTTTCGACGCTCGAGCGGCAGCAACGCCAGCGAATTCCCTTAGCGCTTGACAAGCTTCGAGTGTACGGGTACCATCGTTCTTTCGTCCATTATCGCGGCAATTCCCATTGGAGAACCCGATGAATGCAATGCGAATCAACGGAGACACGGCGCTGGCCTGGGGCGCGATCGAGGCCGGAGTCAGCTGCATTACCGGCTATCCCGGTTCACCTGGCACCGGCACTTTTACGGCGCTGTCCGACACGGCGTCCGAATACGGCCACGATGCCGAATGGTGTCTGAACGAACGCATCGCTCTGGACGTCGCCGCGGGGGTCTCGCAGGGTGGCAAACGGTCGCTTGTGTGCATGAAGAGCGTGGGCATGAACGTGGCGCTGGACACCCTCATGGTCCTGAATATGACCGGCGTACACGCCGGGCTGGTAATCCTCATGGGCGACGATCCCGGCGCGTGGGGGTCGCAGAATGAACAGGACGGCCGTTTTTTCGCCCCCCTTGCCGAAATACCCATGCTCGAGCCCGCAACGCCGGCAGAAGGCCGGCGAATGATGCGTTGGGCTTTCGACTTCTCCGAGTCGTTCCGTACGGTCGTAATCCTGCGCATCACCCGGAGCTTCAGCGTCTGCGAAGCCGACCAGCCCCCGGTCCGCAGACCCGCGTCCCTTCACGCGCAGGACCCGGACCGGGAACCGATGCGCTGGATTTCGTCCCTTTCAAACTGTATCCCCAACCATCGGCGGCTCCATCGCAATCTCAGGGACATCTCCCGGACGTTCGAGGAAATTCCCTTCAACCGTATCGACGGCGCCGGAGAACTGGGCGTCATCGCGTCAGGATTCGTCCACACCAAACTCCAGGACGCGCTCGAAGGCGCCGATACATCGGGACTCCGGCGCCTTAAGATCGGCTCCCTGTATCCGCTTCCCAGGCGCCTGATCACGAACTTTCTCAGGCACTGCGGGCAGGTCCTGGTGCTTGAAGAAGTGGACCCGTATCTGGAAGACAGCATCAAGACCATCGGGTACGACGGGCAGGTCACTCCGAGAGTCCTCGGCAAACGCAGTGGACATGTGCCCGGAGAAGGTGAACTCTTTCGATGGCAGATTCAGGAAGCACTGACGGCCTGTCTGCCCGGTCTGGCTCTAAAGCGTGTATACACCGAAGCGGGCTGGGAGGAGGAAAAGCCATACCGAAAATCGCACTGCGCCGGCTGCCCGTACAATGAAATCCTCGCTGCGCTGCGTGAGGAAGCTGCCGCCCTGGGTCAGAACCCGTTCCTCACCGCCGATCCCGGCTGCGTTGTGATTGCCGCGAAATATCTCGACACCAAGCTGTGCATGGGATCCGCCGTCGGTGCGGCGCTGGGACTCCAGAAGGCAGGCGTGAGAGAACGGGCCGTGGCCGTTACGGGCGACTCGGCGTTTTACCACAGCAGCGTAAACGCGCTGATCCATGCCGGATCGACCGGCGCAAATCTGTTGCTTGTGGTACTCGACAACGCCGGTTCACATACGACCGGAGGCCAGCCCACCCCCGATCGGGGTGTCCCGGTCGCCGGAAAACCCGGTCCGGTCGTTGGCATCAACAATCTGGCCGCGGCCTGCGGCGTCGCCTCGGTCTGGACGGTCGAAGAAACGGATCCTGAGTCTCGGATGCGCGGAATCTTCCGGGAAGCGTTACAGACCGAAGGCCTGGGCCTGGTGACGATTCGCAGGCGTTGTGAGCCGGTGGACTGAGCGGCGCAAAAAAATAGGGATCGCCTGGGACAGTGTCGAATCCCATACGAGCCCTCTAGACTCTAATTAAGCGAGTTATT
>JAAXHE010000099.1 GCA_012271065.1 Candidatus Latescibacterota bacterium
CACTGCTGTCCAAGAACCGTGGGATTCTCAGAAATGAGGTTCGAAAAGTGGCTTCAACTGGCGATCTTGTACGGGTTTGACCCGGATAATGAAAACCAGGTTGCCATCGTCTGCGCGATGCTGTCCAAGAACAAAGTAACTTTTCCAGCGGCCATAATTGTGCTGTTCCCGTCTCATTTAGCCCGTAAAATAGGCAGTTTGTGAAACTCAGGCGACCTTGGTCGAGGCGTTGTTTCGCGGAATTGAACCAGATGCTGTCCAAGACAGAAACCGATTTTGGACAGGTGTGATCAGATATGCATCCTCGTACGGAAAACTGAATTCAGTCGCATCGGACGTGACCATCGGGTGACTCAGGCGACCCCGAACGGCTGCTTGCGCAGTTTTGGTCGCCGACATTTACCATTGGAAACCGCGTTCTTACGCGTTTTTTTGTTTTGAATGTCCCGCAAATTACAAAAGGCCGAATCATTGCCGAAGGAGGATTCATGGCAGACCGTGCAGACGTCATCCGAAGAATAAAGCAACTGATCGTGCGCGCCCTCGAACTCCAGGTGGAACCCGAAGAGATACCCTTTGAAGAAACTATCTTTGGCGGAGGATTAGGGGCGGATTCTAATGCCGCCCTTGAGGTCGTGTTTGCGGTCGAGGAGGAATTCGGCATCGAAGTCGACGACGCAGACTTGCGAGTAGAACTCTTCGATTCCGTACAAAGTCTTGTGGAGTATGTCGAGCGTGCGTTGGATCAGGATGAAGCCTCGCCCAATCCTCCCGTCGCTGGCATTGACAGAACATGATCAGCCAAGAAACAGATCAGGTACTGGATCTGACACCTTATTTCAACAACGACGGCATCTCTTACGAATCCGATCGTACAGACGGTGATTTCACCGGTATGGGCAACACCTATGCCGCGGAAAACCTGCCGCCCTCCACCTCCATTGTGACCTTCTATGGAGTCTCATTCAGGTTTCCGGACAAACGGGATGGACTGAAAAACAACGTCGCGCTGGAGGGCCAGCGTATCGAAGTTCCTCAAAGTATGTACAAATGTCTCTATCTTTTGGGCGCTTCAGACGGCAATAGCCTGGAAGATAGCATCCGGTTCGTCTTCGCCAACGGGAGTCAGGAGAAAGCGTTCCTCGGACTCAGTTCCTGGCGCCTTTACCACAAATTGAAATACGGTGAACGTCCGGCCATTAAGTGCACGGGGTACAATTTCCCGTCCCAACACGTTTATACGAATCGGATTGCCGTAGACTATGGCATCTGGATGCAAGAGGTGGCCATCACTGCGTCTAAGGTCCTAACCAGTATCGAATTTCCAGATAACCCCGGAATGCATGTCTTTGCATTAACACTACGCCAGTCAGGTTCCGATCAGGAAACCCAGTGAAACGCGTAATATTGGACGTTCCGTTTAGCGATTGCGAATACTATCCGTGCGACCGAGTGGCTGTTGATGCCCTACTCGGCTTTTATGGATATCCGATGCCATTGGTCCTTCACGATGAGTGGGGTTTTCTATATCAGCGACCCAAGAACGGTGACGTTAGGGTAGTGTGTCGTTTTACGTCTCTTCTTCAGGGCCTTCAGCGATGTGGTATCTCCGTTGCCGAACATCAGGAATCCAATGGCGACATCGCATGGGCGAACGCCAGGGCACGAATCCAGCATGGCCATCCGGTAGCCGCCATGGCCGACACCTATCATCTTGAGAAACACTACTATCCCGGCCTAGGACATCATTCACGACATTATATCATCCTGGCCGGTTACGACGACGAAGCTGAGACCGTCCATGTGGTCGACCCTTCCTGGATTGTCAGGTTTCGTGGCAACCTCTCCTTGCATGCACTGGGCGAAGCATGGGGTTCGCAAGCGATCGCGCCGTACAAGTGGGTGGATTGCCGTTTCTCGAAGCTACAATGGACTCTTAGTCCGAAAGAAGCAATCCAGACAGTTCGCCAAAACGTCGAAATGATGCTCCAAAAGCAAGCCGACGAATGTGGCAGGTTTACCGGAATTCATGGGATGCGAATGCTGGCGGCTGATCTCATCCGATGGAAGCACCTAGAATCAGATGTTCCGCGCTCGCTGCTAGGGCAACTGTTCAACCAACTCAGGTCGGTCGTCATTGAGCGAGACGGGCACAGTAGGTTTCTGGAACTCAGTGCCGCTATCGTTAAAGATCCGCGGTTTGTCCAAGCGGGTGACGAATTGAAAACCATCACGCAGAAGTGGCTCGTATTCAGAAATCTTTGCCTAAAAGGGCAGAAGAAAGCACTGACGCCAATTCTGGACAAGCTCCACGGACGCCTTCTGGAAATAGCAGCTCTTGAAGAAAACGCGTTAGCCCGGTTGGAGAGAATTGTCAGCAGCAGCGCGACCGTCGGTTGAAGCGACCCTCGTCCGTCTCCCTTTCCCTATGTGGGTATCTAAATTGGTACAATTTCCCTCCGTGTTTCAGACGGGGTATCACAATTCCACGTATCCGGAGATGAGATCCGCAGTGGCCTCATCTCCTTTTTTCTGCGCCCAGGCGAGGGGCGTAGCCCACTCGGCGCCGGCCAGCGCGGGATCGGCCCCGCGTTCCAGGTACAATCGGGCCAGTTCGTGCTTGCCCCATCTGATCGCCCAGCCAAGCGGTGTGGATTGCAGGAGGTCGTCGACGACGTTCAGGTCGGCGCCGTGATCGAGAAGGATCGTGGCGAACGTAGCCCGTTCGCGCTCGGTCATTATGGACTCGCCCCAGACGATCCCGCAGGCCGCCAGGTGGTGGGCCAGCCGGTAGCCGAAACGCCCGACGAGATTGGGGTTCACGCCGTGATCCAGGATCATGCGGAAGATCTCGGGATAGACCGTGCGGTCGAAGTCGCGGAACTTGCGGTGGGGGTTGGTCCGCCACAGGCGCAGCGGCTGCTCCAGCAGGCCGAACCACCGCCCGTCGTCCGGTTCCCAGTCGAGTTTCCGCAGGCACATCCCCACGATATCCGGATCGCCGCCGCATCCGGCGGCCCAGAGCAGCTTCTCCGCGATCGACGGGTCGTTGTGGAGGGCAACCGCGCCGGCGGCGGTTTCAGCCTCGAGTCCAATGGTAATGTGATCCAGAACGCCTCCGTATCGGAACAACAGTCCCTTCATCCGATCATCGCGGTTGTTGTACGCGGCGCCCACGGGATTGGCGCTGGCATAG
The DNA here is from genome assembly GCA_012271065.1 of Candidatus Latescibacterota bacterium. The sequence goes on from JAAXHE010000099.1 coordinate 3,197, forward strand.
ATGCTGGCGTTGGGGTCGGCGCCCCGCTCGAGCAGGAGTTCGGCGATTTCATAGCGGGAGTTACCTGACGCATCGGAAAGCGGCCCGCCCCACGAATACGGCCTGGATTCGTAGTGGTGCAGCTGGTGCCTGTCGTCCGGGTGCAGACCGAGGTCGAGCAGCATGCGCACCATGTCGATATTGTCATTCTGGACCGCGATCGTCAGAAGGCCGTTGCGCTCACTGTCGTTCGCCTGAAAGCGTTCCGGATGCGCCCTGGCGAAAGCGCGGACGAATTCGAAATCCCCCAGGGCAACGGCGGATTCGATGGATTGCTCGCATCCCGCCTGCAGCAGGATTCCCGTGCAGATCAGACACCCTTCGTTGAGCGGCCTGTTTCTCCCGCGTACATTAAGGACTGCGCCGTCGAGGGGCGATTGGCCCTCGGGCGTGAGATGGGTTATATCGGCGCCGCGATCAAGCAGTTCGCGAACAAGCCGGTAACGACCGTGCGATGCCGCGGCGTGAATGACGCTGCCGCCGTTGCGATGACAGGCATCCAGCAGTTCGGGCTGCCCATCCAGGACGCCGAGCGCGGCCTCGTCCCGACCCTCCCTGACGGCCTCGAATAGCGCGTCATTCTCGTCGGTTATTGTGATATTCTTGCAGGCAGCCAGCTTGCGCCTTTCGTCTTCTTCCCTGATCACGTGGACGATGTCGTCCAGGCCGCGTTCCCGGGCCATGGTAAACGCGCCGGTGGCATCGCGGTGGGGATAAATGCCCGAGTTGTGGTCCGCGCCCGCTTCCATGAGAACGCGGACCGCATCGATGTGCCGGTTCATCACCGCGTAATGAATCGCGCGGTGTTCGTTGTTCTCCGCCATGTGCACGTTTACCAGGTCGGGCTGTTCGCCAAGTATCTGTTTAATCCTCGAGACGTCGCCGCTGGCTGCCGCCTCGCAGAGATCGGCGACCCTGTAGACACCATTTGTCGTCATATCTGTTCCTTTCAGGGATTACCCTTCAACTAATGCCGCGATCGGATCAGAGTCCGTATTCGAAAGTAAGCTCCCTCTTCACGTCCGTTCTCCCGACGCTTTCCCTTAAATCCTCCATCATTTCCAGCCATCTGTGTTCCCTGAATTTCCCGAAGTCAAAGACGAATCCGGGAAGGGCCCTGCTCTCGACGAGGCCGGCGGGCTCCTGGCCGAGGACTTCAAACTTCCCGCCCCGAAGCTGGTACCACGTCGCCGGTTTACCGTTTTCCAGGAACAATGCCTCCTGGACTCCCGAAGCTTCATAGATCTGACGCTTCTTGTCCAGGTCCGTGAATCCGTGCTTGGACTCGATCTCCATTACGAAGTTCGGCGGCCCTTCGTAGACCTGGTGTTCGTGGTTCTTCCTGCAGATCTGCCTGGGGCCGTTTCTCCGAACGATCACGCCCACGTTCGGATAGACCATACAGTCGGATTTGCCGCCATAGCTGAGACGAACCGGCGGAAAGAGAACCACGTCCATCCCACCGGCGAGCATTCGATAGTAATTGATCACGGTAAGGATGTCGGCGTGATGTCGCGACACATTCGCATCAGGTACCCACATGACTATGCTCCTTCCACGTCAATTCCGTGAGTGGTCATCCCGTTCCCTATGCGTTCGTTAGCTGGCCGTGCGTCTTCATTCGTGGCGCAAAGCTTCTATGGGATTGGCGCTTGAGGCTCTAAAGCACTGGAATCCGACAACCAGCAGCGTGCCAAGAACAGATCCCAATGCCGTGACAAGAAAGGGGAACAGGCCCATGTTTGCGCGATAGGCGAAGTCCTGCAGCCAGTCTTGCATAATGACATAAGCGAAAGGCCATGCGATGAGGTTGGCGAGGAGTACCAGCTTTGTGAATTCGGCGCCCAGCAGGATCGCGATTTTGCCGATGGATGCGCCGAAGACTTTGCGGATGCCAATCTCCTTGCGGCGGCGCTCGCACGTGTGGGCGGCAAGACCAAGCAGGCCGATCGATGCAATGAGAAACGAGACTCCGAATCCAACGGTAAATATACGCTGGAATCGCAGGTATTTTCCGTAATTGACCTCCAGCCGATCATCGAGAAACGCATACATGAATGGACGAACCGGGATATAGGTCTTCCAGATTTCTTCGAGGCCCTGCATGATTTCGCTTATTTTTCCGGCGGCGAGTCGCAAGTTGACCACGCGAAAGGAACGCGGGCGCAAAACAAAGGCATTGGCGTGGAGTCTTTCGGTCAGCCGGCGCATGTGAAAGTCCTCTACAACGCCGATGATCCAGCCCTCATTATCGAGCAGTTTGAACGGTTTTCCAACCGGATTTTCCAGGCCGAGTTTCTCCACCGCTGTCTCGTTCAGGATATAAGCACTCTCAAAATCACTCTGGATGTCAGCGGAAAAATTGCGCCCCGCAACGAGACTGACGCCGATCATGGGGAATAGATCTTCGTCAATGGCGTATTGCCGTATCTCAAAAGCAGCGCCCGATGGATCCACGACCATTTCTTTTCTGCTCGTCCAGCCTTCGCCTGGAAGGCTGGCAGATGCGGTTGCCGCGAGCACATCGGGGTGTTCGAGAAAGCGCTGTTTCACTTCGTTGTAAGTATTCCTCAGCGACCCGTCGACGTCGAAGATGCGGAGCGCCAGGATGTTTTCTTTATTGAACCCCAGATCTTTCTTCAGGACATGGTCGAGCTGGACAAAGGCGACAAGCGCGACGTAAACGAGAAAAACGGAGACGGCAAACTGAAAGATCACAAAAACCCTGCGCGCTAATGATCCGCCGGACCCCGAGGCGGTCTGGCTGTGCAATGCGGCAATGGGGGAGACCCGGCTAAGAAAGAGGGCTGGATAGACGCCCGAGAACAGACCGACCAGAACCGTTGCAGCCAGGAGTACAACCGCCATGTGCGGCTCTAAGAATGCGGAGAGTGTATCCGTTTGTCCCACGATCTGTTGCCAGTAAGGCCGGGTTATGCCCGTGAGAATAAGGCACATGGGCAGTGCGAGAACGGTGAGCAGGACGGACTCGAGGAGGAATTGGAATGCCAACTGCCGCTGACCTGCACCAACGACCTTTCGCATACCCACTTCCCTGGCCCGAAGGGCCGCCCGCGCGGTAGAGAGATTGACGAAGTTGATACAGGCGACGAATAAGACGAGCATGCCAATGGACGCGACGGAGCGAACCGCCTTGAGATCGCCGGCGCCAATGCCGGTGCCCGGACCACTGATGCCTTCCGGGAAATCTTCACGCCCATGGAGACGCGTACGCAAGAGCGATTGAAGGCGATGGCTGGTTGTGTTTTCCGGGTTTTCTTCGGGTATCGCCAGCGCTCGCAATTTCCGTTCAGTTCGTTCCGGATCGGCATCCTTGCGCAGACGGACAAAGGTCTGTACCCACCGAAATGAGGTGCGGAGTTCCCAGTTGGACCAGGCATCCCGGACGCCTGCCGGCAGGGTTGCAGTTACAAAGTGGGGATTAAAATGCGTGTTGCGCGGCTGCTCTTCTATAATTCCAGTGACGATGTAATCGCCCCACTGGCCTTCGAGTACCTTGCCCATGGGGTCTTCCCCGGTCGGGAAGAATTCGGCAAGGGCTTCTTGCGAAAGGACCACGCCGCCCGGTTGCTTGAGCGCTTTGTGGAGATCGCCGCGCTTTAGTCTGATCCCCCAGAATGCGAGATAGTTGGGATCGGTATACCAGAACGCGCGGCGCTGTGCAAACTGTCGATATCGCACCCAACGATGGCCCGGACGGATGCGGTTGGCAGATTCGATTTCGGCGATGGATCCGATCAATTCGGGGGTGAGGGCAGCGTGAGCCTCGATCTGGAAATCCATTTTGTAGGGGGTGGTCAGTTGCCGCAATACCCGATACGTGCGTTCGGCCCCGGGGCGAAACGCGTCGAAGCCGGTTTCGTGGGCGACGTAGAGCCACGTCAGGAGCATGCACGCGAGACCAACGCTCAGGCCGAGGAGATTGGCCAGAGTGTACGTGCGATGGCGAATAATGTGCCGGATGGCGACTGTGAGAACGTTGCGTAGAATGTCTTATTCCCGGCTCAAGACATCGACGGGGTTGGCACGGGCCGCGTTCCAGGCAAGATGAACCACCGTTCCGACGGCGATAAGGAGCGTGACCGCCACACTGAGAAGGAACGGCCAGACCGTGAGGTCGATCCGGTATGCAAAGTTCCGCAGCCAGTTCTGCGTCAACAGATAGGCAAACGGACACGCAGCCGCCCCGGCCAGGAGTGCGAGCATCGGAAATTCCCGGGCAACCCGCAACAGGAGATGACCCTCGGATGCCCCCATCACTTTTCGGATCGCAATCTCACGGGTGCGTCGCTCGGCCGCGAATGCCGCGAGCCCCACGGTACCCAGGCAGGCCAGAAGGACGGCGACAATGGCAGACCGGATGACCAGCGCGCCCTGCCGGGATTCATGGCTGTATTTCGAATCGACGTAGTCGTCGATGTAGAAGCTGTCGAATGGAATCGTGGGGACAAACTGAGCCCAGATCCGCATTATGTCCGATAGCGTTTCCTGTTCACGATCCTCCCTGATCTTCAGATGCAGATATTTCAGATTCGATCCCGCTGCCGATATCACCAGGGGGACCATGGGCTCTCTCAGCGAGCGTACGTGAAAGTCACGGGTCATCCCAACGACCTGCGCGGGTCGCCCATTCAGCAGGAGCGCCTGTCCGACGGGCCGGGTCCAGCCGAGTCGTTTCGCGGCTGTTTCGTTAATCAGTACCTCGGTTACGTCGTCCCAATCGGTTGTCCGTTCGGCGTAAGCCTGCGAGAAATTCCGTCCCGCCAGTATCGGAATATCATAGCAATCGAGAAATTCTTCATTGGCCCGAAACACCCGGGCTTCAAACTCGCGGTTCGGCGAATCGACGGGAGATACGAATCGCCGTTTGGGCCAGCTATGCCCCGGCAGATCCAGGCTCGCCGCGGCCGCTATGATATCCGGATGGTCCGCAAACCGCTGTTTGACCGTATTGTATCGGCTGTTCAGCGGGAGCCGCTCGGCATCGGGTCCGAAGATCTTGACGACCACGACCCCTTTGCGGCTGAATCCCAGGTCCCTCGTCCGCACCAGGTCCATCTGCTGATAGACGACGAGCGTGGTCGCTATGAGGACGGTGGATGCCGCGAACTGCAGAATCACCAGGGCCCGGCGAACCCAGAGGTCCCTCGGGAGTCCGCCGCGCAGGCCCCTCAATATAGCCACTGGCTGCTGGGCGGACAGATAGAAACCGGGGTAGATTCCGGATACAAGGCCGGTAATTATGGTAACGACGAGAATCCAATGAATCTGTTTGACGACGTTGAAGACAAGCGGCTTGCCCATCAGAGTCGCATACTGCGGCAGGAGCGCCTGCGTCAACCCGATGGATACCGGCAGCGCGACAATGGTAAACAGAAGGGACTCACACAGGAATTGGCCGACCACGTATCGGCGGTGTGCGCCGGAGACCTTGCGAAGGGCGGTCTCGCGGGCGCGAAGGGCCGTCCGCGCGGTGGCCAGATTCATGAAGTTGATACACGCGATGATCAGGATGCCGAGACCGAGGACCGATAACGGATAGAGATTGCGAACGTCGCCGTACAACATCCCCGAATCACCCTTGAAGCCCTCCAGGTCAATCCTGGAATAAAGGTGAATGCGCGGCATGGGTTGGAGCCGGTACGTCGCGTGGCCGGATGCCGTGGGAAACCGGGCGGAAAGCGCCCGCTCGACCGCCGCCGGGTCCGCGCCCGGTTGCAGACGGATAAAGACCGGCGCCGACCGGATCGCCCAGTTGTCCGAAGTAAAGCGCGTGACGCTGTCGAACTCAAAGCGCGTATTGGTGGGAAGATCCTCCATTATCGCGATGACATTGAATGCCTGAACATGGGTCTCGCGCTGAACTTCCACTGTCCTTCCCACGGGCTCCACGGACCCGAAGAGCTTTTCGGCAAGGCTCCGCGTCAGCACGATAGACGCGTCCTCCCGCGAAAGCGAGGCGGCGTCTCCGCGAATGACGTCGAGCCCGAAAAAGCCCAGGGCGTCGCCTTCGACGGGACAGAGCCGCTGGCGAAATATCCGGCCTTCCGCGCGAAACCAGGAGCTGATCTGGCGGTATTGGACCACATCCTCCACCTGGGGATGGTCATTGCGCAAACTCACGGCGACTTTTGCCGGCAGCGCGCTCTGCCACCGGATGCGTCCGCGCTCGTCCATGTTCTTCCTCATGACGCGGTAGACGCGGTCTGCATGAGGACGAAATGCGTCATAGCTCATCTCGTAGCGGATAAACAGCAAGATGAGCATGGCACAGGTCAATCCGATCACCAGGCTGGCAACGCTGATTGCGGTGTAGGTCTTGTTCCGGACCGCGTTGCGAATCGCGACTGTAAGAATGTTGTGAAGAATCCTGGAACCTCGTGTTCCGTCTCCGAGACGGGTCGCCTGGTCAGAACACTAATGTCGTGCGTTCAGCGCCCGTTTTCGGAGTTCCTCGGCGGTCAGATTCTCCACGCGCGTGGCAATCCACCATGTGATGCCCTGGCTGTCCTTCACGCCGGCGTTCCGGTCCCCATAGAACTGGTCCGCGGGCTCCATCAGGGATTCCGCACCGGGCCAATCTATGATCCCCAAACATAGACTTTCTTGTAGTAGGCGATCTCGAATCCGTTGCGCTGGAGATTGCCCAACGAGGTCTTCAGCCTGGCAAGCGTTTCACTGCAGGCCGCCCGGCATCCGAAGAAAAACACGCCGTTCCGATTCGCCGATGGATACGGCAATGCAGCGGAAGGAGGATCCAGTGTGACGACGGCGGTATCGGAAGGCGCCTGAATGCACGAATCGAGCGGAGCGCAGTCGAGTTCCCTATGCCTGATCGCGATTAATCGCCGCGCAATCTCATCCGGTTTCATCTCGGCGGGGAGCACGAATTCCCTTCCAGTTGCGGCCTGAGAAACTGACCGGTATATGACTCGCCGACCGCGGCCACCGCCTCCGGCGGGCCGGTGGCAATGACGTCGCCTCCGTTGTGTCCGCCCTCGGGGCCCAGGTCGATCACATAGTCGGCGGTCTTGATCACGTCCAGGTGATGTTCGATGACCACAACGGTATGCCCGGCGTCGACGAGGCCGTTGAGCGCGTCGAGAAGCTTCTGGATATCCGCCAGGTGCAGTCCGGTGGTCGGCTCGTCCAGAATGTATAGATTGTGTTTGCCGCGTTTGATCTTGCCGAGTTCGCTGGCGAGTTTGATGCGCTGCGCCTCTCCGCCGGAGAGGATGGTGGCCGGGTGGCCGATTTTCAGATAGCCCAGGCCCAGGTTGTCGAGCACGGCCAGTTTGTGGGCAATGAGGTTGTTTCCATCAAAGAACGCGACACCCTCTTCAACGGGCATGTTCAGGACGTCGGCAATCGTCTTGTCCCGGTAGGTGACCGCCAGGGTCTCGTCGTTGTAGCGTGCGCCCTTGCAGGTGGGACAGGGTGTGGAAACGTCGGGCATAAAGGCGAAACTCGTCTTGATCTCGCCTTCGCCGGCGCACTCCTCGCAGCGGCCCCCCTTG
>JAAXHE010000355.1 GCA_012271065.1 Candidatus Latescibacterota bacterium
TCGACCACAATGGCTCGGCCTCGCCTACAGAGCGACTTTATCAACGGACTGCTTCAAAAACGAACTGTGCATTACCGTTTAGTCCAGGTACTTCGCCGCCTGCTGTACATCTTTGTCGCCGCGTCCGGACAGATTCGCCACGATCACGGCATTCCTGTCCATTTCGGGCGCCGCTTTCGACACGTACGCGATCGCATGCGCGCTTTCCAGTGCGGGAATGATGCCCTCCGTGCGACTCAACAACCGGAACCCCTTCAGGGCCTCGTCGTCAGTTGCATACGCATACTCGATCCGACCCTCATCCCGCAGAAGGCAGTGTTCGGGGCCCACGCCGGAATAGTCCAGGCCCGCCGATACCGAATGGGTCAGTGCAATCTGACCGTCCTCGTCCTGAAGGAGGTAAATCCTGGCCCCGTGCAGTACGCCCAGATCTCCTCCCTGAAACCGGGCAGCGTGGTCGCCCGAGGCAATGCCATGGCCTCCGGCTTCGACGCCGACCATCCGCACATCCGTGTCGTCCAGAAACGCATGAAACAGCCCCATCGAATTGCTGCCGCCGCCCACGCATGCGATCAGACAGTCCGGCAGCCGACCTTCGGCCTTCAGGAACTGCGCGCGCGTCTCCACCCCGATCACCCGCTGAAAGTCGCGTACGATCATCGGATACGGGTGAGGCCCCAGGACGGATCCAAAGATATAAAACGTATCCTCCACATTCGTCACCCAGTCCCGGATTGCCTCGTTGATCGCATCTTTGAGCGTCCTGCTTCCCGAGTCCACGCCGGTCACTTTCGCTCCGAGGAGCCGCATTCGAAACACATTCAACGCCTGCCGGTCCATGTCTTCCGTGCCCATGTAGATCTCGCAGTCCAGGCCGAACATCGCCGCGACGGTTGCCGTGGCCACGCCGTGCTGCCCCGCCCCCGTTTCAGCGATGATCCGCGTCTTGCCCATGCGTCTGGCAAGCAGAATCTGTCCCATCGTGTTGTTTATTTTGTGCGCGCCGGTGTGGGCGAGGTCCTCCCGCTTCAGATAGATTCTGGCTCCGCCCAGTTCTTCGGTCAGTCGCTGTGCGAAATAGAGTGACGTCGGCCTTCCTACGAATTCCCGGAGATATCCGTCCAGTTCTTCATGAAAATCCGGGCGGTCCTTTGCGTCGCGGTAGGCCGCCTCCAGGTCTTCCAGCAACGGCATCAACGTTTCCGGCACATAGCGCCCGCCGTAGGGTCCGAAGTGCCCCCCGGAGTCAGGCCATGCCCGCGCGGTTTCATCTCTGTTGAGCACTATATATCCCTCATCACCTGATCGTAGAATGCCAGATAGCGGTTGCGTTCGTCCCCGTCCAGAAGCGCCATCGCCGAGCGGGGATGCTGGTTGTGCTGCCCTGTAATGTTGTACGGTACGAGGGCCCCCCACGTCAATTCCTCACGCAACTTGACGAAGTGGTCTTCCAGCAGCTTGTAGACGGGTCGAATCCTGAACTTCGGATTGCGCAGGAAGCCCAGCAGCAGTTCCAGAGGGCAATTCCCGGCGCCGCGGCCAAGCCCGTCCACCGTGGCGTCAACGCGGTTTGCCCCGAGAATCAGCGCTTCGATGGTATTGGCAAACGCCAGTTGCTGGTTGTTGTGAGCGTGAATGCCCACTTCCTTGCCCGTTTCGCCGACAGCATCCATATATTTCCGGATGAGCATATCCACCTGCTCGCGGTACAATGCCCCGAAGCTGTCGACGACGCATATCGTGCCAACCGGCGTCTGGATGAGCACCTCCAGCGCCTGGTCGATCTCAACCTCCTGTACGGTTGAAATGGCCATAATATTGCAGCTGGTTTCATACCCTTTCTCGTGTGCGTCGCAGAGCATTTCAACGGTCTCGGGAATCTGCTCGACATAACAGGCCACGCGTACCATGCTGACCACGCTCTCGCTGGCCGGCAGGATGTCTTCCGCCCAGTCGCTCTTGCCCGCATCCGCCATAATGGCGAGCTTCAGGCCGGTGGATTCAGGGTCGTGGTCGCCCGTTATCTTGCGGATGTCCTCTTCGTCGCTGTGCCGGAAAGCTCCGAATTGGTCTTTGGGGAACATCTCCTTGGAGTTCCGGTACCCAATTTCCATATAGTCGACGCCGGCGGCGACGCAGGTTTCATAGACCGCCTTCACGAAATCATCGGTGAATTGGTGATCGTTCATCAATCCGCCGTCTCGAATCGTACAATCAAGTACTTTCAATTCCGGCCGATAGGTAATCCAGGGTGCTTTCATGGAAGGAATCCTCTCCTGTTTTTAGTCATGCTGGGTTTCGAATATTCATATCCTGGTTTGCGCTCCGATACGCACCGGCGGCATTGCAACCGCCTGTCAGAGGTTCCAGCGCACCAGAAAGTAGCGGCGTTTGCCCCGACGCACGACCAGGAATTTCCCGGCGATTCTGTCCGAGGGTTCGAGCATCGTGCCTGTATCGGTGCAACGCCTGCCATTGATATGGATCGCACCGGACCGGACATCTTCCCGCGCCTGGCGCATGGAAGATGAAATGCCGCAGTCTACCAGCAGATTCATCAGACCCACACCTGAAACGCCATTGAGCGCCTGAGACGGCACGTCGCTGAACCCTTCCTCGATCTCTCGTGTACTCAGGTCTTTCAGGTTGCCATAGAACAACGCGTCCGAAATCCGCCGCGCCCTCTCCGTGGCGGATCTGTCATGCACGAAAGTGGTGACTTCCTCTGCCAGCACCCGCTGCGCCTCTCGCTTTTCGGGGTGTTCGTTCACTTCCGTTTCCAGATTGATGATTTCATTCTCGGATAGAAAGGTAAACAGCTTCAGGAACTTCACCACGTCGCGGTCGTCCGTATTGATCCAATGCTGGTAAAGCTGGTAGGGCGTTGTCCTTCCCGGGTCCAGCCAGACGTTACCGGACGCCGTCTTACCGAACTTGGACCCGTCGGCATTCAGCAGCAGCGGAAACGTCAGGCCATATACCTGCCCGCCGAGCCGACGCCGGATCAGCTCGATTCCCGCCGTTATGTTACCCCATTGATCGCTCCCGCCAATCTGGAGCTCACATCCGTGCGCCCGAAACAACTCCATGAAATCATAGGCCTGAATGACCATATAGCTGAACTCGGTGAACGAAATTCCGGTCTCCAGCCGGGAAGCCACGGACTCTTTCGCCAGCATATAACCCATGGAGAAGTGCTTGCCCGTGTCCCTCAGGAAGTCAATCGCCTTCAGTTCCGAAAGCCAACCCAGATTGCTGACAACCCGGGCGGGATTGGTCTTCGTCTCAAAATCTAGGAACCTGGCCAGCTGGTCTGTCAGTTTCCCGGTATATGATGCGATCAATTCGGGCGGGTTCAATGGACGTTCTTCCTTACTGCCGCTCGGATCGCCGATCAGACCCGTGCCTCCCCCGATCAGCCCGATCGCATGATGTCCGCCCAGCTGAAACCGCCTCAGTCCCAGAATGGGTATCAGGCTGCCGACGTGCAAGCTGTCTGCCGTGGGGTCGAACCCCGAATAGAGTGTGATCGGCCCCTGCGTGAGCCGAGCCCTGAAACCGTCGGGGTCTGTTTGCTGAAATACGTAACCACGGAAATTCAGATCTTTCTGGATGTCCACTGTTTTGAACTCCGGTTCATTTCGCGATATTGGTTCAGGCACGCGCACTGTGGTCTACCGAGCGGACCGCCCGCAAAAACCCCCTGATTTTGTCGTGGTCCTTCCGGCCGGGCGCGGCCTCGACGCCGCTGCCGCAGTCTACCGCGTACGGATTCACCATTCGGACCGCATCCGCCACGTTTGACGCATCCATTCCCCCGGAGAGGATGATCCGCCCGTGTGCGGTCGCCGCCCTTGCAACCCGCCAGTCAAAGGTCTCTCCAGTGCCGCCGTACCATCCCTTTTTGGCCGTATCCAGCAGAAACGTGTCAACCGGAAAGTCGTTCAGGGAAGCAGGGTCGAATCCGTCGCTCACCCGCAATGCCCGGACAACCGGTAACGGATATCCCAGACAGTCGGCCGGCGTCTCGTCGCCGTGCAACTGTACCGCCTGAATTCCGGTCGACCGCGCGATTTCCAGAATCTCCGCCCTGCCCTTGTTCACGAAGACCCCTACCGGCGTCACGAATGGCGGCAATTGCGACACGATCTCGCTCACGCATTCCGGATCCACGTAACGCGGGCTGGGCTCATAGAAGATGAACCCCAGCGCGTCCACACCCTGTGCGGCCGCGAAAAGCGCGTCTTCCGGATTCGTAATTCCGCAAATTTTCACCCGGACCATGAGTCGAGTCAACCGCCTTCCGCACCCAGCAGCGCCTTCAGCTTCCGGCCGACGTCGGGATGGCGCATCAGATGTTCCCCGACCAGCACCGCATTCACGCCGGCATCCCTTAACCGGACGACATGGTCCCTGGTCTCGATACCGCTCTCGCTTACCACGACGAGTTCGTCAGGTAGATATTCAATCAGGTCGAACGTGGTTCGCAAGTCGGTTTCGAACGTCTTGAGGTCGCGGTTATTCACCCCGACAAGAGCTGCGCCGGCATCCAGAGCCCTGCTCGCTTCCTCCCTCGTGTGCACTTCCACGAGGGCGTCCAATTGTGTCTCCCCGCAGACGGTGAGCATCTCTGCCAATTCACGTTGCGAGAGCGCCGAGACAATGAGCAGAACCGCCGACGCACCGATCGTTCCGGCTTCGTAAATCTGATAAGGGTCAATCACGAAGTCTTTCCGGAGCACTGGAATTTGTACGGCTTCGCTTACGGCCTTCAGATTGGCGATCGAGCCCTGAAAATACTTCTCGTCCGTAAGCACGGAGATTCCCGCAGCGCCGTTTTTCTCGTATGCCCGGCCGATTTCAACCGGATCGAAATTCTCCCGGATCACCCCTTTTGACGGAGATGCCTTTTTTATTTCCGCAATGAGCGCGATATCCACCCCGGCGGTCAGGCTCTCCATCAAGGAGCGCGGTTTCCGAACTCGATCCGCTTGCTTCCTTATATCTTCGTGCGAAACCCGTTGTTTTGCCTCGGCCACAACGCGTCGTTTGTATGCGATGATCTCATCCAGGATTGTTGCCATTTTATCCCGCCGAAACCAGCTTGAGCTCTTCCAGCTTATCCACCGCCCGCCCGGAATCCACGGTTTCCCTGGCCAGTTCCATGGCCGCCGGCAGATCACCCGCCGCACCGCCTGCTACGATTGCGGCTGCCGCGTTCAAAAGAACGATGTCAAGCCGTGGCCCGGGCTCGCCATTCAGCACCCTGCGAAGGATCGCCGCATTGGTCTCTGCGTTGCCCCCGGCCAGATCGTCTGCCGATGCCCTCGCGATTCCCAGGTCCTCGGGCGTGATCTCATACGTGGACACGGTCCCGTCCTTCAATTCGCTCACCTGCGTTGGTCCGGTCGTGCTGATCTCATCCAGTCCGTCCAGCCCGTGTACCACAAACGCACGTTCCGACGCCAATGTTCGCAAGACCTCCGCCAGCGTGTCGGTCAGAGATCGACTGTAGACCCCGATCAGGTGTCGGGTTGCGCCTGCCGGATTGGTCAGCGGCCCCAGAGCGTTGAAAATCGTGCGCGCGCCGAGCTCGCGTCTGGGTCCGATCGCATATTTCATGGCGCCGTGCAATGCCGGAGCGAACAGAAACCCGATGCCTGCCTCATCCAGACACCGCCCCATCGTCCCGGGTGACGCTTCGATGTTCACCCCCAGCTCCTTCAGAACGTCGGCGCTTCCACAGAGGCTGGATGCGGCGCGGTTGCCATGTTTGGCGACACACAGTCCCGCGCCGGCCACCACGAACGCCGCCGCCGTGGAGATATTGAAAGTTCCCGATCCGTCGCCTCCGGTTCCGCATGTATCGACTACCGTGGGGTGCCGCGTTACAACCCGCGTCGCCTTGTCCCTCATCACTTCCGCGGCGCCGGCGATCTCCTCGACTGTCTCGCCCTTGACCCGCAAAGCGACCAGGAACGCGCCGATCTGCGCGTCCGTGGCCTCTCCCGACATGATCTGGTTCATCGTCCCGATCATCCGGTCACGTGGCAGGTCCTGCCCCTCAATCAGTTTCGCAATCGCATCCTGTATCGCCATAGCCATCTCCCCGACATGCAAGCAGAGAACGGGACCGGCTTCCCAGCCCACGAATTCAGCTATCCAGAAAATTTCTCAACAACACTTTACCCTCGGCCGTCAATATGGATTCGGGATGAAACTGCACGCCCTCAACCGGATATTTCCTGTGCCGCAGACCCATGATTATCCCGTCGTGTGTCTGCGCGGACACCTCGAGGCAGTCCGGTAGGCTCTCCCGCTCGACAATCAGCGAATGGTAACGCGTTGCGATAAAGGGCTGAGTCATTTCACTGAAAATCGTACGTCCGTCGTGATGAATCTCAGACACCTTCCCGTGGAGAATTGCCGGGGCCCTCACGACCTTGCCGCCAAAGGCCTGTCCGATGCACTGGTGCCCGAGACAGACACCCAGCATCGGAATCCGGCCGGTAAACCGCCGGACCAGATCCACGGAGATTCCCGCCTCGTTCGGCGTGCAGGGACCGGGCGAAATCACCACCTTCTCGGGTTGGGTTGCGTCAATCCGGTCCAGTTCGATCTGATCGTTCCTGAACACTTCCATCCGGGCGCCCAACTCACCCAGATACTGAACCAGATTGTACGTGAAGGAGTCGTAATTGTCGATTACTAGGATCATGGGTCAACCAGACAAAACCGTAAACAATCCGTTGATATAGTCCCGCTGCATGCCACAGCCAGGATGGACGTTTTCAAAAGGTTGCTGAGGGGCGGCGGCGTGAATTGTCGGCACTACTCCGCACCCTCCGCCAGTTCCACCGCCCTGAACAGCGCCTTCGCCTTATTAACCGTTTCCTGATGCTCGTTTTCCGGTATGGAATCGAACACGATCCCTCCGCCGGCCTGGACGTACGCTTTCCGTCCCTGCAGAACCATCGTACGAATGGCGATGCACGTATCCATATTGCCCGAAAAGTCGATATAGCCCACCGCCCCCGAGTACGGTCCGCGGCGGGTCGGCTCCAGCTCGTCGATAATCTCCATCGCGCGGATCTTGGGCGCACCGGAAACCGTACCTGCCGGATAACAGGCATACAGCGCATCCAGTGCATCCACGCCGTCCTTGAGATGCCCCCGAACGTTCGAGACAATATGCATAACGTGAGAATAGCGCTCAATCGCCATCTGTTCCGTTACACGTACGGTATCGTAACGCGATACGCGACCCACGTCGTTACGGCCCAGATCCAGAAGCATGATATGCTCCGCGCGTTCCTTCTCATCCTCCAGCAGGTCCGTCGCGAGAGCGGAGTCCTCCTCTTCCGTAGCCCCCCTCCAGCGTGTGCCCGCAATGGGGCGCACCTGCACGACGCCATTTTCGACGCGCACCAGCAGCTCCGGCGATGCGCCGACGAGTTGCACGTCCTTGAAGTCCAGATGAAACATATATGGCGACGGATTCACCGTGCGAAGCGCCCGGTAAACGTCCAGGGACCCCACGGTAATCTCCGTCTCGAAGCGCTGAGAGAGTACAACCTGAAAGATATCGCCAGCCACGATATATTCCTTGCAGCGACGCACCTTGTCCAGAAAGACAGACCGCTCCGTGTTCGACCTGATTTCTCCCGTCCGGTTGCGCGGTGTTCCTGACGGAACACCGTTCACGGGAACCGGACCGCGCAATGCCGCTTCCAGCGCATCGACTCGCGCTTCCGCCTCCCGGTAATTCCGCGCGATATCTCCCGAGGTATGTACGTTGGATATCAAATGGATTTTCTGCCGTACGTTGTCGAAGCCAAGGAGCGTATCGTAGAAGAGTAACTCGACGTCCGGCAGGCCGTGGTCGTCGTGCGTTCGATCGGGGATGTTCTCGACCAGCCGGATTGCGTCGTAGGCCACGTAGCCGACGGCTCCGCCGGTAAACCGGGGCAGTCCCTCCAACTGGGCCGAACGGTATTTTCCCAGCAGACGCCTGAGTTCGGCAATGGGCGATCCCTCGTATACCCTCACGCCGCCCCGCTTCAGGTCCTCCACCTCTATCCGTGATTTCCACGAGCGAAACGCGAGAAACGGCTCCACGCCCAGGAAGGAATAACGACCGATCTTTTCTCCTCCTTCCACGCTCTCGAATAGAAAGCTGTACGGACTCCTTGGCCGCAGTTTCAAATAGGCGGACACCGGGGTTTCCGTATCTCCGAGGATTTCCCGTGAGATCGGAACAATTCCCCGTCCCCTGGCCAGCGTCTTCAACGTTTCCAGATCGGGTGTGTTCATGAGTTCCAACAGATCAAAAAAAAACCGTGAGCAGATGCCCACGGCCCGGTTTCCGACTTTTCAAGCAGATTACTCGCGTGGGCAGACACAACCTTCCGGGGCCTCCCGGTAATACGACCGGTAGGAGCGATAAAAATACCCACGCCAGGAAATTCCGTTTGTGACATGGTCCGTCACGTTCGATCCTCCACAGTCCTGCCCACGTCGTACCGGGTGACGATAACAAACCGCTCCGGCATGAACGGTTTAACATTAAACAATCACATCGAGAGTGTCAAGGAAATTCCATATCCCGGCTCATTCGAAAACTTGGATAAACAGGATGGGCAGGACAAGATACGGAACGCATCCGGCAGAGCCCCGGCTCCGGATTAAGGTATCACCGGATACATAGCGGTATCCACTCAACCTCGTCCGACGTACAGCTGTCCTACCGGCAACACGATCGCCTCCAGCATGTTGACGTGGAGCGGCAGCGTCGCCATGGTTACCGCGGCCTGAGCCAATTCGTCCACCGTCATCATCGGCTCGTCGTCCGTGGGCGCGTCGGACTCCTGGCGGCGTTCGACCAGCGTGTTGCCGGGGTGCAGGCAGGAGCAGACGATCCCGTAGTCCCTGCCGTCAAGCGCCGTGGCATGTGTCAAGCCGGTAATTCCAAATTTGCTTGTGCTGTATGGAGCGGAATCCGGGCGGACACGCTGTGCGGAAATGCTGCCGATATTGATGATACGGCCTCCGCCCTGTTCCTTCATGATGCGAAACGCCGCCCGCGTGCAGAGAAAGGGTCCGCGCAGGTTCACCGCCATCGCCCAGTCCCAGGCTGAAGCGGAGAGCTCGTCGATCCGTCCCCCGTCAAAAGCGGCCGCGTTATTCACCAGCACATCCACCCTCCCGAAACGCTCCATCGCTTTCGCGAACACCGATTCCACTTGCGATTCGTCGGTGACATCAGCCGGAGCGACGACCGCCTCCACGCCCTCCTTCCTCATTTCTTCCGCCGCCGATTCAAGCTTTTCGACCGTTCTGGCCGTCAACACCAGGCTCGCGCCCTCTTTGGCGAATGCGCGCGCAATTCCCTTCCCGATTCCCTGATTTCCGCCGGTTACCACTGCGACTCTACCTTCGAGCTTTGACATATCTAAAGCCTCCCGGCAACCCTTCATTAAGAAGGGACGGGAGATTGGCCTCCTGTCCCGGAAACGTGTTCCCATATTGCATCAGCGGCAGAATGGTAAGAAATTAAGGGGACAGAACACCGAAATGTCAAGTTGCGTTTGCGCGGGTTTGATTCAACCGGAGCATTGAGTATATTATTAATCTTGCGCTGAAGAGGCGTTGCGCGCGAAGACCGCTTGGATTTTTCAGACAGCTTCCTGGGGGCAAAAGGCATGGATACCCCGACACACGGCCTGGTTGGCCGACTGGTTGCGCGGTCCGTGTGGCCGCAGAACCGGGGGTTTGTGAATCTGGTGACCGTTACCAGCATATTGCCAGACGTGGATGTGTTCTTTTCAGGTGACGCGCTCGACAGCCTGCAGACGCACCGCGGGGTGACACATTCGTTCTTTGGCGCCGCAATCGGCGCGTTCGTCGTTGCCTGGGCTGTCCGGCGTTTCATACTCAAGGACGTCCCGTTCACAAAGCTGTATGCGGTCGCTCTCACCGGCTTGTTGCTGCACATACTGTTCGACATGGTAACCTCGTACGGCACCATGGTCCTTATGCCGTTTTCCAGGTACCGGGCGTTGTTCGACGTGCTGTTTGTTATCGACCCGTACCTGGATCTGATTCTTATCGTCGGACTGGTTCTCGGGTGGAAGGTATGGCGGCCGAATGGGTACCGTCTCGGTTTGGCGGCGCTTACGGCTTATATGGTCTTCAATGTCGCCGTTTCGGGCATAACCTACCTGTATCTGGACCGCTGGGCAGCGGAACGGGGACTGACGCCTGCAGCGGCGGTTCCTGTGCCTTTTTCTCCTCTGCATCGGCGTGGAATCGTGTCTGGCGAGGAGGAATGGTACGAGGTGCCTGTGTCGTTGTTTTCAGGGGTTGCGGACTCGCCGAACGCCTACCGTTCGGCGCTTGCCGAGCCCCGTCTGGAACCCCTGTGGGAGCGGCGGGACGGGCGGATATATCGCTGGTTCGCGCGTTTTCCGGCGGTAGTCGAGTCCGGCGAAAGCGGGCGGGTGTTCGTGATTCACGATCTGCGGTTCGGGATTCGGCCCGACGCGCTGGGGTGGCTGGGTTCGCTGGCCTTGCAAACGGCGCTCGATCACAATCCGGAGTTTCTGAGCCGGCGGGCGTTCACACTGAGAGTTCGGCTCGACGAACGGGATCGGCTGAAGGAAGTGAGATATTCCGGCGGGGCGGTCGACCGCGATCGGAGGAATTGAGGAGCGTCGCGCCCAAACAGAAGAAAACATATTCTTAGACAAAAAATCTTGTATTCGAGTATCTCCGACCATTGCTGTCCAGGATAATTCGGCACACCTGTCCAAAAACGAAAAAAGATCAACTACGAAAAACGCGAAATGGCGCGAAAAAAGGCATTAAGGCAACAGTATGACCAGGAAAGTCGGGAATTTACTCGAAATAGGCAGCGGTGAAAATTGTCCGCGAACGGGTACCAATCGCAACCTGGTTTTCGTTATTCGGAACAAACCCGTACAAAATCGCCAATCGAAGCCACTTTTCTAACCTCATCTCCATGAAACCCTCGGTTCTTGGACAGCAGTGACCTGGATTATTCATAAAAAAGGTAGTTTCCAAACCCAAGTCATTATATTCTGGTTACGAACAAGACAATAACACAATGAAAGAGGAGGAAACCACCGTATTTCCCCTATACCCACAAGCATTGGAGGCCCGAACATGAAAACTGAAATGACAATGATCTATTGGAAATCGGACAAATTTTGGCTGGGAAAACTCCTGGAATACCCGGAAATAATGACACAGGGGAAAACCCTTGTGGAATTGGAAGAAAACCTCAAAGATGCATATCTCTTAATGGCTATGGATGATGTACCAGAAGAATATCACACAAAGACGATCGCGATATGAAGCGAAGCCAATTTATCCGTCAACTCTCGAAAGAAGGATGTACATTGCTGAGGCATGGCGCAAAACACGATATTTATTTAAATCCTGAAACAGGACAGAGACAGCCCGTTCCAAGACATTCCAAGATCGATGAAAAATTGGCCGGGCATATCAGAAGACAGTTGGGATTGCAGTAGGTCGTTCTTACCGACGGAGCTTCTGCGTGACAAAGTCAATCATTCTATTCTGTGCTTCCTGCTTCTTTTTTGCGTGCAATCAAAGCGAGGAAATGTCTCAAGAAAAGACACCACCTTTACAACGTTCAACCGTGCAAACGGAAAAGAAACGGCGGTTACATATGGAGAAGGTGTCAGAGCTCCATCTGAAAGAAACCGAAGAAGCTCATATTGCCCGATTAATTCATGAATCGTGAGAGGATGCAATTTAAGGAAGCAGAAAGAGCTTCCGAGTGAGAAGAGAAACGAAAGAGCGGGTTCTGTGACGGATTTGTCGTGTTCGAGCCGTTTTGGTGGCGCCTGCTGGCAGCACGATGACCGTGTGGCGTCAGGTGGCGATGAATCTCGCTGTGAAGAGCACAGACGTCTC
>JAAXHE010000058.1 GCA_012271065.1 Candidatus Latescibacterota bacterium
CAAGCGCAACGAAGTCATGGCGGTCATATCGCGTGCTTCGGCCGTCGGGTGGTGAGACATGCAGGCTAGAGCCTTGGCTCGGACCCAGGAACCCGGCCCGCTCCCTCCTTCACCGTCAAGAATTGATCTGCGCTCACTTCTTCAAGTCGATCCACGGTCCCGGACGGCCACAGTATCTCCACCAGGTCGGCCTTGGCTTGACTGCCCAGGCCGAAAAAGATCCTGCGATCGGAACTGGATAGGTAACTGGTTCCGCCGGTCGCCTGAGCGTACTGGGCGCGGCCTCCCGCTACGACCGTGATACGCGCCCCGATGCCGTCCCGGTTGCTCGTCACCCCTTGCAGTGAAAGCGCCAGCCAATGGTGGCCTTCGGACCGATCGTTCCGAACCAGTTCACCCGCTTGACCATTGTTGGAAACAAGCACGTCCAGATCGCCGTCGTTGTCGTAGTCCCCCAGCGCCAGGCCACGCCCCACGCTCGGTTTGGCAAAGAAGGCCCCCTGTGTCTCGCTGACGTCACGGAACTTTCCCTGGACATTGCGGAACAGCATCTTCTTCTCAGCGTATTGCACCGCGGGCCGGTAGTAGCTCACGTTGTCAAGCACATGGCCGTTGACAATCAGCAGGTCCTGCCACCCGTCCAGATCGAAATCGAAAAAACGAGTGCCGAAACCGCTGTTGAGGACGGCCTTGCGTCCGATTCCCGAAATCAGCGTAGCGTCGATAAAATCCATCCCGCCTCGATTCTGATACAGGCGGTCCAGCTCGAAGTCGAGATGCGTGACAAAGATGTCGAGCAGGCCGTCCCCATTGAAGTCGCCCGCGTCAACCCCCATTCCCGCCTCGGCGACTCCGTCCTGGCTGTAGCCGGTGCCCGACAGAAGTGTCACGTCTTCGAACGTCCCGTCTTGTTGGTTGAGATAGAGCAGGTTCCGAATCGAGTCGTTGGCGATGAAAAAGTCTACCCAGCCGTCGTTGTTGAAATCGGCTGCAACGACGCCCAGGGCCTTTGCTTTCTGACCCGTGATGCCGGCCGCTTCGCTCACATCAGCGAATGTGCCGTCGCCATGGTTGCGGTAGAGCGTCGGGGCGACTCCGTCATAGTTTTGCGGATGGCAATACATCCGCGCCCCTGCCTGCCGCTCTCCGCAATAGACATTGCCGGCGTACTCGTAATCGAGATAGTTGGTGACGATCAGGTCAAGGTGGCCGTCGTTGTCGTAGTCGAACCAGGCCGCGGCGGTGCCCCAGTTTCCCTCATTCGCCACACCGGCCCGTTGGGTGACGTCCGCGAAGGTCCCGTCGCGGTTGTTGTGATACAGCGTGGACGAGCCGTACCCGCTGATGTACAAGTCCGGGTAGCCGTCATTGTCGAAGTCTCCCGTGAAGGCTCCCATACCGAAGCCCCGGTTGGATGCTACTCCGGCCTGTCCGGTCACTTCCGTGAACGTCCCGTCGCCATCGGACCGATAGAGGGCATTTTCCAGCACGGTCTCGGGCCGATATGTGGGCGTCCGGCCGCCGTTCACAAAAAAAACGTCCAGCCGGCCGTCCTGGTCGTAGTCGAAGAACGCGCAACCGGAACCCATCGTCTCAACCAGGTACTTTTCTTCCGATTTTGCGTTGTCGTGGACGAACCGAATGCCCGCTTCGCCGCTGACATCGGTAAACTCCGCTCCGATCAAACAGGCCGGCGTGGCCCACAGTATGCAGGCCCGGCAAAGCCAAAGGCCTGCGGACAGTGACTTGGCAAGCTCCTTCGGCCCGGTCTTCCCCACCTGGGGCAGTCTACTCTGACCTCGCCAATCGATTCAACTAGCCTGCATTTCTCACCACGCGGCGAGGCGAGGTGCGTGAGAGGGCCGTCAGGACAAG
>JAAXHE010000229.1 GCA_012271065.1 Candidatus Latescibacterota bacterium
CTACACCCGTTTTCGGAGGGGACTCAGGATTAGCGTATTGGACGATTGCAGGACGGGCGGAAACAGCGGGAACTGCATGATTGGGTCGAAGACCAACTGACCGTACGATTTACTGGAAGAATGCTGGACATCGATAAGGACGTTGCCGTCCGATGGGGCGAGATCTCGGCAGCCGGTGAAAGGGTTGGGAGTACCGTACCCGTACTGGACGGCCTGTTGGCGGCAACCGCGCTGACTTTCGGTTTGACGTTTGTCACGCGAAACACCGATCACGTCCTTGAAACCGGTGTTCGTCTGTTCGATCCCTGGGAAACAGGATTCCCGCAACAGGTCTCGACGCGAGGGCTTCAACCGCTGCGCTTGAGACGCCCCGTCCGCTTGGCGTACACCTCGGCCACGTGAAAGATCCACAGTCCCAGGGGAACCATAATTACGCCCGATATCGTCAGAATGATGAGGTCACCCTGTACATCGGCGATACTTGCATTGTCGAGGAGAGCTGTCCTGATGGAGCGGAGCGCATAGGTACCGGGAGAAAACGTCGATAGCGGCCGCAGCCAATCAGGCAGTACCGACACATCGTAGTAGACCCCTGATATCAGCAGCACCAGCGTTCCGAAGATGTCAGTCGCCCGTGCGCCTTTCTCCGGCGAAAGAAGCGGAAATACGGCAGCCATCAGCCCCATTCCCAGAAACGAGAGACTGGCCGTGGCCAAAACGGCGACTGCCGTGGTCAGATTCGCATCTGACAGGCTCAGATCGAAAAACAAGACGGCGGATACGAGGACGATCCCGGACCGGAGAAAGCCGTATATGATCGCATATATGCATTGACCGGCGAGATGCGTAAGCCTGTAGACAGGAGACATAAACGTGTATTCGATGGTCCCTTCCCACCGCTCCCAGGCGACGGCGTCAGCGACTTCGAAAAACAAAAGTCGGAGGAAGTTCCATAGCACGGCGCCCACAATCAGGAAGAGCACTGCCTCCCGCACCTTCTCGGGGTCGTCTCCGCCCATATACACACCGATCAAACCGATCGTCAACGCATGCACCACGTTCCAGACTACAAAAATCAGTTCCCAGCTTGCGTATCGCCTCGCGAGATTGAAATTTCGCTCGATAAAGGCTACCGACGCCTTGATCTCGGCCGTCAAGGGGTTCACTCCCGGTCTCCTTCCGCGTCGCTTTCCAGATCGGCATGGGCAAGATCCATTCCCGTCATCTTGAAAAACACATCCTCCAGACTGCCTCCCACGCAGCCTGCGCGAACCTTGAGTTCATCGACCGTTCCCATGGCGATGAATTTCCCGTGATGGATGATCGAGACCCGGTTGCAAACCCGTTCCGCTTCGTCCATGTCGTGCGTCGTTAAGAGAACGGTCGCTTCGTGGCGCTCTCGTATTCCCATCACGTAATCCTGGACCTGTCGTTTCGACACCGGGTCCAGTCCCGTCGTCGGCTCATCCATCAACAGCAGAACCGGTGAGGTCAGGAGTGCGCGGGCGACGGCCACTTTCTGCTGCATGCCGCGTGACAGGTCCTCCACCGGCTGGTCCACCCGGTCTGCGCCAAAGCCCAGCTCGGCCAGAATCGCCCTGGCTCGACGTCGGCCCTCACGCACGGGAACTCCGTACAACCGGGCCGCGTAGCTCAGGTTTTCCCATGCCGACAGCTTTTTGAAAAAGGCCGCGTCGACGGACACCCGATTGATACAACGCCGCACGCCCATCGCATCCCGTTCAACGTGCAGCCCGAATACATGGGCCTCGCCACTGTCCGGGAAGACGAGGGTCGAGAGGATTCGAATCAGTGTCGACTTCCCTGAGCCATTCGGACCCAGAATGCCGAAAATCTCGCCACGTTTCACCTCAAACCCGACCCGGTCCACGGCCAGGATTTCTCTTCGGCGCCGCCTGAATCGCTCGAAAAATCCGTTCCCCCGGGACCTCTCGTTATCGGGCACCCGGAAGACCTTGGTCAAATCCGTCGCCCGAACCGCAGGCGCGTCATAATCGATGTCCAACGCGGATTGCCCCTTCCCGGCGGCGACCGCCGCCTCTGCCACGCTTCACCAGCACCCACCCGGTGCCTGCCGGTATGCTCCGGAGTCCCAGACGGCATGAACCAGGAACGGGAGCGGCCGCGGTTGATGAAAACAGAAAACAAAAAGGGATGCGCCTCTGCGCATCCTGGTATGGACCCACGTTACGTCGCCCGCAACATCCGAATCGCTCCGCATACGCCGTGCGAAGCCACGCTATTGCAGCGATACCACCCATTCCCTCGGCAACCTCCGGCTGCGCCTCGTCGGCGACGCGACCCGGATACCCCGAATTCCAAGTTATCTGACCGTCTGGTCTGCCGTCCTGAAACGCACTTCCGCGCTCAGCGTCCCTTCTGTCCATCGTAGGAATTATGATCCGTGACCTGTGTAGATACCGGCAACCCCGAATCCCGCCATCCGGCGACCTCTACCATCCCGGTTCCGGGATTGACCTTGCCGCCGAAACCCCCGACGACATTTGCAATGTTCAGATACCCGGCTTTTTCCAGCATTTCCGCCGCGTACTGTGAACGCACACCCGACTGGCAGCCGCAGTATATTTTCGTCTCACGGTTCAGCACACGCTCCGCCACGGCCTGAAAATCAGGGTTGGGCATCATGCCGCCGGCCGGACTTTGAAAGGCGACCGGAATATTGACGGCGCCCTCGGGGTGGCCCGCGGCGAATTCAGCTTCGGTACGCACATCCAGGTAAACCGCGTCGGCTTCAGCGTCGAGTCCCGCCTTTGCGTCGGATGCCGAAATCTGCTCAATTGCCATAGACGAGTCCCTCCTCGTATCCGCCAGTCCATCACGCCTGCGTAGTCGTTCAGACGTGCCATATACCCGAGTCGCGTCTTCAATAACACAGCAGATCGAACCGCGTACGTAACACGGCGATCGATTCCCGATCATCAAATATACGCCCTTGCACCCCGCTTTGCAAGTCCTCTACTCCGAACTTTCCAATTCTCCCAGATTCACCTGGCAAATTTCGAATCCGGAGGCGAAATACAGCGTACGGTCAACGATCGTCAGGAACTCGCCGCTCTCGTGAATCACGGGTATATACTCGACCTCATCGCCGCGAAATTCCAGATGACCGATCTTACCCCCGACAGACGTCCACAACCGGCCTGCCGGCGCATCCAGCACCACCTCTCGACATCCGGGTGGCGCCGGGCCCAGATCCCGCAAATCGCCCTCCCGGGCATTCCACCCGTAGAATCTCCCCCGCTGCGACGCAAGCACCTCTCCCGACGACAGGACGACCAGCACCCTGGCGGCGCTTTCGCCGTCTGCAATGGGCTGCGATCGTGCGACCGTCAGACTGTCCATATCGAATGACAGCAGGCGGCCGGTGGTCTGGGTGGGCGGCGTGGAGTTCGCGTCCGCGAAGATCTCGGTTCCGCAGTAGACCCGGCGGCGGTCCGGATCGACCTGAACGGAGTTCACCTTCTGGTCCTGCACGAGATGGCGCCAGACGAGGATCTCGCCTGTCTTCGGATCGATGCGTCTGAGCGCACCGCCCAGATGTCCGTATTCGGGGCTGGTAGCCATCCAGACGTACCGGCCGTCGTGCACCAGACCCGTGGGTCTCATCTGGCCTTCGTGCTGCGCGCTGGCCAGCACGCGCGGGTTGTTGGGCCAGTCCGGCCTTGCTTCGGGATCGAATGCGGTCACACTGGAGGTTGTGTAGCTGCTCTGGAGGACCCGTCGGGTGATCGGCTCCCAGATGATCTGGTTGATCTGCCCTCCTCCCGGCGCCGCCCGCCCGAAATCCTCGCCGCCTCCGGTTTCCATGTTGACCATCCAGAACCGCTGATTGATAAACGGGGCGCCGAAGATCAAACCCCTTTCGGGCACGGGGCAGAGGGCGTGCGCGTTCATCGGGCCGGTACTTTCCAGGTCCATTCGGTCCGTGTTTCCCGTACCCGGATCGAACCGGAGGGCGATGCCATCCAGGGACACGCCGCAGACGAAGCGCTCGCCCCAACGACGTATTGTTGCCGGTCCGCCTTCCGTCCAATCCGCCGCGGCAACGCCCCATTCCGCCGCTTCGCGATCCAGAGTATAGAGGTGGCCATCTGACGCGCTGTAGGCGAAAAGCCTCCCGTTGACCACGCAGGCGCCGCTACCGACGTTACCACGCGCGGGACCCGGAATCCGCTCTTGCAGATCGAGGCCGGGATAAGACATAAAGTGAAGCTCGCCTCGTACAAATGCCGCCAATGTATGGTCGTCCCAGAAGAACGAGTCGGACGTCGAACCGACGCCCTGTATATTTTCCGGGGTATGGGACTCGGCGGTCATCGTTTGGGGGTCGAGCAGAACGAACCGCGCCTGCGGAATGTCTATTGCGAGGAGGATTCTCCCGTCCGGCGCCTCCATGACACGGTGTGCATAAAGGGCGGTCGGGTATTCCGCGTCGACGGGCCGAAATACCTTGACGAGCCGCGACTCCCGCCAGTCGTACACCCCCACGTCGCCAAGGGATGCGGCACCCGCACCTTCCACTACCCCCCACTCGCCAGAACCTGTCTCCCTATACTCCGTTACCCGTTGGGTAACAGCGTATAGGGTCGCCATGTTCTTATGAATAAGGTGGGGAAGTAGGGGTGTTCAAAGAGGACAAAAATTGTAAGGTACGGTGTGTGGGCAAGTACTATTTAGTTGAAAAAGGAGAGGCGTTTAGTCGGCGGCGAAGGCCTCTTGAGAGTGATGGTCGAGTTTGAGATGATTGCGTAGGGCAAGTCTGAGTGTGGGAAGGAATCGGTATCCTTTGATCCTCCGCAATCGGGGCTCGATATCCAACAGCGCGGCTGCCATCCACCGATATCGCTGATCGGAGTTGTTCCATCGCTTTACATTGCGTGCGCGCTGTGCGACCATGGCGTTGAGGGATTCAATACAGTTGGTGGTGCGGAACGACCGCTTGAGCTGTGGCATCAGTCCCAGCCGATGCAGGGTGAGGGTTTCTTCGAGCCCTTCCTCAAGGCTGTTCAGTGCAGATGCATTCATCAACGCCAAGGAGGGTTTGAGGGCCTTCAGCGCGGCTTTGGCGTCTTTGTAGGTCTGTTTGTCGTAAGCATCGTGGAGCGCCTTTCTGACCTCGTCCTGTTGTGATTTGGGCAGATAGGCGATCACATTTTCCCGTTTGTGCCACTGACAGCGTTGAATGGTGTCACGGATCGCCCTAATCAGGCCACCCATGATCGGCATAATGGAGCCACCTGGAAGTGGCGATTTTGGGGTTTCGGACGGGGTATGTAGTTAGTGTTTTTCGATCTCCTTTCCAAGGTGTTTTTCTGGTGAGTGTGGTAAGGGTTTTGGAGAGCGATAGCTATTGCCGTCGAGGATGACGCGATAGGCGCCGTGCCTGAGGCGGTCGAGGGTGGCGGCGCCGTGGAGTCGATTGGGGAAGGCGTCGCCCCATTCGGAGAAGTCGAGGTTTGAGGTGACGATGGTTGCGGCGCGTTCATAGCGTTCAGAGATGAGGTCGTGGAGGTCCTCGTCGTGCGGCGGCGCCATGGGTTTGAGGCCGAAGTCATCGATGATGAGCAGCGGGGTCCTGACAACATTGTGGAAGCGTCGCTCGAAGGTGCCTGTGGCGCGTGCTGCGTGGAGTTGTCCCAACAGCTTGGTTTGTGTGGTGAACAGGGTGTCGTAGCCTGCTCTGACGGCGAGGTGTCCCAGGGCCTGTGCGATGTGGCTTTTTCCCGTGCCGCAGGGTCCGGCGATGAGGACCGCGACCTTTTCCTTGATGAAGGCACAGGTGGCCAGGTCCTTGACGAGGGCCTGATTGATGGCGGGGTTGAAGGCGAAGTCGAAGCCCTCGAGGGTTTTCTCGCCGCGGAAGCCCGCGCGTCGCAGGCGGAGGTTGAACTTTTTGTGTTCCCTGCGTGCGACCTCGTCCTGGACAAGCAGGGCGAGGAACTCACTGTAAGCGAGTTTGTTGTTGATGGCTTCCTGGTTTCTGGCAGGCAAGGTCTCGAGGATGCCGGACAGACGCAGTCTTTTGAGCATGGGGGCAAGTTCAGGCATGGGGTTCATTTTGTCGTTCTCCCATTTTTGTCAGCTGAAGAGGGTTGTGGCGTCGCGACAGAAACGTCCCTTTCCCGTATAGGCTGCCGCGAGGGTGTGTGGATCTGTGGACGTCTGGGTTGGGTGGTTGCCTTGGTCCAGGCCTTTTTCGAGGATGCTTTTCACACTCCGGTAGCGGGGGTTGTCAAAGGCGATGGCGCGGTCGCACGCGGCTTCGAGGCGCCGGGCGCCGTAGCGTTCGGAAAGTCGGATGATGCCCTGCGCCGCGCGGAGGTTGTCCAGCACGCGATCACGAAAGAGGGTCTTGATGAGGGTGTGGCACGCCGGTCCGATGGTCTGTGCCTTCTTGAGACACCATTGGGGGTCGCGCATCAGGAAAGCACGCGCCTCGGGCGGCAGATGTTCGTTAACGGTGGAGCGTGCTCCGGGTGTGTTTTTTCGGGGGTAAACCGCCACCATTTCCTGGTTTTGGTAGATCCTCACGGTGGTCAAGCTGGCGCGCAGCCAGAGCTGTTGGCGCACCAGGGCATGAGGCACGGAGTATCGACACTTTTCGAACTGGACGTGGCAGTCCCCGTGAACCTTCACCTTGGCCCAGGCCGCCCGCTCAGGGGGATGGGCGGGTAACGATCTGAGGAACTCGCGCTCGGTGTTTGCGAACTGTGTCAGCGGTCGTGCGTGGGTGGCGCCGTGGATGCGGTTGCCGGCCGGCCCCAGGATCCAGGTCTGCAACTGCCGATTGGCATCTCTGATGTCACGGAAGTGGCGCAGCGGCACAAAACTGCGCTTGACAACCTTCACGGCAGCCTCCACGCGCCCCTTCTTCTTCGGGTCTCGCACGGGGCACGGTGAGATCGTGAAGCCATAGCCTTCGGCGCACTCGCCGTAGGCGCGCTGCACCTCCGGATCGTGGTAACACGCTTTGGTGATGGCGTTTTTGGGGTTATCGATCACCACGCGTGCGGGCACGCCGCCGAAGAACTCGAAGGTGCTTCTGTGGCAGGAAAGCCACGTCTCGACCTTCTGATCCGGGACGATCTCGGCATACTGGTGGCGAGACCAGGCCAGTACCATCACGAAAATCCACGTCGCAATGGTCTGTTCCGTGAAGACGTCCTTTATCGTGGGACCCCGCCCGAAGTCCACCTGCGCCACGTCGCCCGGGTCGAACGCCAACACGGTGGTGGGTGGTGACGTTGGGATGCGCGTCTTTGAGCCCCTGGAGAAAACGCCGTACGGAAGAATACGAGCCGGCATACCCGTAGGTGTCCACCAACGCCTGGTGGATGACCGTACCCCGGATACCCTGACGCCACCAGAGGGTGACCTTGTCCTGGTAGGGTAGGACCGAAGAGGCCGACCGAGGTCGTGAGGAAGGAACATCCAAAACCTGCGCAAGGGTCGCATCATCGGGCATCGCGCCGGAAGCCTCCAGCCACCCCTCACGGCCTGCTATCTCGCGAAGTGCGCTGGCCTTCTCGCGACCCATCAACCCTGAACGGGCGATCGCACGATCCGACTCGCCCAGACGCATACGCGTCAATACCTGGCGATACTGATACATCTCGAACCTCCGGTTTGCCATGTCCTTACCTCCTGAATGTCGGGGAGACACTCAGAAGGTAGATACGTTGCCGGAAAGTCCGAAACCTCAATCACATCCCAGGTGGCCTGATTAGGCCGATCTTGCGGTGGCCGCATTAGGCCGATCCCGTAATGGCCGCATATGGGCGATCATTAACCTTGATTCGTAATTCTTCGG
>JAAXHE010000080.1:0-2335 GCA_012271065.1 Candidatus Latescibacterota bacterium
CGGCAGTGCCAGATGACCGGAGTGCCGCATACCATACCAGCCACCGTGCCCATCAACTTTACCATCATCTGGTTGCAGTAAATCAGACCAACGTTCTCCCGGGCGACTATGCGAACCAGATCGAGGGTAAACCGCATGCTGTCGACGGCGTTCAGTACCACCGACGCCATCGTGCAGATGCGGTTCCGGCCGCGAAACCGCATCTCCGCAAGACGCTCCTTCAACCGGGGTTCGATACGGTACGGGACCCGTATCTCCTCAAGCCTGCTTTTCAACACACCTTCGTTGGGCATGACGACCAGAGGCTCGAGCACGGCCGGATCGAGATGTTTCAACAGGTAAAAGAGACTGTTCCCGGCCCCTCCACGCCCCGTACAACCTGTCAGGAAGAGCACCTTGATCTTCCTGGCGCCCTTACCCGCGTACAAAACGGGCGACGATTCACCGGCCTCGTCGCCCATTCCAGCGAAACGTTCGGTCATCAGTTCAGCCGCCTGATAATATGATATCCCAGGGGTGTCTGAACGACCCCGCTGGTCTCGCCCACCCGCAATTTCAACACGGCTTCCTCAAACGCCGGATTCAGATCTCCAGGCGAAAAAAACCCAAGATCGCCCCCGGTCTCCGCAGAGGTATCGCTGGAATATTGGCGCGCAAGTGTTCTGAAATCCTCGCCCGCATTGAGTTTATTGAGGACTTCCTGCGCCACGACTTCGGTTTCCACGAGAATATGGTACACCCAGAGCTTTCCGGACTGTATCCCCTCGATTTCGTCAATCTTCACCTGTGCGGCGCCTGCAATTTCCTCGTTCGGACTGTATGCAATGGCTTTTTCGAAGGCGCGCCTGGCCAGATCGAATTCCCGCCTCGAAGTTCGGGCAAGGCCAATATTGAAGAGTACGCCGGCGTTCGTGGAATCCACCGCCAATGCCCTGCTGTAGACCACAAGGGCCGAGTCGAGGTCCTGCTGCCCCGCGTAGATCAGGGCAAGATCTCCGTAGGGCTCCAGAACGTTCGGGTTGGAACCGATCGTTGCTTTCAGCGCTGACTTTGCCTGCGCGATGTCTCCCTTCTGCAGATAAACCTGCGCGATACCGTACTCGAGACGCGCCCGTTGAGACTCAGGTGCTATCTCCATAAGTAACCGATACTCATTTAGCGCGAGGTCCCATTTCCGCTGAATCGTATACAGCCGTGCGAGCGCTGAACGGGTATCCAGATCGCGTGGCTCCAACTGAGACACCTTCTCCCACGCTTTCCGCGCTACCTCCAGCGAGTCCACCTCGGCCGCCATCTGACCCATTGAACGATGCACTTCGGGATCGTCCGGCGCTAACGAAACAGCCTGCCGGTATGCGGCGAAGGCTTTCCCTGTCCGGCGCATCGAGTGGTAGATTGCGCCCTTGTTGACCAGCAGGGAAACGTCGTTCGGATTCTTCTTGAGTTCCTTCTCGAGTACCGATATCGCCCGTTCGTACAGCTGATTCGCATCCTGTGGCTTACCCAAAGCCCCGTAGATCTGTCCCTGATTGATCATCAGGACCACACTTTCAGGGTTGTTCTTCAATCCCTCATCGAAAACCGAAAGCGCCTTATTGGGGTCCTTCAGCGCGACATGCAAACCCGCCAGGGACTGGTAGGCTTCGATATTGCGGGGTTCCAGAGAAATCGCGGCCCTGAGGTCCTGTACCGCCAGCCCGGGATTACCGGCCTCCTGATAGAGTATTGCCCTGTCCATCAGCAGGAGTACGGAATTCGGAATTTGCGCCAATCCCCGGTTCAATACATCCAGCGCCTCGCGACCTCTGTTGAGTTGCGCATGGATCCTGAATAGCGCGTCGTACGGTGCTTCAAGATTCGGCCCTAACCCGATGGCCGTCTCAAAGGCCTCGATTGCGCCTTCCGGTTGTCCCAACTGCGCATACACCATGCCGAGGACGCCGTGCGCGTTCGCGCTGTCCGGAAACGTCTTGGCGAACAGACGGGCCGTAACCAGCGCGGAATCGGCTCTTCCATGAGCGCCATGGGCGCTGATCTCCGCCAGGAAGTCCCTGGCACTTGCGCCCTCATACCAAAGAACCAGGCAGAAAACGACAACAATCGACCGTTTCAACCGACCGCCTCCATTTGAAAGGTTGTTTCGATTTCCTACCCTATGTTCACAATCTGCCCCGGATCCGTTCGCCCGCGAATATCTTGACATGCTCCTGGATTCCCTTTATTATGCCGAGGTTTTCGATTTGCCAGACGCGGGGCGGCGGACTGCGAATAACATGTGTACAAGCCGCGCTGCGCGCCAACGCTTCAATCTTAACAGTCCGTTGATAAAGTCGCT
>JAAXHE010000080.1:2342-13494 GCA_012271065.1 Candidatus Latescibacterota bacterium
GCCGTAGCCCGGATGGACTTTTCCAACGGGCTGTTTAGGCGACAACAGGGTCCAGGCCTCCAGCGGCGACTTCCGGCCGGATTCTTCGGCACGCGACGATCACGCCCCCGAACCCCGGTCCTCCCAACATGAACGTCCTTCAACGGGATCCCATTGCCGGCATCCTGCTCGCGCTTCTGGCGAGCTATCTCGCCTACGACCATCTTCCGGAACGGATACCGGTACACTGGAACGCGTTCGGACGGATTGACGCTGAGTTGCACAAACGAGTCGGCGTCTTTCTGCATCCCGGCGCAATGGCCCTCGTCTATATCTTCTTTCGTCTGATCCCTTATGTTGACAGAAACCGCGTGCGCCAATTGAAGGACATCGGCCTGTACGATCCGTTCCGAAACGGCGCGGTCCTGCTGTTCGGATACAGTCATCTCCTGTTGCTGGGCATCGGCCTCGGGTGGGTAGACCGCGAGGCGAACCTCTTTGCCGGCCTGCTTTCACTCGCCGCCATCCTCATTGGAAACCACCTCAAGAGCCTGCGCCCCGCGCGGTTCGATCGTCTCCTGAAGCGGGTCGGCGTCTCCAGCGTTCCACCCGCGCCGGCCTACGTCTGCAACGTCCTGATCCTGGCCGGGGCGTTCGGGCAGGCAGGCACGGCGACGGGCACGCTGCAACTGGCGTGGCTGGTTGTACCGCTGGGCGTCGGCTACGTTTTCGTACGCCGGCGTTTCCCCTCCAATCGGACGCCGGCGCCGTGACCGTGCTTAACGAACGCCTGACCCTTCAGGCCGGCAGCCTCGCCCTGCTTACCGCCATCCTGTGGGGCGGCAACTCCATCGCCATCAAAATCGCTCTGGACGGCCTGCCTCCGCTGGCGTTGGCGGCCGCCCGTTTTCTTCTGGGCGGGCTGGCTGTAATCCCCTGGGCGTTCTTCTCCGGCGTCCAGCTCCGGCCCGGGTCAGGCGAGAGACGAGGTCTGTTTCAGCTGGTTCTGCTCTTTGTCGCGCAAATCTACCTGCTCAACGCCGGCACGAATTTCACGACGGCCGGTCGGTCGACTGTCTTTATATCGACGTACCCGTTTTTTACTGCCGTCTTCGCACACCTGTTCATGCCTGGAGACCGGCTTAGCGGCCTCAAGATTGCAGGAATGACCCTCTCTTTCGCTGGTGTCGTGCTCGTGTTTGTCGAAAGTCTCACCAGTGGACGCCTCGGCTATCTGCCGGGAGACGTGATGGTTCTTACGAGCGGACTGTTGCTTGGAGCCAGGCAGGTCTATACCAAGAAGCTGACCCAATACATCCATCCCGCCCGTCTTCTGTTGTGGCAGGCCGCGCTCAGCCTGCCGATGTTCATTCTGCTGAGCGCCCTGCTGGAGGACCTGAATACCACCGTCATCAGTCCGGTCGTCGCCGGTGCGATCTTCTACCAGGGTCTCGTGGTTGCCGGATTCTGTTTTCTGGTATCCGTAACGCTCCTGAGACGCTACAGAGCCAGTCGCCTGGGGGCGTTCGGTTTCGTCACGCCCGTCGTGGGCGTTGTGTTCAGCAACCTGATGCTGGGTGAGGTGATCTCGGCGACACTTCTCATCAGCGTGCTGATGGTCGGGATCGGCGTCGCCATCGTCAATACGGAGACCTGAAGCCAGTCAAAAGTCGAAAAAACCAGACCTTCCACGTATCGCAAGCCTAATGGCGTTTCAACCGCCTACGTCGCACCTACCATGACGAACGCCACGTCCGCGACGTTGGTTCCCGTCGGACCGGTCATTACCAGGTCACCTAACGGCTTGAAGAAGTGGTACGAGTCGTTGTTTTTTAACGATTCGATCGCAGAAAGACCTGCTGATTCCGCGCGCTTGATCGTTTCGTCATCCGCAATCGCCCCGGCCGCGTCCGTCGGGCCGTCGGTTCCATCCGTCCCGCCGCTGAACAGCACCGTCCCCTCCCATCCGGACAGATGCATTGCGCCCGCGAGCACCAGTTCCTGATTTCGCCCTCCCTTGCCGCTGCCCCGAACGGTAACGGTCGTCTCGCCGCCCGCAATCACGCATGCAGGAGCCGCTACAGGCACACCCGACGTTAGAATCTCCTTGCCGATTGCCGAATAGACGTGTGCGACCTCTCGTGCCTCACCCTCCAGGCGTGTGGACAAAACAAGGGTATTATAACCCAGATCCCGGGCACAATCGGAGGCAGCGGCCACCGCCAGACCGTTGCTGCCGACGATAACGTTGTGGCACCTCTCCAGCACGGCGTCTCCCGGTTTTGGCGTTTCGGGAATCTCTCCGGCCACACCAGCTTCGAATCGCGCCCGAACCGCTTCCGGGAGACGATTCGAAACCTCGTACTTTTGAAAAATCTCCATGCAGGTCTTGAACGTGGACGTGTCGGGAACCGTTGGTCCCGAAGCGATCACGTCCATCGGATCACCGATGACGTCCGACAACATGAGGGACACGATCGTGGCCGGAAACGCCGTCCGGGCGAGACCCCCACCCTTCACGCGGGACAGATGTTTGCGGACCGCATTCAGCTCCACGATATTGGCGCCGCACTCGAGCAGCAGCCGGGTTGTGTCCTGTTTCTCCTGCAGCGTAATGCCCTCGGATGGCGCGGGCATCAGCGCCGATCCACCGCCGGAAATCAGGCAAATCACGAGCGTCCGGTCGTCAGCCCCCTCGAGGGCGGCGAGGATTTCCCGCGTACCCTCGACACCCGCCTCATCGGGAACCGGATGACCGCACTCCACGGTCCGTATTCGGCGAAGGGGCTCCGCATGCGCGTACTTGGTATTGATGACTCCGTCTGAAATCCGGTCGCCCAATTCTTCTTCGAGCGCAACGCCCATCCGGGGCGATGCCTTGCCGATCCCGACCACCAGCACCCTTTCGAAAGATTCCAGATTGTAGTCCACGCCCCCGATCCGAAGCGCCCGTCCCTGCAGTTTCACGAAACGCTTCACGCATTCCTGCGCGTCCACGGCCGCCACAGCCGATCCAAAGATCGACGCCGCGTCAGCACGCATCCTGGCAACCGTGAACTCCCTCATATCCGTTGCTCCTCGAATCCGCAAGCCGGTCTGTTCAGTGGCCGCGGCTTACAAACAGGGGCCGGAAGCTACTGTCGTATATCGAAACTGATGGCCGTGCGGCCCGTCTGGCCGCTGTTTTCGTCAGTAACCATAATTGTCAACAGTTGCCGTCCCGGTACGGTGGCGCCCATGTCCAGCTCGAGGTGGGCCCTTTCATCCGGACGGGTACCGACATGATCGTATTCGATGCTGATGACGTTGCCGTCCTCACGTTTCCCGATCAACCGGCCCAGGCCGCCCAATATCCGCGCTCCCACGTTTGTCCTGCGCAAGGACCGTATCTCGTACGATATGCGATATCGCGTTGCCCCGAATTCGTCTCGAGTCAGGTTGTAAATCTCATAATATATGAACACCGGCTCGCCGGGCCGGTACGCCCTGGACGCCATAGGGATCACTTCGATATCGCCCTTTACGAAGCGTCCCCGATCGGCCACGTCGATTCGCGCGCCCATTTCCACCTCGCTCAGTGAAAGCGGCGCCGCCGGATACGCCTTCAAGATGCGATCTTCCCTGTATATCTGAGTCCTGCCTGAATTGCGGTCCATCACCTGTACGTCCACACGGTAAGTCCCCGGCGGCAACAGCAAGCGATCTATCTCCGGAATAAATGCCCCGGCAGAGGTATCCACCACGCCCGACGCCCGCAGGACCATTTCGTCGTCGGATCGACGTACAAGGCTGTTGTCGCCGTCGTAGACCGCGACGCCCCGTACAAGGTTGGCGAGCCGTCCGAGGCGGCCGTCGCGATACGCCAGATCCCGGGTTGGAATCCCGTAATAGACCTCCATCGCCGTCAGGTCATCCTCACCTCGAAACGAGGCCGTATAGAAGTAGAAATCCAGTGGTCCGGTAGCAAACGTGGGCCTATAGGCGGCCGGCTGCCGGGCCACCTGATTGAGCATCACGGTCTTGGGGTTCATTCTCTGCCAGATTCTCGTGATCCGACCGGTGCCCAAAGGCATTCTCGCGAACTCGTACGGCCCGGGATAATTCGGCTGCACGAAGGTCATTTCGATACCCGGCCCGACGTTCACATAAATCCAGTACTCCCAAATTCCGCTTACAGGATACACCGGCCTACCAAGAATGGAAGACTGGGCGACCTGTCCCAGCGATCGTACCTCTTCCTTGAGGAGCTTCGCGCCGGCAGCTCCCGCCGACGCCAACAAACGATCCTTGACCGTGAGCACCCTTGGGTCCGTCTCGAACCGGACGTCTCCGGAACGGCTGACGTGATCCGGTTCCCCGAAACGCACGTAAACTTCCCCGCGATCGTCCCACGGAAACTTGTGCTCTCCATGATTTTCCCTTGCCACGGCCACGCGGCGATAGTGCTCCACCAACCTCTCATTCGCAGCCGATGCGGGCGCGGGGTCCTGCCAGACCCAGAATTCCTCCGCCGCGAGCTTCATCTCGTCCAGAGTTTCGGCGCCGGAATCGTCCGCTGTATTGGAAACCAGGCTCAAATCGTAATAGAGCCGCTGTTCCTCCGGCTCCAGGCGGTCGATGTAGGCGTCGAATAATGCCTGCGACCGATCGAATTCCCGTCGCCTCTGGTGGATATCCGCAAGTTCCAGCACCGCACGCCGCTGGTGCTGGTTCGGGTTCTGGACGACCGGTCTGAGTTCAGCAATCGCCTGATCGGTTCGGTCCTGCAGTTTGAGGACAATTCCATACCGCAGCCGGGCCTCGTAGTGGCGTGGATTCGCCGAAATCTGACCCACGTAGGCCTTTTCGGCCTTCCCGTACTCGCCTTTCGCTTCTTCAATCGCACCGATCTGGAACAGCGCGTCCGGGTGGCCGGAGTCCATCTTGACCACCTTGCGGTAGGCGCCGAGCGTTTCGCTGCTGCCGAACCGCCGATACGTCTCTGCCAGATTGTACTGCGCTTCAACATAGGATTTTTCCGCCCGCAGCGCGTTCCGGAACGCATCGATCGCCTGACGAAGCGCTTTTGGCCGGCGCCCGTAGACGAGGCCCAGGCCGTTGAAGGCGGGCGCAAACCGCTTTTTCTTGCGCAGCGCCTGCCGGAACATCGCTTCCGCGGCATCCAGGTCGCCACGCGCGAGATGAATGTGCCCGAGGCCCACGTAGGAAGGCGCGTGCTTGTCGTAAGCGTCGATGGCGGACTGAAACAACTCAACCGCCTGCCCGAGTGCCCCAGCCGCCACCAGCGCAACCGCCTGGTTGTAAAGCGCCTCGGCACGGGCCAGGGCTTCATTGTCTTTGGCCTGCACCTGCATAGCACCGGCAAGCGCAATCAATGCGCACACCGCAAGCGGCCATCGATGTCGTCTCATTCCCCGCCTCCAGGGCGTGATGACACGGTCGCTGGAGTTTTGTTTACATTCCCATCCCGGCAGTTTTGGGATCATACGCGCGCAACCGAACGACGGGCTCGCCGGCCGACAATGGGCGTTGTCGTACGGTTTGTGTTTCATGCCTTGCGGCCGACGCCACACAACGCCGCCACCGCGGGCTAATGATACAAAAAACCCCTTAAAAACACAAGCTCGGCCGGACGAAAGATCACATTGGGGCGCCCTGCTCAATGCGTTCGAACGGGGGCCGATAATCCCATATCCAACGCGAAGCGCAGTGGTTTGACCCGTCAATGAACGCGATTTGCAGCCGAAGCGTCAGGCCTCGCGAGACCGCCGGCCGCGGGTTACTCCGGTACGTCACGTCCTTCTCCTTCCGGTATGCGGAGCCCGATCGTTTCCAGATGCATTTCCAGGAACCTCATAAACGCCTCGGCCGCCCGTGAGAGGCGTCCCCCTTCACGACGCACCATTCCCACCTGGCGCACCGGAAGCCCCGTCACTCGAATCGCTGTCAACCTGCCCGATCTCACCTCGTCCCGAACCGCGACTTCCGGCACGACCGCTATTCCGAAGCCGATTTCAACGAAGCGCTTGATCACTTCAATGCTGCCGAGTTCCATGATGACGTGCGGCTGAAGTCCCGCCTCCGCGAACATCCGGTCCATCAGTCCTCTGCTGGTACTGCCTCTCTCGAGCATCAACATCGCGCTGTCGCTCAGCGAATGCAGATCGACGGCTTTCGCGGATGCCAGGCGATGCGTCGGACTGGAAATGGCGACGTCTTCTCTGATGAAAAACGGCCGTGTCCGCACCCTGGGTTCCGTTACCGGAAGCGTGGCCAGTCCGAAATCCACCGCCCCCTCAAGAACCAGCCGCACCACCTCCGGGGACATCCGGTCGGTCAGCCGGATTTCGATTCCGGGGTACGCCTCTCTGAAGGCTTTAACCGCGGGAGGAAGGACGTAGGCACAATTCGTATCGCTGGTTCCGATGCTCAGTTGTCCCGTGCGCAGCTGTCCGAGGGCCGCCATGTCCTGCCGGATCTGTTCGGCCATCTCCAGAATGGCCTCGGCTCGCGCGAACAGAAGCCGACCTGCCTCGGTCAATAGAATCTGCTTGCCATGCCGCTCGAACAGGTCTTCCCCGAATTCGTCTTCAAGTGCCTTCACCTGAAGACTCACCGCCGGCTGTGTCAAGAACAGTTTTTCTGCTGCACGCGTAAAGCTCTTCTCGCGCGCGGTTTCGACAAACCCCCTTAGGCGATCCAGATCCATCTGTCAGTACCCCACAGTGCTGCGGAGACAAATCGTAAAAAGCAGGTGGCTTTGCCTTCCCGCCTTGAGACCTTGCAAGAATTCATAAAAATATAATATAACAAGAATAATATTAATAAATTTTTTTTATTTCATGAGATCCGTTATGGTTTACCCGGCCCGCCAAGCCTTACGGAGCGAGTCAATTCGATGATTCCATGGACCATGCCAAATATGGAGGTGTAATGTGAGCGCAACCCTCGTTGTAGACGCGTTCTGGGGTGATTCCGGCAAAGGAAAAATCGCCGCCTTTACCGCCCTCAAACAGGAAGCCGCCTTCTGTGTACGCGCCGGAACCGGCACCAATGCCGGTCACAGCATATACTTCGAAGACGGCTCTGAAATCCGTACGCATCAGCTGTGCTGCGGGTGGTTACATCCTGGCACGCAGCTTCGGATTGGTTGTGGCGTCGCGTTGGACCCTGAAATTTTCCTCCGTGAAATCCACAGATACAAACTCGCCGACCGTGCCCGCGTGGATCTGCGGTGTCCGGTGATCGCGCCCGAACATCGGGCACGCGAGGCACGGGACACGCAACTTGCCGTCAATTTGGGCAGCGTTTGCAGCGGCAGCGGCGCTGCCAGAGCCGACTTTGTCATGCGCAGGGCCCGCCAGGCCCGAGACATCCCCGAACTGGAGGATTACCTCACCGACGTACCGCGAGAGATCAACACGGCATGCACGGAGGGTCACGCTGTTGTCATCGAATCCAGCCAGGGAACCCACCTTTCCCTTTCGCTGACTGCCGACTACCCGTTCTGCACGTCCGGCAATTGTACCGCCGTCGCCGCAGCGGACGATTCAGGCCTCAACTGGCAGCACATAACGGACGTCATCCTGGTGGTCAAGGCGGTACCCAGTCGCGTAGGGGCGGGTCCACTGCCGTTTGAGATTTCTGAAGCTGAACAGGACCGGCGTGGTATTGTCGAATACGGCGTCACGACCGGACGGCGCCGCAGAAAAGCCCGCCACATTTCATGGCGGCGCCTTGAAGAGGCGGTAATGCTTAATGGGCCCACGCAGATTGCCCTCACGTTCTGCGACCACCTTGATCCCGATGTGCGGGGCGCCCGCACCAGGGACGCCCTCACGGATCCCGTGTTGAAGTTGATTCGTGACGTTGAATCGCACACAGGCGTACCGGTTACGACTGCTGAAACGGGCAAGAATTTCGGTGATATCGTAGACCTGACCTGATTACGCAACGATTGTACTCGAAACAGGGGGCGGGTTTCCAATGGAAGATCCGCTCCATAGCGCTCCGGAACTTAACTGCGTGCGTGATCAACACAGGTGGCAGGACGAGGGTGACGTGCGGGAGTCAACTTGCAGTCTCACGCGCGCTGCGGATGATTTCCAGCCAGGTCGATTCATAGTCTGCAAGCGCCCCATTCCAGGCGTCTTGATTTCCGGCGCCCCGCCTGAAATCCAATGCCAGACTGTCGACAGTCCGCTCGGCCGCGTCTATGCAGGCCAGTCGCTCCTCATCCAGTGCAGGCGAAGCGAGGCCGTTGATCTCGGTCTGTATGCGTTCCACAACCCGTCGAAAGTCGTCGCTCAAGCGCGTGAACCCCGCCCCGCCGGCGAACTCTTCGTTCCGCCCAACGCGATTAGACATTTGGGACCTCCTGGTATGGAACCTGAAAATATCACCTTGTTTCGGCACTTTTGTATAATTGATATATACTAAACAAATGTGCAGTTGTCAAGAGAGCGCAAGGCGCCTGTTCGCGGTTGATACGCGGCAGATTTCAGTTCCCCATTGGTCGTGCGCCGGCCGGCCAACGGGAGCGATTCTGCATGCTCATGTGAATTCACTTTACAGCGGCTGACGCTCTCCCATATATTGGTTGTCAGCCGAGAGGCGTCGAAGGAGGCGGACGTACTGAAATCCTTGTGACGTTCGAAAATGAAATTCCCCAAAGGAGGCGCAGGATGTTCAGCTTGACTCGCAGCTGGTTCATTTTCCCGATCGCGATCGGCGTGGTATTTGGCTGCGGCGGCGAACGCCCGACCACATCGTCCGATTCACTGCCTGAGGACCATGCGGGAGAGCCGCTGGGCAAACTGGCATTCGATGGAAACGTGACATCGGCCGTCGCGGTTGCCCGTCTCCGTCAGGACCGGTCTCCGGTAGGCGGCGCTGAGGTTTCCTTCTCGCGGTCGGTCTCGGGAAAGAGCGCCGACTACGAGTGGGCCGGTACGACTGACGGACGTGGGCAGACACTGGTGGCGCTCGAAGGGCTGCAGGCTGGCGGATACTTCCGCGCGCAGGCACACAAGGACGGAGCCCTCATCGGGTCGTGGTCCAGCATCCCGATCAACCCCGGCGTCCAGGTCACCGTTGAACTGACCGTTGGAGAAAAAGCACGCGTCACCGGCTCTGTCCCACTGACGCCGGGCGGCCTTCCCGCGGAAATCCCGATTGGCGTCGTTGCGCCCCTGACGGTCAGTCAGACCCAATACGGTGCGGGCATTGAAAGCGGCCTGGCCCTTGCGCTCGAAGAGATCAACGGCACATCGACGCTCGGGGGCGCGAGTATCGTTTTCAGGAGAGAGGACTCCCGCGGTATGGCGCAGGGCGCCGTCGACGCGTTCAACAAACTGATTCTTCACGATTACGTCCCCGTCATCCTGGGCCCCGCTCTCTCC
This sequence comes from Candidatus Latescibacterota bacterium, assembly GCA_012271065.1. The sequence continues at coordinate 11,723 of JAAXHE010000080.1, forward strand.
ACGGAAGCCAAAGAGGCATTTCCGGTCGCACAGCAGAACCATGTTGTCGCCTTCAGCACGACCTCCGCGGCATCGGGCCTCAGCGCAATTGGTGACTTTATCTTCCGCGCAAGTCTGAGTGTAGACGTGCTTATCCCCGGCGGTGTCTCAATCACACGCGAGAAGCTGCGATACGGGCGGGTCGCCCTGATGGTCGACTCGACGGACGTCTTTTCCCGAAGCAGCGACGTCGCGCTGCAAAGCGCCCTCGCGGAGGAGGGTGTCGAGGTCCTGACGAGAGAGACCTTTGCGACTGACGATACATCCTTTGTCGATCAATTCGCAAGGATACGCGGTCTGAATCCGCATGCGGTTTTCGTTTCCGCTCTGTCGCGGCAACGCGTTCAAATGCTGATCCGGGGCCGACACCAGGGCATTCCTGCCAACATTCCCTTTATCGTACCGGGCTTGACCCAGGACGAAGCCCGGGATGCCGGCGATGCCGCCGAGGGTGCGATCGCCATTACCGGCTGGACTGCCACGGCAACCACACCGGGGAATCAACCGTTCGTTGAGAAATACAGGTCGAAATTCGGCGCCGAACCGAATCGTTGGGCTGCGCAGTCGTACGCCGCGCTTTATGTTCTTTCAGAGGCGATTGCAACGGCCGGATCCACGGATCCCGCGGCCATTCGCAAGGCGATGGCCGGCATCACGGACCTGGACACCATCCTGGGTCAATTCTCGTTCGACCGCAACGGAGACGCGGTCTACGACCCGATCATTCTAATTGTAAGAAACGGAATGTTCGAGGTTTACGAGTGACGCAAACCAACCACAAGAGGAGAAAGACGATGAGCGAGATGCCGATCGGCGTCATGATGAGCGCTGGATGGACCCTGGACCAGCTCAGGCATGTGCGGGACCTGGGTTTCGACAACGTACAGATTCATGCCCCGTCCGAGGACGTGCTGGAAGATCCCAACGGAAGTGCCGCGCTGATACGGGACATACAATCTGTGGGCATTCAGATTACCACTGTTTTCGCGGGGTTTTCAGGAGAGAGTTACGCCGACATTCCCGCGGTCAAAGATACGGTGGGATATCTCAATCCTTCCATGAGGGAAGAACGCACAAGAATAACCGAGCGTATCTCAGACTTCGCACGCGCGCTCGGCGTCGACAAGGTGGCGGCACACATAGGATTCGTTCCGGAAGACCCGGATCATCCGGACCACCATGCCATGGTTGAATGTGTCAGAAGATTGGCCGACTATTGCGGCCGGAACGGGCAGGACTTCTGCCTGGAAACAGGCCAGGAGACGGCTTCTGCGCTGCGCCACTTTCTCGAAACGCTGAATCGCAATAACGTAGGCGTCAACTTCGACCCGGCAAATATGATCCTGTACGGAAGCGGAGAACCCGTCGAGGCCCTTGGAATCGTTGCCGACTACGTCGTCAGCGTTCATGCGAAAGACGGAAAGTGGCCACCGGGGAAGGGGCAATTGGGGACGGAATACCCCCTGGGCAGCGGCGACGTGGGCCTGGACCGCTTCATTGCCAAACTCAAGCAGATCGGATACCGCGGCCCGATCACCATGGAACGCGAAATTCCGGATTGGGACCAGAAGGTGAGGGATCTGGTTCAGGGAAGAAATCTCCTGGAGAGCCGGATTTAGACCTTATGTATTGACGAGTTAGTGAAAGACCTCCTCGGATCTCGGTTATCGGGGGTTATCTTTGGGAAGAGGAAGTATCCACCAAAGACCACTGCTGTCCAAGAACCGTGGGAT
>JAAXHE010000045.1 GCA_012271065.1 Candidatus Latescibacterota bacterium
TACACGCGTGCTGCCAAACATCGGCTTGTCTTGAGAACAAAACCGACGCGCGCGCTGCTGCCGTGCACGTACCTTGCGCCCACATTTAACACTGTTCCTGCGGCTTTCTTTTACCGATATTCTTTTCACCGGAAAGGCCCCCTTCGTTGGAGTAGCAATTTCCCGTTCGAGACTGCTAACTTCAACTAAGATAAGTCTTTCCGGTACTTTTGTACATCTAAATCTGAAATAACTCGCTTAATTAGAGCCTAGAACGGTAGTCGGCGCGGAACTATGTTCGTGCTTCCGGATTCGGACATTATCCGACTTGATCAATATCGGCTTCTTTACTTCCTTCGATTTGCAGAACTCAACACCTCCGGAGCCGGATCTGCTTACATGCGGCTCCACTCTCATCCGCCAATTTGGCCACGCACTTTGCCTCCGCCCCTGTTGTCTTATTTTCTGAACCTTGACGATTTCAAGCCGGGGTGAATCCCCATTCCGATATTTCCTGCCATTTTTCGGGTCCCCGACATGGCGAAGACCTCCCTATATGCGGCGATAATCTTCTGCATATGTACGGACACGTGCCTCGCCTACCGGCTCGTCGGGTCGGAATCCCTCTCGGACGCCCTCGTCGCCCATCACTATTCCATCAATGACAGACTTGACGCTGTCATCGTCGTAGATAAGACGATCCCCACGTTCGAGTATCACACCTACTACGCCATGGGTTACGCGGATGAACCCGAAGGTGAACAGGGAAAACTACACTTCCTCGAACACGTCATCGCAGGCATGGGAAGCCAACCATCCGGGGAACTCAATCGACTGATCAAGCGAAATGGAGGACAACATCTCGCCTTCACTGCCCACCATATGACATATTTCACGATGAGATTTCCCACGAACAAACTGGCTTTCGCGGTCGAGATTGACCGGGACAGATTCTACCGTACCTTGTTTGAAGAGGAATTTATAGACAACGAAAAGCAGGTTGTATTGACGGAACTCAGTCGAAACAGCACCCGTTCACGGAGGAGGTTTTCCAGCCAATTCTGGGGGCTGGTCTACGGACGGAAAAATTCCAATGGTGTCGGGACCGCGGCGTTGATCGATGCTATCAAACCAGGGGATCTGCAACAGCTCTTTCACAATGTCTTGCGCCGGAAGAGACGCCTGGTTGTCGTCATCGGCGACGTTGATGAAGAAGAGGTTCTCACGAAATTGGCCGAAGCGTTCCCCGGCGGGGACCGTCCGAAAGGAGACCGATCGCCCTTATCGCGGTTTCCCGATCCCGACGCGCTTGGCGAGAGATTCCACGTCAGATTCAAAAGCCAGAACCGAACCCGGTTCAAGAAAGCCTGGCATATTCCCGCCCTTGGCCATCCGGATTACGCGAGTTTCCGCGTTCTCACATCCATCCTGTCGAGACCGTCAAACTCGCTAAGGTCTTCCCTGTTGGATTCTCAAGTCGTGAGATCGTTCAGTGTGTGGGCAAGCAGCTACAGGGGATTCGGGTTTATGGGATGCAACGCCGAGTTGGAGCCGGTCCGATCCACCAGAGCCGTAGAAAATGCCATACGTGCAAGATTAGAACAGATTAAGACGCAAGGCATCACCGACAGCGAACTCGCGGCAGGCAGGAATATTCAGCTGCGCCATCGGTATTCGCAGCTCTTTGACCGGTCAGATACGGCGTGGGGATTCGGCGCGGCATTTGCCGATGCGGGCGACCCCCTTCTATATCCTAGATTAATCCGCCAGATCCGGGGTGTAAACGTCGACGACATTCAACGGATCGTCGGCGAACACCTCGTAGATGCGAAATCCATCACGCTATCGTGGACACTTAAAAAGAAGCATCCGTGGTGGGCTCAGATAGCTGCGGCTGTGGTACTGATCCTCGCGATTGGCGCAACTGTGTTCATCATCGTCTGGAGCGTCAGGAAGGCAATCCGGAAATTCGCCGGAGAGGCTGTCTGCAATGAACAACCACCTGAAGATCTCATTTAAGATTGTCCTGCTCCTGGTCGTAATCTCGCAGCCGGCTCGCCCACAGGTTCCCAATCATCATTTGTTCTATTGGAACGATAACCGGGCGCCGCTGACGACGTTGGACATAGTATTTCCCGGCGCCGGAAGCATCCGTGACGACACTTCAAAGGCCGGGCTTGCGGTAACCGTCGCCAAACTCATGGAGGACTATTCGAAAAAGCACGGACACGCGGCTCGATTGGAAACATTGGGCACGGAGCTCGATTTCAGCACGTATTATGAATACCAGGTAATTTCCATATCGAACCTGTCCGAGAATCTAACAGCATCCGTAAGGATCGTGAATGAACTCATGCGCCGGATGACGGTTACCGATTTCGGCCTTGAAGAAGCAAAGCGGAAGTTACTGGATTCGTACGAAAAAACTGCAGATGACGGAGACCACGGTCTTCTGCGAAACTACGCTCTATCACAAACAGTGGGTGTGGGGAGATGGTTTTCACGGGAAGCGCTGAAACAGATCACATTAGAGGAAGCCAGGAAGAATTGCACAGCGTTTCTGAATGCGGACGTTGTCTTTTTCAAGGCAATCTCCGACCTCGATTCCACGGCAGTCAAGAATGCACTGCTTGCGATCACGGAAAACCGCCCGCGAGGGGGTTTCGTCTGGTCACTGCCACCACGGGAAGACGACCCCCTTCCAGGTCATTCAGCATTCGTCTTCGAGCATTACTCTCATCTGAAAAACATCATCTGTCGTTGGATAATACCAATCGGACGAGTCGATGAGGAAAACTACATACCCAATATGGTATCGTGGGCGCTTGGACGCGGTACCGGCCGCGGCCTGCTCTATGAGTATTTGCGAGTAGAGTCGGGTCTGGCTTACGGAACTTCCTGCTCTTTTCGACGAGAAGATGACGTCAGGTTTCTCGATGTATACGCGGACCCGCGGCTCGAAAACAGCGAGGCGCTGATAACCAAGATGCATGAGATCATCGCAGGCCTCGTCGACGATCCGGATTTCTGGCAGTCAATAGCAGAGCTGAGAAAAAACCCTGACGCCGTCGAAGCCCATATTCACGGCGAATTTACACCACAGCGCGAACTGGACCACGCGGTAGATCGAGCTATGTTCAACTATCCCAGACGGGAGGGCGGAATCAGTTCCGTTACCGACGACGAGATACGGGCGTTTCTCGCCAGGTACTTTGTGGCCGAAAACATGGTTAAATTGTTCTTCGGACCGAAGGACCGCATCATCGAAATCCTGGAAAAACACTGGCCGGATATCACCATTCACGTGCAGCCCGTAGAGAAGGCGATCGAATAGACGCGCCCCAGCCCACCTATGACCCGCCCCTTGTCGCCCCCCAATCCCGAACCCTCCCCCTCCGACCCGGCGCCGGTACTTCCTCAGGTCTGGGCGATCGCATGGCCGGTGGTGGCGGCATCGATGCTGGACGCCATGGAGGGGCTCATCGACATCTCCATGGTGGGGCAGCTGGGGCCGGCCGCGATATCCGCGGTGGGACTCAGCCGGCAGGTCCTGTTCGTGATCATGGTGATGGCGATATCGGTAAGCACCGGATCGCGGACCCTCGTCGCGCAATTCTACGGGGCCGGCCGCCGGGAGGACCTCAGCCATACGGCGCAACAGGCCATCCTGATGGGGGTTTTGCTGTCGGCCGGCCTGGCCCTTGTCGGGAGCGCGATCGCCCGGCCGGCCCTGGTCCTGCTCGGCGCGCAGGAAGACGTGCTGGCGCACGCGGTGCCGTTCATGCGCGTCTACTTTGCCGGCATCGTCGTCATGATGCCCAATTACATCATCGGCGGCATTTTCGGCGGCGCGGGGGATACGCGGACGCCGTTGAAGATCTCGTGTCTCATCATCTGTCTGAAAATCCCGCTCACCTACGGATTGATCTTCGGGGCATGGGGTCTGCCTCAAATGGGGGTGACCGGAGCGGCGCTCGGCAGCGTCGTCTCGAGGGCGGTGGGCTGCGCCATCGGCGTATGCCTGCTCACTTCCGGCCGTTCCAGGGTACATATGCGCTGGAACTGGCGGCTTCCGTTCAACCGGGACATTATCGGTCGAATGATGCGAATCGGCGTGCCGACGGGGGTACAGGGTTTCTTCCGCAACGGCGCCCGAATTCTGATCTATCGGGTGGTGGGATGGACGAGCCGGCCCACCGCCGCAACGGCCGCATTGACCATTGGATTGCAGATGCGGATGATCGGCATCATGCCGGCCCTGGCGTTTTCCGTGGCGGCAACCGCGCTGGTCGGACAGAGGCTGGGGGCGAGGCAGACAGGCGAAGCGGAGCGCTTTGCCGCAAACACGATCCGGCTTGGCATGGCGTTCGTCACGGTCTGCGCCATCGTCATCTGTATCTTCGCGAGAGAGATTGTCGACCTGTTCACGGACGCCACGGCAGTGATCGACATGGGATACGTGATGCTCCTGTACATTACAGCCGCCCAGGTCTTCTCCGCGTTGTCCATCGTCGTCGGAGGCGTCCTGGCGGGCGGCGGCGAGACCCGGCCCCTGCTCTACTATACCATTGTGGCGCAGTGGCTGTTGATGCTGCCGCTGTCCTACGTGATGGCGTTTACCCTGAATATGGATGCCACGGGGATCTGGATCGCCTGGTTTATCGCCGGCGTCGCACAGGGCCTTCTGGCCTGGACCCGCTATCGGAAGGGCGTGTGGAAACAAACGGTGATCTGAAGAGGATGCGAATGCAGAGCGGCAGAGGGAGATGATGAGGCCAGGCAAAAGAGGGCGCCCGCATGGGACGCCCCTACACGGCCGGGATGGGATTTTTCATTGAAGACGCGCGATCGGATTCCTTGAATCCGCCGGTGATTTGCTATTCCTGGAGCTGTTTCACCTTACGCCCCATTTCTTCGATGCCCGGGGCGTTGCCAACCTGCAGATAGAACCGGTGGGCTTCTACGAAAGCGCGTAGCGCCTCATCGCGTTTTCCAGTACGTTCGAGCAGCATTGCGAAGCCGCGGTACGCGTTCGCGAGCGAGTGCGTTGGCGCGGGATCGAGGTCAAGGTACATCCGTATTGCCGACTGGTAATCGCGCTCGGCGCCCTCCCGGTCGCCGAGGTCCCGGCGGACGTCCGCGACGTGGCGCAGCGAGTGGGCCATCTTCTCCGCGTGATTCCCCGCTATATAATGGTTGAGTCCCCTCCGAAAACGGGTGTAGTGGGGGCATCGTGAAGTTGGTCAGCGTTGGAAGTTGAGAAGGAGCGTGTGTCGAGGATGAGACGTGCAGGTGCGTCCTGACACAGCATGGTCAACCCCCGACGTTGCTCAGAGCGATGGCTTGGAGGTTTTTGGCGAGAACTCCCCACTTATGCGGGGAGCATCGTG
>JAAXHE010000127.1 GCA_012271065.1 Candidatus Latescibacterota bacterium
TGAATCACGTCGAAGACGGTCAGATAATCGTAATCGGTGGAGGCCACGTTGGTGTACATCGGACTCGCCTGGCCCTGGTAGATCTCCCGGGTTACAAACTCGCGGTCGATCAGGCGCTGCATGGCCTGCCGCACTTCCTTGATCGAAAAGGGGTTCAACCTTCCTTCCGGCGCCGGCGCCGGATTGAGGATCAACGAAATCGTGCTGGCCGGCGCCTCAAAGAGTTGGATGCCCTCGTTGTCGCGCAGCTCACGGGCCGCGGCAATCTTCAGATTGAAGTAGTAGAGGTCCATCTCCCCAGCTTCCAGATCCAGCGGCGCGCGGTCAACGTTGAACGCTTTGAAATAGAGCCGCTCGACCGCCGGCCCGGGTTCCTCATGAGGAGGGCTGTATTGGGCCAGGGCCGAGGAGGAGAGACCGATTATGATCGCCAGGCTGATCGGGACGACTTTGAGCAGCCACGCTGGAACTTTTGTCGACCTAGTCGTATTCATAGTACAGATCCTTTCGCCAACGCCCGCGGCCAGCAGCCACCCGGTTACCGCCCGCCACCGAACTCTTGGGGCGTTTGGCAACCAGGACGGCCGCGACCTATTTGCCGCTGACGGCTTATCCAGTTCGTCTACGGAACGAAACCCACAGCAGGCCGAGCGCGATGCCGATACCGACGCCGCCGACCACCGGCCAAGTCGCGCTCCCGCCGGGTACGGCGGATGTGGAGAGTGCCGTCGTTGCGGGCACACTCTCCACCGCGACCTGGTGCGAAGCAGGCGACAGACCGGCTTGCGATGCCGTTCCGTTCAACTGTTCCAACTTCTCATCCAGGGCATCCAGCTTCTTTTCCAGATCCTGGACATTGTCGAAGCCGAACTCCATATAGAATGATGTGGAGGCGAAGTTGCCCGATTCGTCGACCAACACCACCCGGTGGGCGCCTTCACCGGAGATGGGAACGAAGATCTGTTGTGTATAACGCCCGAGCTTGTCGGTACGGCCGGATGCGGCGTTGGCGCCACCGACAAGCAGGTAGATATCCATATCCGGTTGGAAACCGTGCCCCTGAACGGTGATGGTCTCGCCGGCAGCCCCGGCGTCGGGGCTGATGAAGATTTCCGGGCGGGCGATGGCGCGCTGGCGGCTGAAACCGATCTTCTGGTTGGTGGGGCCAAACTCACCAAGCCGGGTATCGGCCCATACCAGATAGGCATCGTTCTCACTGGCAGCGATGGCGAAATAGTCGCCCAGGAACAGCCCTCTGGGAAAACCTTTATTGGGATTGGAAGGGAAGTCGGTCACGCGCGTGTCGCCTACTTTGAGGTCGAGTTCTTCCAGTTCGAATCCCCAGGTCTCGCCCTGATCTTCGGAACGGGTGTAGTAGATATGGTAACGGGTCCGGACGGGGTCGTCGCGCATATCCCCCCACATGAGATGGATGACGCCATCCGGCCCGACGTCCATGGCCGGGAAGAACTGAACGGCGTCGGTCTCATCGGTGTTGATGCGTACGGGCCGCGACCAGCGGTCCCCGCCGTTGAGTGAGCGGATGAAGTAAACGTCGCCCTCGTCGAGCGGATTTTCCGCGGGCAGCGCGACATAGGTTACATAGAGTTCATCTTCAGGCCCTACCGATACTTTGGGGAAGGCGGACGCCCAATAGCGGAAGTAGGCGTTACGGGGTCGGAACCCCGGCTCAAGGAACCGGGCGATACGTTTCGGTTCACCGAAGGTTTCGCCGCCATCATCAGACTTGGACATATAGAATTCGGCGAGGCCTTTCATGCTCTCGTCGTCGGTGCTGTCAATCCAGGTTACATAGAGAGTGCCTTTGGAATCAACGACGGGGAAGGGTCCCTGCACGACCCGCTTGGTGCCGATGGCGTTCGATTGACCTTCGGTGTCGTCGATCTCGCCATAAGTGCGCTTTACGGTCGGGCCGACCGGGACAGGATCGGACCAGGTCAGACCCTGGTCGAGCGAGTAGGCCAGCATGGGCGTGGTCTGTACTTCAGGCGCGCCCAGGGTTGGGAGCTCGCCGATGTAAAGGATGTCGTAGATGGTGTTAAATTCGACAAAAGTGACATAGACCACCGTCTGGTCTTCGATCGTGGGATGGGGGCCTGTGGTCATCCATGGTTTGTCGAGAAAGCTGAGGCTTACTGTGCCGCGTATGCGGCCGGTTGGGTCAAGCACGGCGTCGCTTTCGACATCGCTGCGGGCGCTGTCGACGGGTTCCTCCCAGACGAAGCCGCCGTCTTTCGATGTCGAAACGGCGATCGAGGAGACGAGGGCAAAGCCGGTGGCGTTACCTACAGAGTACTCTTTGATGCCGATCGAGATCGAAGCCATGTAGACATTGCCGTCGCTATCGAACTCGACCACCGGGTCACCGCCGGAGATCCGGTCTTTGCGCAGGTATTTGATCTGCTGCGGCCCCTCCCAATTCACGCCGCCATCGATGCTGACGTAGGCCGAATTGTTGGGGAAGTTGTAATCGATCAAACCCAAAACAAGGTGGTCGGGATCGTGCGGGTTGACGGCGATATCCGGCTCGGTCTGTAAGGGGACGTTGCTGAAATCTCGGGTCACCAGCAGATCGCGGCTGAACGCGGGCGCCGGATCGCGGTAGGGCACGAGGATGCCCGGCCCCGCCGACTGCAGCAGCGGTGTATCTCCTTCACTGCCTGGCAGGCTGCTGAGATT
>JAAXHE010000173.1 GCA_012271065.1 Candidatus Latescibacterota bacterium
ATCCCACGGTTCTTGGACAGCAGTGATATCTGATGTAAGGCTCAATGCCCTTTCACGGTAGTGAATCGACATCCTGTACTATCGGCTTTCGAGGGATACCCGATTTGCTTTCCCTGTTGTCGCCAAAGTACTCGATAATCGTCTGAACCGCGCGTTGCTGTCCGAAGTCTGACAGAATTTCAACCGCGGGTATCTGAAACGATGCCTCCAAACGAAGTAGATGCCCCCTAATTTCGTCTGCTTCCATTTTCCGTGTCGAAATCGTCCCGCGTCCGTAGGCCGCTCGAATGTGTTTTTCAAGGTCGCCCATTGCAAGCGCCAGAGTCGGCGCCTTGCATATCGTACGCATCCCGTCTATCGTATCGCGAATATAAGCTTGGTCGTCGATGCTATTCACCACCAGAATACAAGCGTCCGGTTTGACTCCCAACAGAAAGGCCATGGAGGTCATCGCGTGCGTGCTGTGTTCGTATACATTGTACGGTATCGTACCTGACTGGGACCCCGAAAGTATGAGATCGGGCCGCTTACGCTGGCAGATTTCACGCATCTTGTAATCCAGAAATGGCACGTAGGTCTGCAATGGCAGCCGGAATGGAGACGCATATCCCATCGGGAAAGTCGCGTCCATGCCGAAGAGCGCCGAATGGTGTTCGGTCCCCAGCTGACCCACTCGATATCCCTCACGCATCAGGCGCCTGCGCAATGCCAGTTGGAGTGTGAATTTGCCTTGCTGTGAACTTGTACCCATCACAGCCAGAACGGGAACGTCCACCGCAGGAAACGTCTCCGGATATTCGAGTGCGCCGACGAGTTCGTCCTGGTAAACCTGCGGGTAGGCGATGTGACATCTGCGAATTTGGGCTAAATCGTATAAATCTTTATTGTCTTCCGGGGGAAGCGCTTGAAAACAGAACACATTTAATCCCATGTCTAGAGCCAGTCGGGTGTATTCGCGCAGCAGGTCGCGCTTGCGCATGCGGGATAGTTGATCGACATATCCCAATATAAGCGTGTCGGCATTCTGTACGGCCGCTTCCAGTCGTGGTTGAATGCGCAGTCCAACCGGCGGCTCACCAAGTGCCTCTCCAGCGTCTCTGCCCACCAGACCCTTGCCCGCCGGATCCGCAACGCCCACTATGTCGAATGACAACAGATCGTGATACCGAACGAGTGAATGCATTTCCTTGTTGAAGGGATACAGCACCGCCTTTCTTATCCAGCTAACGTCAGTCCGATTTGAAGGCGATCTGTTGACAACGCCTGTCTTCGTCGTAACCTCCGTTGATGCGCGCTGGGCTAACAGTTTCCGTATGTGGCTGGGTGTCGCGTTCGGTTTTTCTTTCAGTAGACCAGCTATGAGGCCGCTGATGTGTGGCGCCGCAAAACTGGTCCCCCCGGTCATGATGTGTTTTCCATTCAACCAGCACACCCGTTGCTCGTCGCCTCTGGCAACGAACTCAATGGGATGATCATTATTAAAGTAAAAGCCGTCAGGCTCATTGATGGCATCACCGCTTACCCCGATCACCTCTGAAAAGACCGCAGGGTAACTTGCTCCGCCGTCATTGCTTGCTGCCGCGACAAGAATGACCCCGGCAGCTAAAGCTCTGCGGCAGATATCCTGTAGAGACGCCTTGAACGTCACATCGGTCGTGCCGAGGCTCAGATTCACGATGTCCATCTTATTGTCGATGCACCATTGAATCGCTGCAATCAACGCCCTACCATCCGCAATCAGAGAGACATCGAAAATCCTGACGCTATAGATCTCGGACTCGGGCGCCTTTTTTCTGATAATTCCGGCGCACGCAGTGCCATGCCCGAAACAATCGGCGAAGTCCGTAGAATAGACAGGATGCCCATCGTCATTGATCGAGATGTCAACGCCTCCCGCAATCGTCCCGATATACGGATGCGAGAGTTCAATACCGCTGTCGACGATTGCGACCTTTACACACTGTCCGTCGCTCGCAGTGTTCTTTCTTTGTCCGATTTGAATCGACATTTCATTCATTAACACCGCATTTAACGTCGACAATTGTCTCATGCTGCCAGTCCACCGCGACGTACAGCGAATCAACCGAATTTCTTGGCAACCAGCGGTATACAAATATACTCAAGCCGTTAAATTCAACAGCGTCATACCCATAACTGCGTTCGTTCCGTAACGTTCGAATGTAATCGTGTCGGGCAAAATACGGTTGTGCATTCGGATGCTTTACAATGGATGGAAGATAATTCTCCATAAGAAGGTTCGTTCCCGGTACAGATCGAAAGCCATAGCGTTTATAGAGAGGAATGCCCTTTCGATTGAACGACCAGCTCGTGATTTCTATACGTTTGCTGTCCGATTCACAAACCATTCTCAAGCAGGCTTCCCCCAACGCAAGTGCAAAAATGCCGCGCTTCTGAAAGTCGGGATGGGTCTCAACATGCGAAAAGACAACCTTCCCTGCATCCGCCCGATCGCGCGTGACCCTCATCGATGAAATAATGCGACCATCTTTCTTAAGCAGGAATGTCGTAACGTGCTTCCGTTCTACAAGTTCCTCAAGCAACTCACGTGGATGCGCGCGGGTATTTGAGTCTGGCTCGCGTTGATACGCCTGAGACGTCAGCGACCAATGGTGGGAATAAAGATCATCAAGGAACGCTGCGAAGTCGTCAGTGTTGTCTGGCCGAAGCCGAAGAATGTCGTACATGGCGTAGAGACGCGAGCGCCGTTCCAATGACAATTGGCAACGTATGGTCTGACGCGAGCTGAAAGTTCGCGACTGATTGCGCTGTGCAAACGGTAGTCTTAGGCGACACGTAGGCGATTTAGGGACGGGCGGCGTGCACTACGATAACGTTGAGTTGCTTTTCTCACCGCCCACCGATTGACAAGAGACTCAAATGAATGGATCACATCGCATTTGGAACGTGGGAATGAATCGCATATGACCTACATGACCAAATGTCCGCCAAACATGAACCCAATTAGAAAAGCTAACGGGAAATTCAGATTTACACATCCGTGAAAGACCATACACAACAAAAGACTGCGCCTGGACTCATAGAGATAGACGACGAAGCAGGAGAGTAATGTCAATATGACCAGGTACTGCAGTAACAGATGCCAATACCCATTTGCGATCAGATAGTGCACGTGGCTATGAGCAAAAACGAACACGCCAATACCTATTACGAGAGCCCGCATTGTCCCGAACCTTTTCCTAATGGCGCCGTAGAATAATCCACGATAAATCACTTCTTCTTGGATTGGCGCTATAATGACTCCGCCTAAAATGTCGGACAACCTTTCGATGACAAAGTCTGGTGGCTGTGGCCCCAATCCCTCGCGAAAATGCAAGGGCAACTGATACGCCGTCAGTCCCAAACCGAGATAAATCCATAGAAGAAACTGCCGTTTTTCGGGTATATCATGGAATACCATTTTCCGTAGCTCAAACCGCCCGAATCTCACAAGCACGAATAGGATCAATAGCAGATTAGTCGATTCCAGCAATCCTAACAAAAACTCCGGATCCGGAGTGGATCTGAGGAGCCAGGGATAGGCATAAGTCGACATAATGTTGATCTCTATAATTACAGCAATAGACCAGATCAAGCCACTTGCGAATGAGATCTGCAACGTGGCCGGCCACGATTTGTCCTCATTCGGAAATTCTGATTCGTAATGTTTGGATGTTGATGGGTTTACTTCCATATCATATCTGGATTCGCGATTTGTGGGTGGCATCTGTTTCAATCCGATAGATCTAATATTTGGAATTCCCTGCTTGACAGCAGGAATTCGAATGCAGACTCTTCTCGGATCCTCCGTTTTAGGTCCGGTTTCAGCGAGAGTGCTTTCTGCAGCGCGAAAAGAGCCCGTTCCTTCTCTCGCGCAATACCGAGGGCGCGGGCCAGGCTATACCAGGTGTCGCCATTTTTGGGATTTAGCTTGGTTGACCGATCCAGGGCGACGATGGCTTCGCACAACCTGCCCAACTTATGTAGGGCGATCCCACGGTTGTTCCAGGCTTCGGCATAATTCGGTTGGATTTCCAACGCACGCCCAAAAGACTCGAGGGCGTCATCCAATCGGTTCAGATTTATTAATACACCGCCTCTATTATTCCATAACGAAGGCTCCGAGGGCAAGTTTCTCAGTGCTTGATCATAGACTTCAAGTGCTGCACCACTTTCCCCCAACTGCGTAAGCAGTATACCTCTATTTGCCCAATAGTCTGTATTCGTGGAGTCGACCTCGGTGGCGCGTGTATACATCTCAAGAGCGTTCCGGTCCTCTTTCATATGGCGATGGATCAAGCCGCTCCTGAACCATGCGACCGCATTGTCAGGATTTAGCTGGACGCTATGTCCATAGGCATTCAGCGCTTCTTCGAACTTGCGAGCCTTCCAAAACTTGGTCCCTTTCTCAAACCAGCGTTGCGCTTCAAAACTCGCCTTATATGGCTCAAAGACGTAGATGGTAAGGTGATAGTATGCGATCGTAAATACAACAGGAAACGAGATGAGTAGGATTTTTTTCATTTACCGAGCCAAGTTGATTTTGCGGTTTACAAAGATCAGCCTTCGGGGGCTAATTGTCCTACACCGGCGCTCCGGTGCTTCGATTGGCTAGTGGTACAGGGTTTGACCACGACTCGTATCAATGTCTACGCCGTTATAGTTGGGATGAGGGGCAGGCGGCAACGGTGGTGGGGGTGACGGCGCGCCGATAGCCACGGCCAATCGGGCCGTATGTTGTGTGCCAAAATGAACAGTGGAGACTGTAGTGACTATGCTATCTGGATCATTACCTCGCCCTCGACTGATGCTGATATCTGCGCGCGTGAGGACCTTATGGGTAGTCCTGAGGTGCATACCAGGCAATCTGGTATTCGTCTCAACCCCTGGCTGACTGCTGAGTATTGGTTTTACTGTCACGGGTGCGGGTTTTTTCTCTTTCTTTTCTTCTTCCTCTTCCTCTTCTCCGCTATATGCGAGCACTGCCAGATATGCTTGGGTACCATAAAGCGCGGTGCTCTTCTTGTGCAACGGTGTTTTCAACATTGCAATTCTCCTTGGTCTTGGTGTGAAAAGCGGACTTGCTGTGAAAAGCCCCCGAAGGCCGAATCTTGATCAAATACTCGCTGCGATTTCGTACATGTGTGCATAAACGCCGTCTCGCTGAGCTAAGGTCTCGTGCGATCCGCGCTCAACAATTCGCCCGATATCCAGCACCACAATTTCATCCGCGTTTCGAATGGTCGAGAGCCGATGCGCGATGATGATGGTGGTTCTACCCTGTCTGACGGTTTTCAATGCTTCCTGTATATGATGTTCGGATTCCATATCCAGCGCGGCAGTGGGTTCATCAAGAATCAATATGGGTGTATTCAATAAAAGTACCCGCGCTAACGCGATTCGCTGTTTCTGACCTTCCGACATCTGCGCCCCTTGTTCACCTACCAAGGTTTCGTACCCCTCGGGCAAGGATTCAATAAAGCTGTGTATGTACGCGGCCCGCGTTGCATCCTGAACATCCCGCAAGGGAATGTCATGTTCAAACCTCAGGTTATCTAGAATACTGCCCTGAAACAAAATACTCCCCTGCATTGCGAATCCCACCTGCTGACGGACGGAACGCAGGCGGTACTGACGAAGGTCTTGGCCGTCAATAGATACATGTCCCTCCTGTGGGTCATAGAATCTCGGTATCAATTTCGCAAGTGTCGACTTGCCAGAGCCACTCCTGCCAACTAGGGCAATGGTGGATTTAGCAGGAATCCTCAGCACTATGTGGCGGAGTACCGGCTGCCCTTCTTGATAACAGAACGTAACGTCATGAAATCCGATTTCGCCCTCAACTTGCGCCAGTGTAGGCATCCCTGGACGATCTCGAACCTCGGGTCTAATGTCATAGATTTCGAAGAAACGATTGATGCGAACCAGCGCCATTTCGACCTGGCCGACAAGGCCGATGAGATTGCCGATCGGTCCATAGAGATAGCCCACATAGGCCGAGAACGCCATGTAGCTGCCCAACGAGAGATTGCCCTTCAGAACCTGCGTCCATCCATACCAGCCATATGCCAGTGTACCTGCTGTTGTAACCAGCGTTCCCAAGAAGCCAAATCCACCGCTCAAGTGCGTTGACCTGATTTGCAATTTTGAGACGTTAACGAAAACGCTTCTGAGCCTGTTATAAAATACCGCTTCCAACCCGAGTGCCTGTACCGTGCGGATGCCTGAAAGCGATTCGTAGGATTTGGCTGACAGCTCTGCCGATGCTTCCGTCAAATTCTTGGAAACTCTGCTGAGGTATTTCTTTGATATGAAGATCAACGCCGTGTCAAAGGGCAATACAGCCAGACTCAACAAAGCCAACTTCCAGTTAATGTAGAGCAAAATAGGTGGGAAAATGAGCAGTTGAAGCGTGTTCATGATCAGACTGTTTACCATCGCTATGGTGCTGTCGATTGAACTATCCATATCCCTGAATCGAGAAAGGATCTCACCGGTCTGCCGGTTATCGAAGAAGCTGAAATCAAGCGACTGGACATGAGAATAGAACCGCGACTTGAATTCCAGCCCCATATTTACGCCCACGTACCGTCCAAAATAGCTATTCAATAGATCCGTCAATCCCAGGCCAACGGAAAGGACTGCACCCGCGATTAGAATAAAGGTCATTAGCGTATGGTCTTTGTGTGGAAAGACGTCATCAATAAGGACTTTTGTGATGTACGGACCTGGGATCTGCAAAAACATGATCATGACACCGACGAGGAAGGACTGGAAGATGAACCGCCAGTACGGACGAAGCAATCGGATGATTTTCAGGATCTGACGCATCGAATCGCTCAGTTCACGGCGGGTTCGTCTTCAGGATGTTCCTCAAGGCGATATATCTCCGGTTTCCCGATTCTACCGACGGTTTTCAGGAACTTTTTCCAGAGCAACTCAACGATCGGGCCGCGCTCGGTTACGATTTTGGCCTCAACACCCATCCCGTATTTAAGCGAATACACTTTTTCCCCAACCGTTACATTCGGATCGCTGACTTGCACCTTTACGGGATAGACCGCGGCGGCGATGCCAGGCGGAGCCATGCCGGCGCCTACCGGCGTCGCTGATTCTGGTTTTCCAGGCACGTCGGATACAATCCCCTCGAATATCTTGTATTCCATGTGTGGAAACGCGTTTACGTATAACCTCACCATCTGTCCGACTTTGACCTTTGGAATATCCACCTCCTGAATCATCACCTGTGCCTGCCATCCGCTCAGCTCCGCCAGTTCCAGTACCGCTTCGCCGGCCAGGACGCGGTCTCCGATGCGTTTGTCCAGGTCACGGGTTAACACGGTCCCATAGACGGGCGCGTGGATATTCATCTGTTCCAGGTGCGTCTTCAGAAGACGATACCGAACCCGAAGTTTGCGGTATATCTGTTTCAACTCATTCAACTCCTGTTTACGACTATCCAGCGCGGCCAGGCGTCGTTTTGCATGCTCGATTTCTATTTTGGCCCTTTGCAGTTTTATTTTGTGCTCTCGCATGGGAATAAGCTTGTCGATTGGATGTTCGAAATCTTCATGTTTGTGGAAAGGCAAAACTGAATGGTTAAATTCATATTCTACACGTGCTCTCTCCATATGGAGAATCTCGGTGTCCCGGTCAGTTTCGGCCCTTGCAATATCCATTTCAATGATTGCACGCTCGCGTTCCAAATTCGCTGGCAAAGCGATGCGTTGAATCTCATTCAGTTTCATTTCATTTTCGATCTGCTCCAGCTCATTGCGCAGATCGGTATCATCCAGGGTCAGCAAGAGATCGCCCTCCGTGACGTCCTGCCCGTGCTTTACAAGAACCGTCCCGATCAATCCAGGCCGTCGAGACTTAACAATTTTTCGCGAGGTTGGCTGCACGTGACCGTGACCGTTAACGGTAACGTCCATTCCCAGATGCCAGCCCAGAAAAACGACGAGTCCAACCATGCATCCGACGACGCACAAGATGGCGAGCAGGAAGAAGCGCACGAACCGAAAACCGATACCTGAAGTTGAAAGGACTTCCGTCGCCTCTGTGTTTTCGAGAGAGTCACCCTTGTTCGAACGTACCTTTGAACGGTGATATCGGTTCATCGGATGCCATCACCCATGATCCTGTATCATGCAATTCTCATTACTGAAGGCGGCCATTGCGCCAACTTGAGCCTGTCAGCCCGTTGAAAAGCCCACCCGGGCGCCTGCCTGTGCAGTGCCCTGCGCTGCAGGCAGGCCCACAAGGAAGCCCCTGCAAGGCGGCAGGGTGATGACTACGAGACCACCGGTGCGGGCAAGATGCCCGCGCTCCCAGGACGAGGGACGATTTTGGGCGCGCGACCTTCGGACAAAATAAAACCCACCCGCAATGCGAGTGGGCGTGTTACGATCAATCACAATGAGCCCGGTGACGCCTGCAACAGACGGGCTTCACCAGACAAACAAACGACGTTTTCCTTAGTTCTCGCCCCGTAGGATTTTCGGGGGAGGGGGGTTATAAACCCTTGTTTTTATTGAGTTTATAAGGATCATGTCGTTCCCCGACAACTTCGCGATATTCTTCAAGTGACCGGGAACTTCGGGCACTCCTGCATAGATTAACAAGACGAATATAATCAATGAGTTTTGCTTTGTCAAGGCATTTTGGAAAAAATCCAATACACCTGCTACCTCGTCAAAAGCCCCTCTATACCTTGATCGACCTCCGACAATTTCAGGTTCCGCGTCTTTTCGTGAGTTTCTATGCTAACGCGGCGTCACCCTGCTCAGCCCCGTGCAGAAAACCTGCACGCAGGCAGGCCGTAAAAGCCAGACCCTACCCGTCCATATCCACCGTATATCTGACGCAATCCGCCGCGAAGTCCTCCGGCTTTTCCATGTCGTCCCAGCCCATGCGGCGATACTGCTCCGGAAGCGTAATGATCAGTTGACCGGTTCTCCTGTCTTCGTACCACCCGAAGTTGGTATATCTCACGTTTTCGTGCGCATCGTCGGGCCGGTCCTGAATCAGCCGGACCGAGTCCTTCACGATACACGCGTTGCTGGTGTCGAATTCGGCGATCTGCAACGGATATCGAGGGATCTGCCCATAAACCGGTCCGTCCAGGATATTGGCGATCCAGTAGGTCTTCCCGGTAACGGAGGAATCATAGAAGGCCGTACAGGAGGCGGGCGTCCAGACGTTCGACCCGTCGTCGTAGACCAGCGGCGCCGGCTGCGTCCAGTTCATCCCGCCATCCTCCGAGACAGCGGTAAAAGGGATTGTATAGCTGCCCGTCGCCTCGTTGCCCTGGCATCTCATGGTGGCGAACAGCGCGCCTGATTCCAGCGCCGTGATCGATGGTTCGCAGCATCCAATTCTGGATTTCCCGGACGGTACTTCGATAAAATTCCCGAACTCCCAGTCAAATCCGCTCCGGTCTTCATTCCAGTGTCCCCTCGCGCAGACCACCCTGAAGCACCAGGGTCTGGTACCGTCCAGTCGTTCGTACTCCGTGAAAGGCGCAAGCACCGACCCGTCCGCCATCCAGATGCAGTGGGTTCCGTTGAGGATTCCGCCGCGAACGCCATACTCGAAGCCGGGGCCCCAGCGGTCCGCGTCGAAACCGTCCCCCCGGGCGACAATCTGGACCGGGTCGCTCCACGTCGTTCCCTGGTCTGCGGATATGCTGTAGAATGCCCGGTAAGCGCCCTGATTGATGTAGCCGTAGCATCGCTTGTCTGCCCTTTGCCCCCTGAAAAACCTCACCAGCACGTCGTTCTTCGTATCCAGGCTGAATCCCGCCGGCATCAGCTGTTCTTCGGCGATTCCGACGTCGAAGCGTACCCGCGTTCCTAATTCGGTCCACTGCGATCCGTTGTCGTCCGAGACCCTCGCCCAGTTGCCGTCGTAGCAGGCGTCCAGCGTTGTGCGTCCGTCGTCGTGATTCACCCACTGGAGGAGCTCGGACGTCACGGTTTCGACCATTCTCTCACCGGTCGCGCCCGTGTACGTCTGTCCGCTGGCGTAGAACGCGTGAAGCCCGTCGCTGGGTATATAGGTGTTTTTGTCAACACCGGCGCCGACTCGCTCGTTTTCTTTCATTTTGGTGGTCTCCTCTATGTCCGGCGTGATCTGTCATGTGGCCGTTGTACCGCGCGTCCGGTTCATCCCGTGACAGCGTCGAGCGGTATATCGCCGACTTTTCTGATCCACGCCTGCGCCCAGGGCGCGGATTCGATGCCGATATCGCATGTGGTATTGGCAAGAAAGACGATGCTTTCAATGCGACCTTCCCGGAGCCACCGGAGGCCCAGTTCGCACTGGTGCTCCATTTGCGGGATGGAAACCGGGCGCCGGTTATGGAAGTCCCAGAGATAACACCCCAGGGAAACCCGGCCGCCTGGATTGATCGATTCGAGGCGGTCCAGGTTCCGTTCAAGGTCCTTCAGATCGTCAGAATTCCAGGTCCAGAGATTGACGACGTCGCAGTGTTCGAGGTAGGGGGCGACGGGTAGGTCGAGCTGCTTGATGTAGAGGACGACCCAGAGGTCCAGCCGTCTGTCGGCAACGTTCAGTCGCGGTCGAATGTCCGCGAGGTCATCCACGCTGAGGGCGCCCCTGCCGTTCTTTCGCATGAAGTCGTCCAGATAGACGCCCGTGACGTTGGGATTCTTCTCGGCAAGATCCAATACGCGCTGCAGTTCGTCACCTTCCACCTGGCCGCCGCTGCCCACGATGGACCAGGTGACCTGTTTCAGCGAGGAAAAGGTAACGGCAAACTGATCGTAAGGGTACGCGGGCAGGCCGCGCCAGCGGATCATATGGAGATTGGGGACGTCCAGGTATAGCGCCCCTTCGGCGGGCGTCATCCGGGACCCCTGCGTGTATCCGGCGGACGTGAGCGAGTCGTTGTCCGAACCCGCTACACAGGTGAAGATCCAGAGCCTGTCGCGTACGGTTTCCATTGGATGCCTTTCGCTTGCAAGAAACGTCTCAAAGGACGGCGCCAGCGTGAACGGTCGAACGGGCGCCTTATTACGTCGACTCAAGGCTGAACCGCATTGTGAAGCGACGAGACCATACGTGAGTCAGGACGCAGACCCCAATGGCGAAAGAAAGCGGAATTGCGGGAGCGTGTCAACGGAAACCAGAAGCGGAATTGGAGGCCGCATGTCACACGGCTTCTGCCGGGCGCGGCAGCCGATGCGGCGGAGCCCTGCGCCCAGGTCAACCACCGCCTGACGGGTTTTACAGTCAATTTCTGACCAGCCTGGCGTACGATTTGCGTGGAAAAAACCCGCGCGGCGTGAAGGAGACAAGCTGCCGGGCGATATTTCGAGTGTGCCTGAAGGCCGCATTTGCGTGAATGACGCCGCGTCAACATCACATTAAAGGAATACGGATTTGAAACGTGCGCACCGTCGTCATTCGGACTCCGGGAAATCCATGTGCGCCGGACGATCCGGCCTGGCCTCGTTCGTGTTCCGGTTCCTGCGTCCGGGACATGCCGGAGCGGTCAGGTTGACGGGTGAAAGGCTGATCCTGGAACGCCGGTCCCGGTCTATGGTTATCCCCTTTCGGGAAATTGAGACCGCGGAGATGGGGCCTGGGTGGTTCTGGGGCCGCTTGCGAGTACGTCTGGCCTCCGGCGATGTAACGGTGTCCGGACTGTCTAAACCGGCCGCGCAATTGTTCGGCGACGCGCTCTTGCGCGCAAGAGTCGATTGGTGGCAAGACGCCCTGGATTCACACATCGAAACGATAACTTCCGTTTACGACCGTCTGGCTCAGTTTACCGACCCGCCGAGGTATGTGGCGCGTACTTTCTTTTCCCCAATCGAATACGACGCCAAAGACGTGGCCGCACGGTTCCCCTCCCAGTGGCCCGAACAGCTGTCCGACGTCGCGGAAATCCGAATGCTGAAGGCGATTCAGGACTTCTCGGATGACTCCGAACGTTGGCGGACGAGAGCCTGCGACACGTTTGTGGCCAACGAGCTGGTGCGATCCAGGGAATTCTTCGACGGGGTCGAGGCGAGGCCGCTCACGGACGAGCAGCGTAGAGCGGTTGTCGTCGATGAAGACCGCAACCTGATCGTTGCAGCGGCCGGGAGCGGCAAGACGTCGGTCATCGTTGCCAAGGCGGGCTGGCTCATTCAGAAGGGTTACCGGCGTCCATCGGAACTGCTTCTGCTTGCATTCGCCAAAGATGCCCAGGAAGAAATGGTGGAAAGGGTCCGGAAACGCCTCGGGGATCGGGTGGAAGCCGAGCTCACGGTCCGAACGTTCCACAGCCTGGGCATGTCGATCATCGGCGAAGTGGAACGCAGGCGCCCGGCCGTGGCCAGGGCCGCGGTAGATGAACAAGCCCTGTTCGATCTGCTGAGGGGCATCGTTCGCGACCTCGTCGCCGATCCCAGGTTCTCGGAGGTCATGCTCAAATGGTTCGCAGAACATTTCGCTCCGTACCGAAGCGAGTTCGAATTCCAGACCCAGGGAGCGTATTGGGCCTATCTCCGGGACAACGGCGTCCGATCCCTGAAAGGCGAGAAACTCAAGAGTTTCGAAGAATGCGAGATCGCCAACTTCCTTTACCTCAACGGCGTGGCCTATGAGTACGAACGCGATTACGAACACGAAACCGCCACGCCGGAGAAGAGGCAATACCAGCCCGACTTCTACCTTCCCGACGCGGGGATATACATTGAACACATTGCACTTTCGGAATCGAACAATACGCCCCCCTTTATCGACCGCCGAAAATACCTCAGGTCATTGGACTGGAAGAGACGCCTGCACGTGGAACATGGCACCGTACTCGTGGAGACCTACAGTCACGAAAAGAAAGCGGGCAGACTGATCCTGAACCTGGAGGAAAAATTAGCCGCCCATGGGGTAACGCTGTCTCCGATCCCATCCGAGGAGACCTTTTCCGTCCTTGAACAGCAAGGTCGAATCGACCCTTTCACGCGTCTGGTTGCGACGTTCCTCCATCATTACAAGGGTGCGCAACTTTCGGCAAACGACGTGGCCCGTCGCGCCGCCGGGGCGCCATTCCGTCCTCGGGCAGAGGCCTTCCTGACCGTTTTCATTCCTGTATATGAGCGTTACCAGGAATCGCTTGCAAGGAAGCGGCAAATTGACTTCCACGACATGATCGCCATCGCGACAGAACACGTGCAAAGTGGGCGCTACCGCAACCGGTATGGCTACATACTCGTCGATGAGTTTCAGGATATTTCGGCCGGGAGAGCGCGACTGCTTAAGGCGTTGCTGGACACATCGAATACCGCACAGCTGTTTGCCGTCGGCGACGACTGGCAGGCCATCTTCCGCTTTGCAGGTTCGGACATCGCCATTATGCGAGAGTTCACGGCACATTTTGGCGAGAGCGAACGCGTCGACATGGAGACGACGTTCAGATGTACGGATCGTATCTCCGATCTCGCTACCCGATTCGTGCTCAGCAACCCCGCTCAGATTCGCAAGCGTGTTTCATCCATCTTCAATGCGGACGTGCCGTGCGTGCATGTAATGGTCGCCCGGGAAACGTGCCCCGATCCGCTGGCGGAGGCGTTGAACGAAATTGCTGCACATACAGCCGGTGACGACGAGCCCGCTACGGTTCTGCTGCTGGGCCGGTACCGGCACAACAGGCCCCAGAATATAGGCACGTTGGCGCGAGCGCATTTCAATCTTGAACTCACGTTCATGACTGTCCACGGATCCAAGGGCCTTGAGGCCGACTACGTGGTGGTACTCGACCTGTGCTCCGGAAAGTACGGCTTCCCCACCGGGATCGTCGACGACCCCCTGCTGGACCTCGTTCTGGCTGCGCCGGAAGCATTTCCAAACGCCGAGGAGCGCCGCCTGTTCTATGTCGCGGTCACCCGCGCCAGGCGCGGCGTCTATCTCCTTGCCGATTTCGGAACGCCTTCGGCTTTCGTCGAGGAGTTGATGAACGACGGCTATGACGTAGAGGTTCATGGAGAGCAGCCGAAACGGGATGTTCCGTGCCCCGGATGCATCCACGGACGGCTGCAGCGGAGAGGCAGCGTTCGGGACAGGGGGATATTCTACGGTTGTTCGCTCTGGCCGTATTGCGAGTTTCGACAGCCCGGGTGTCCCCATTGCAGGACTGGTTTACAGGCTAAAGTTGATGGGAACTACCTTTGCCTGGACTGCCGGAAGGGTGTTGAAGGATGTCCGACGTGCTTTGGATGGCTGCTGGAGAAGAGGGGAAAATACGGACGGTTCATCGGTTGTTCGAACTGGCCCAACTGCAAATATACCCGAAATGTCCAGGAGAAGCGGCTGGCACGTTCAAAGGATGTCCAAGAAAACAGACGGACGCGTAAGTGAAGCGGCTGGGTGCGGGACATCTCAGATATGCGTTCGTACCCCGGGGTGGCGATCACCAAAGTTTAATTCACTACTTGACAAATTTTCCGACAATTGTACAATTGATAGTATCAGGGAGAGGTAATCGTGAACATTGTGATCGACACTTCTGCGATTATTGCGGTAATTGTAGCCGAGCCGGTGAGAGATTCGATTATCGCAGCCACGTCCGGGCATGCGCTTGTCGGTCCCGGGTCCATCCCATGGGAAATCGGCAATGCATTCTCGGCGATGATCAAGCAACGCCGCGTTCGCGTTGCGGAGGCTCAGCGCGGATTGGAGATTCTGGAAAGCATTAGGCTTCAATACGTGAACGTCGACATGTCCAATGTCCTGGCCATCGCAGCACAGGTGAACGCATACGCGTACGACGCGTACTTTCTGGACTGCGCTTTACGGCATGGGGCATCACTTTTGACGTTGGATCGAACGCTTGGACGGGCTGCAGGTCTGTTGGGTATCAAGCTCGTCAGTCTGGAGGGATGAAATGGACGTGTATACCTACTCGGAAGCCAGGCAGAATTTCTCAACCGTACTCGACAAAGCCGAGGCGACGGGCAAGGTCATCATTCGTCGAAAAGACGGCAGGACCTACGCCCTTGTTCCGGAACGACCCTCCTCGTCGCCGCTGGACGTTCCGTCGATCCAGGCTGACGTCTCAAGCCGGGAAGTCGTCACGATTATCAGAGACCAGAGACGGAGGATAAGAGGGCGGGGACGACGAACCGGATAATAACCCATCGGGCGCGACCTCGCTGAAATGACTGACGTATCGAGGTCGTGTCGATGAGTGGGCATTTTACTCTGATCAGGCGGTGAAGAAGGCGACGAAGGTCCAGCAGATCGCCGCCAGGCCGGCCGCGACGGACGCCTGCGGTATCTGAGTCTTGACGTGGTCCATCAGGTCGCAACCGGTACACATGGAGCTGAGCACGGTGGTATCGGAGATCGGCGAGCACTGGTCGCCGTACACGCTGCCGTCCATGACCGCGGCAAAGCAGAGGGTCATGAACAGCTCGGGATGGGAGAGCCCGTGAGCCCCGGCCACGGCCCAGGCCAGCGGCATGGCCAGCGGGAAGGCCACCGCGTACGTGCCCCAGCTCGTCCCCGTGGAGAAGGCGATGACCATGGTCATGATCTGCAGCAGCACCGGCAGCAGGAAGTAGGGAATGGCCTCCCCGAGTTGCTCGACCAGAAAGATGCCGCCCCCCGTCTCCTTGTTTATCCCTCCGATGGTGATGGCGAGCAGGAGAATAACGGAGCCGAGCACCACCCCCTTGAGGCCGTCGTGGAATCCCGCCACGAGATCCTTCAGCGACATCCCCTTGGCCAGAGCCATCCCCGCGGCGAGCACCAGGGCCGTTCCGAAGGCCCACTGCACGTTGGGTGAGCCGCTGACGATGAAGGTGCCGACGGCGATGCCGATGAGGGAAATCAGGGGAAGGAAGAACTCCATCACGTGCGGGGTATAGCCCTCGGGAACGTTGCTTCCCTGCAGCTCCTTCGCGCTCAGGGGGTTCGCTCCCTCGGCGTCTAGCTGGCCGGTCTCGCGGGAGCGCTCCATCGCCGCCTTGAGCCGCTTGCCGAGGAACAGGGGCCTCTCGATGCTGAGGAGAAAGGTGCCGAGCACGGCGAAGATCGCGTAGAAGCAGAACGGCACGCTCTGGAAGAAGAAGGCGATGCGGTCCGTCTCGGTGGCGAGGAAGCCGACTCCGGAGACGAAGATGAAGGCCTGTACGTACCCGGGCCAGGCGTTGAAAGCGAGCTGGGAAGCGATCGGCGAGGCGGTCGAGTCGACGATATAGGCGAGCTCTTCGTGGCTGACCTTTTCTGTATCGGCGATCGGCTTGACCGTGGTGCCGACCAGCACGGTGCTGACCGTGCCCCCCTGAAAGAAGATGACGCCCAGCATCCAGGAAACGAGCTTCGCGCTTCGGGGGCCGCGCACGAAGCGCTCCGTCATTAACTCGGCGAACGCCTGCGCGGCGCCCGTCCGGGACCAGATCCCCATCAGCCCGCCCAGCAGCCACAGGTAGAGCAGCAGGACGCCGGCGGAACTGGTCGTGGCCAGCGAGGGGATCAGCACGTCGCCGGTGAAGTCGTAGCGGGTAAGCACCAGGGCGCCCGACAGGATACCGCCAATGAGTGAGGTAACCGGCTCCCGGGTGAGCCAGCACAGGAGCACGGCGACCACCGCGGGCAGCAGGGACCAGAAGCCCCAGTGGTGTTTGGCCAGCAGCTGATAATATAAGGTCCTTGGCTCACCCTCCTCCAGCCTGACTACGGAGACAAACTCCTTCTTCACTTCCGGGGTCTCGCGCGAGCCTTCCATTCGCTCGGGGTTGAGCAGCGCCTCCTCGATGGGTACGGGGTGGAAATAGGTCGGCTCTCCCCGATATATGTAGTAGAGATTTCCGTCTCTGTCGACGTGAGCATCGAGGGCGATTTGCTCGACGGTCCAGGTTGGGGCCACGTTGACGCCGACGATCCACGATACGATCAGGGCGATGGCGAAGATGATGAACTTGCGTATACCTGCGCTCATTTCATTCTCCGGATGAAAGATGTAGAGGGGACGATTCGGAGGGATGCCGGACGGCTTCTCCTCTGTTCTGTACCCCTATTGTACCCTGATCTACAAAATACGCAAGTGAGCTTTCGGGTCTGTCCGGAAAAAGCTTTGGTTTGCTATCTGCGCGCAAATTACGATATTGTTTTCAAACATGGTATGGATTTCACACGAACGACAAAGAAGCCGACCGCCAACCCGAAGTTAGACATGACGTATCCATGAATCGAAAGGCTGTACCATGTTGAACGAGTCAACTCTAAACGAAATTATACGGCGCATTGTCGAAGTCGCTCATCCTGAGAAGATAATTCTCTTCGGATCCGCAGCGAGGGGCGACCTGAACCGACACAGTGACATTGATCTGCTCGTCGTAAAAGACGACAGCGATCCATGGACTCTTATTGGAGACATCTACGGGAACCTGCGCGGCGTTGGCGTAGGCGTGGACGCGATCGTGGTCACCCCGGCGCAGGTGGAACGTTACAAGGACTGTCACGCGCTGGTGATCAAGCCCGCACTTCAGGAGGGAAGGGTCATCTATGAAGCCGCCTGAACGCTTCCCGCCGGACGACCCTCGGGAATGGTTGAACCGTGCGCGAAGCAATCTGGTTCGGGCCAGAAACCGAATTCACGGTGCCTATCTTGAGGATCTGTGTTTCGATGCTCAACAGGCGGCGGGCAAGGTCCTCATACGCAGAAAGGATGGCAGGACCTACGCCCTTGTACCGGAACGGCCGGCCACGTCGCCGCTGGACGTTCCTTCGATTCAGGCCCACGTCTCGACCCGGGAAATCGTCACGCTAATCAGAGACCAGAGACGAAGGATCAGAGGGCGGGGACGACGAACGGAATAGCAGTTTATCGGGCGAGAAATGGCCGAGATGACCGACGCGTTTCGCCGATAGTCACAGCAAAGCATGTCATTCTGAGCGGAGCGAAGAATCTCCCGTCTTCGCGGTTGACCCTGACGAAAGCGGGCAATAAACGCATTTGCGCGGACACATCCTCGGCCTTCCGGCGTCGTTCTTGAAAATGAATCGTATCCGCCAGGACATTCGTCGGCGCTGTACCGGCAATGCGCGATCCCAAAAGACTTTGTAAAGTTGACTCTTCAGGGCGTTTCGATATATTCGGGCAAGGACGCTACCCCCGCTGACAGGACAATAGCGTCGGAGACACGTGTGTTTCGGTTCTGATCGAGAATCGTCGGTTGACAATGCGGGCAGTTCGGGGAACTCGTTGCGTATTTGATTCCTACCCTTTCCTCTGACCGTGGCGAATCCGATCGAAGATGTCCTTACCGAATTTGGCTTAACGATTGTGAGTCGATAATGTCTCAAACTCGTCTCAGCATTTCTGAAGCGAAACGTTCGCTCGGCCGGCAGCTTCGAACCATCGACGGTTTTGTCGGCATTGGTGTCGGCGATGGCGACATCCGCGTCTACGTGGTGGACTCGACTGCGCCGGTTGCATCGCACTTCTGAGCGAACTTTGGCTACAGCTATTCCGGATACCCGGTTTCCCTTGTGCTTTCGCCCGGATTTCGCGCACAAGAAAAACGGCCACATCGTTGATCCAGGGGTAGCGCCGAGTTACCGGAAATTCAACCATCTGCGCCATAAGTGCGGTCAAACCGCCTCTGAAGAAGCCCCGCTCTGGTCAGGTCCTTCCATCCTCCCCGCTACACAGCCCCGCATGCCCTCCGCACACGTAGTCCCGCTTTTCGGTCAGGCGCACCTCTCCAAATCTGAACCGTACGTCCCATCGGTTGAACGAAGGACGCTGGCCGTCACAGTCGCCGTTGAGTTTGAACTGTGAGAAACGGGATCACCTGAGGAGAGACACCAAAGGTGGGCTGGATACGATAACCTGAGACCGGGGTATCACCAGATACAATAAAGCCCACAGATCGTTTGCGATCCATGGGCTGTCGTGCCGAGTTCGGCGCGAGAACCGGGGTATATAGTTGAAATGACCTCTATCTGACGAGTTGTGCGACGTACCTGGCGGGAGATTGGGACAGGGATTTGTGGGGTTTAATTCGTATGGCGAATCATCGCAGGGCGGGGTTGCGAAGTTGCCGGCACGTGGGGTTCTTGTCTTCAGATCGATGTGATGTCGTAATCACTCAAAGTGTTTCCTAAGTCTGGGTGTTGATTCAACGGCGTATCTGAAACCGTGGCCAATTTAAGCATTATCGCCCGATCAAATATGGCGCAACAAACATGTCCCGTATATCTCGAGCTATAGAGAAATCCGTCGGCTTCATGAAGATGAGAATATACATCCTCGGACAATGAACGGCCTTCGTGATGGTTGGATTCGTGAACAACCTCTGGAGGAGCGCCAATCCAGATTGGTCCATCATCCTGGAGGTCCACGAGACGCAGATCTTGCGTGGACTTAAACTCTACGACTTGGCTTAAAGCAAAGACAGATCGCGGGATTACGCGATGTGGTCGACGAATCAAGCTGTTGCGCACCACTGCCTCCCAGAGGCAGCACGACACTGTTTCGGCGCCGTACAACACGGCGTAGTTCCCTGACGGATCGCTGAATCGGCTCGGTGAGGGAACGGCGTTAAGCGGATTGGCCGCGAAACGCCGGTGAATCACACGGAACATCTGCAGGATCCGGACGCTGCAAATCTGTGCACGAATGCGGCCAATAATAGGGAAGTAGCCCGCCATCACGAAAAGTCACCTTGAAGGTACCCGGTCGCGGCAGCCTCGACTTGGTTGAGTTCACCCCTGTGAAGAAGGGCGAGCGGTTCCGCTCCGTCCAACGCATCGTTTGGCGTGGTCAACCAATACAACGCTGCATCTTCGGCACCGAACATTTCAGAGATTCGATCAAACCCGCGTGGACGCGATTCGGCTTCCGTGGACTGCCGAGACTCGTCTCCCTCTTGTGCCGTCTCCGCACCGCTTTTGTCGGCTTCGTTTTCGACGCAACGATGCGCAGGCTTCGTAATAATAATGGATCGACGCGGCATCTTGAAACCTCCCAAGCATGAAGGCGATTTCTCATATCATCCTGATACACGGGAAATATAGCCCCATTGTGTGGCGGATGTCAATATCTGACGCTCCACCAACTGCGCATAATGTTTTTCTAGTACAACTCGCCCCGGCGCCCGATTTGGAATTCGCCGATGTTCGTGGAGAATCACCGTTATTTCTGTGAATACACTTTCAAGATTTCTTCGTCTGAGAATCGAACGATGTCCTCTTCGCGGATAATGGGGTTAAAACCTATACTCATACCGCTTCTCGAGGAACTCCATGGTATGTCAAAAATGACTCATCGCACGGATATCGAAGCTTAACCTCTTCGGATGATCCATTCAACAACTTGAGATATGAAAGTATATTGTTGAGAGAAATGGAGATAAGCCGCAATCCCATCGCCATACCCTCCGGATCCCAATTCAGTGAGTTAGTTTTGAGCCTGAAATGCGTTGAGTTTCTCCTGTCCTCCTCAATTCCGATCCCTTCGATTAAATAAAACGACGATCCGAATTCGCTGCTACCCAGAGAGGTCATTCGGTCCGCTGGCGCAGCCACACCGGGAGTACTCTCGGGTCCGACCATCAGATTAAAGCCGCCGGGATTGACGCGGAATCCATGTTTAAGACTGTTGTACTCTGCAATCAGATTTTTGTTTAGATAGTCACCGGCAAAACGATACCATAGTGTCGAGAACAATCCCTGTATCTCTTTCTCATCCGCGAGATCAAACTGGTTAATTGAACCGGACAATTCCTCCATTGTAACAGATTGAACATTGAGTTTAGAACGAATCTTGTTTCGAC
Organism: Candidatus Latescibacterota bacterium; assembly: GCA_012271065.1. The sequence goes on from JAAXHE010000173.1 coordinate 20,808, forward strand.
GGTTGAAGATCGCGCATACCAGCTTTCTCAACTGGCCGATACTGTACTTTTGAAGCCAACCGACAACACAGTCCGGAGCTTGAATGCAGGCGCCGAGTAGTGCAAAAAGCGTTTCAAGCCCATGGCAATAGGCTATCCTTAAGGACGTCGCCGCATATTGTGACGTCTCCCCACGAAGAGCTTCACCGTTCATATCTACGATGTAGTCAGATCGGGGCAGAAGTCATCGCGCTCACGCCTCTCATTCCAACTCTCAGCACCTTCCAGTAACCATTCAATGTGTTTCCGAGTTGCCAATGTTACTCCTGGCTGGAGGTCTCTACTGGAAGTGTTAAAATTGAACCATGCCGCTGGCTTATATACGAGCCGCGGGGATTGCCATCCCTGCATTTTTGATTAAAACAGATGGCACGCGGAAGTTGGGACACCCGTATGCGGCGGAGGGTTTTTTCGCAACGACCAACAGGCGCCAGATGTGGGCTACGTCGTTTCTAACTTTGTTTTCGTGCCTGCCAAGCCGGTGGTCGTGGGAAGTTATCCAGGACTCACGCTTATCATAACCCGCCCTTCGTCCCCGCCTCACTCCTCAGCGTACTCATTCGAAACGGTCGGTTCGCGGCTGAGTCGCGATCTCCAATCTCGGATTGTTTCGATCTCTATCCCCGTCGTTTGAGCCGCGGCGTGGTCGATTAAGTCGCGCATATCCTCATCGGCCGCATACTTCCAGGGCTTGGCCGGGATGTGCTTGGTGCGCTCGAAGGCTTCGGCGAGTGGTGCGCAGCCGATGATCTTGAAGTCGGGTATTTGCAGCGTATTAAGTTCGGCCTGCGAGAATGACGGATTCGCTAACGTGCTGCTTCGCCTAATCAGGAACCCAAGCGCTCCGAGCGTGCCGTTGAACCACGCACAGAGTGCCTTAGCTTCATCCGAGTCGGTAGTCTCGTATTGGACAGGAACCCACATTGAACCTAAAGCTGGCTTCTTGGAATAGATCGCGAGTAGTCTCCCCGACTGTGTATTGAATCGAGCCGTGAGTAGTACGTGACCTGCTTGACCCCGGTATCGGGTTGCGAGTTTCTCTTTCCTTTCGACGACGCTCTGCTCTGGAGTAGCCTCCATGGTGGTCCGCAGGTCCTTTGATCGGCCCCAGAACACTCGGTAGCCCTCGCTGCCCTCATCGACTGGCTGAAAAGCATCCCGAATCCGTTGGCCCGCGGGACCAAGGGAATACCTGCTTTTCAGTGAAATGAGGCCATCCGCCTGTTCAAGCTGGATCGCGGCGCCAGCAAGTTCCGGGTCGAGAAACTGGCACGGCCGCCAATCTCCCTCGCCAACGCGTGTCGCGTCTTGTTCGTAAACGGTGATCCACTTTCTTGTGTCGCACACGTGTATTGCGTCCACGGCTTCGACGGCTTCCTTCGGCGTCGAGGGCATCCTGCGCAACGCGACAAAACGGGTTGGCCGGTCTGATCGGTCATTGTTTCCGATTCGGCGTCTGCATATCAGGAGCGATTCGTGAATGGCGGTGTTCTCGCTGAAATTAGGTCGCCGTGGGTCGTGGCTAGTTATAACAGTCTCGATTTGGAATCGCTTGGCAAGGAACTTTCTTTCCGCCATTCCACTGGTGTTCGTGCATGCCGTCGTCGGAATTACCTTGGCGAGAACAGCGTTAGTTTCTTTGAGGAGCAGGTCGGCGATGGGTGTGAAGAAGGTACCGATGCTGTTGGTCGTTACGACACCGTCTGCCGCGTCGTCTCGTCCCTCTATATGCTCCTTTATATCCAACTCGTGACGCTGCATCGCCTTTCTGCCTGCGTCACCGTATTTTCTGCTACGGTTCTCGTTCGCGGTAAACGGAGCGTTCATGATGACGACATCGAGGTTGCGTAGGGGAAACCGGATCTCCGCGCTTTCAGTGACCTGGGTCGCATCAAGGGTTTCGAGAGATCGTATCGGTGCGGTCAATACGCGCAGATCCCGAGCGTCTGCGGCTGCGGTGAGGATTTCCAGTGACCCCGCCTTCGGCGGACTGTCACCCTGCGGACAGTGAGGCATAGTGACGAGGTTCATGCGTTCGTAATCGACGGTGGGCGCACCGAGCGTCATGTTACATGCGGCTAGCTGGATCCCGTGCTGGTTGATGTCGAGGCCGCAGAGTACATCTTCCACAAGCCGTTTGTGGAGGGCGTTGCGTTCGTCGGAGTTCATCTCCCTGAAAGCGTCAACGCGCGCCTTGATGGTCCGGAGGGCCGCCATGAGTAACGTACCGGTCCCGCAAGCGGGATCGATGATCCTTAAATTCGCGACCGCTTCCGGGTCCGCCCAATCGACGAAATTCTCGCTGAGCGCAAGGCGGGCCAGCATGATTGCCGACAAGTTGTTCGTATAGAAGGCGCCGTCGCTCTTCGCGGAGCCAAGAATGCTGTGATAGAGTGGTCCCGCATGGTCGTATCCGAGATCGCTCAAGGAATCCGCGACGCGGTTCGCACATTCCGCGACGGCACGAATCGCATCGTCGATTGCATTTCCTTCACGAAGCGCTCCAAGCACCGCGAGAGCGGGCTTGAACACAGGCGCGTAGTCCTTTTCAAGGATGGACTCCCAGGCAATTTCAAGGACCTCTTTGGGGTTGCTCGCGCCCGCCACCTTGTCAAGCCGCACGATGGTTTTCATCTCCGGCTCGTCGCGCAGGCGGCGCTGAAGAAGGCAGGCGTTGCAGAGCATGAGCGCCGCGATTGTACATATCCCCTTCGCGCCGCCGTCTTCCTCCGGGACGAGGTCGAGGGCCTTCGCTATAGGCGCCTCCATCTCTTCCTTCTGAAGCACGCTGCTTACGTGCCTTACCGCATCCGAAATCTCGTCTGCAACGAGCTGCCCGGGCTTGCCCAGACCGGAAGCAGCCGCGACGTGCGCGTAGATCCCCTGCTCGGCTTCCTTCAGGTCGAGCCTGCTCTGGATATACTCGCCCTCGGACTCACGAACCGTCCCCGCGCCCGAATCTTTCGGGACGTTTGGCCGGTCCTGTTCATACACCTTGATGAAGGTGGCTGGCGATTCGGCCAGGCGACCGTCATGGGCCTGGAGCGCCCGCAACACACGACCAACGGTACTGTATCCTTCGCTGCCACGTTCCAGCGCAGCCGCGACGTCCCGACCCGGTTCGACGACAACCGGGACAATGATGTAGCCGAAGCGTTTGCCCGGCGCCTTCCGCATCACGCGCCCGACGGCCTGCACGACGTCGACCTGGCTGTCCCGAGGATCGAGGAACGCGACGGCATCAAGCTGCGGGACGTCAACGCCCTCGGTAAACAGCTTGACGTTGCAGACCACCCGGCATTCTCCATCGGCGTGAGCCAGAGATCGGAGCTCTTGATTACGCCTGAGCGCGCTCGCAGACGCATCGAGGTGCCGGGCAATCACCTTCATCGCCCGCCCGGTCGCCATGCGCCGGGTAGTGGCCCTCAAGACCTCGCTCTCCATGAGCGCGTCGGCGTACCACTTCGAACGCAGGATGCTGTTCGCAAACGCCATGGTGCGGGGAAGCTTGCCGGGCTGCTCCAGCGCCTTGCCCTCGGTGACGCCGTTTACTGCGAGCGACACGCCCAGAACTCGTGTCATCTCATTGGTTGTCAGCGCCTGCTTACGCTTTGTCGAAGTGTCGAGTTCTTCAAGACGCCGCCGCAGACCCGGCGTGACGCTCGCGTGGCTCACGCCAAGGACGATCACACGGTAGTCGGAGAGCATTCCGTGTTTCACGGCCTTGGCGAACGGAAGCCTGTGGAATTCCGGGCCATAGACGCCGTAATCGCCCATGTCGACGACTTCGAACCCCTTTTCGGCGAGTTTGCTCTTTGACCGTTGGGTGTAGATTCGAGGCGTGGCGGTCATGTAGAGGCGCCGCCGGGCGCGCAGTCGAGCGTCATCATGGAACTCCTGGAAGTCCACCTTTCTCGCGGGATTCGAACGGCGCTCCCCAAGAAGCGCTCCCGTGGTCCGGTGGGCCTCGTCGGCGATGGCCAGTTCGAACTCAGGAGCACCATGATTTTCCTGTGCCTCAGTGACCCTGCCAAGCGAATGGTATGTACAGAACACAACGCGGGTCGGTCCGTCGTCGACAAGTGAACGAGCGATCTCGGCAGGGTCCGTCGAGACCGGACACTCGAGCTCGGAAATCCGGATATCCTCGTTCTCGTTGCGTCCTCCGGCGGTGGGGTCTGAACACACAACGATGCATTCAAGCTTGCGCGTAGTCTGCCGCAGCCATTCCCGCCGCGCCTGCGAGACCAGCGCGATGGTCGGGGCCGCAAAGAGAATTCGCTGGCCTTCCTTGACAACCTGCTCGGCGATGCGAAGGGCGGTAAAAGTCTTGCCTGTACCACAGGCCATGATGAGGCGGCCCCGGTCGTGATGCTCGAGCCCGGCGACAGCGTCCTCGATCGCTTCCACTTGCAAGGGCCAGGGCTCTTGAACAGGGCGCCTGGCATCCACTTCTTCCACCTGGACGTTGAGGTATTCACGGAAGTCGACCTGTGTGACCTGTGGGTGGGCGTTCTGGATAGCCCGCTCCGCATTGGTTCCCCACCGGCAGGTCGCCACGAACCAGCGTCCTTTCTCCGACTCGTCGCGGCTATCGGTCCGGATTCGATCGAGGATCTGTCGCGCGGTTGGCCTTCCCCCGAGATCGAGGTTCATCTGTGCGTCCGTCATGGCATGAAACTCCAGTGCGTCATGCATTCGAGAGCGTCGCTGCCCATCAAACACGCGGAGGCTGAAGACATCATGGTATACGAACAGTGCCAACTCTCATCAGTTGTAGGCCTCCCTAAAGCAGGTGCAAGTTCAGAATATACTTTCAACCATTGAGGGTGCAACCGATTTTCAGTCGCATGCTTCTGTTCCGGGACGCTTGCGGCCACAGGATGCACCGCGGCCTTTTTGTCGATAGCGCTGTCCGACCGTGTCCATATGTAAAAGCCCAGGGGCGTGATTGGTCAGCCCTGAGCTATTTTGTTGGCACGTCCCGAAGCTGCAGTGTACCCGTCGTCTGTGACTGACTGAAATTAACCGCGCACGCAGTCTCTAATGGCTTCGGCGATGTCCCCGGTCTGGGGCAGGCAGGCGTCTTCCAGCGAGGCGCTGTAGGGCATTGGCGTGTTCAGGCCGCCCAGAACCCTTGGGGGTTTGCGAAGGTGTTCGAAGCCCCGTTCGGCGACCTGGCGGACGATTTCGGCGCCGACCCCTCCGCGCGCCGGGGCCTCGTGCACAACGAGAAGCCGGCCTGTTTTTTTGACCGAGCGAAGGATGGTCTCCACGTCCAGAGGGACCAGCGTACGGGGATCGATCACTTCGACGCTGATCTCCGCGTCCACGGATTCAGCCGCCTCAAGTGTCTTCTGCAGGGCGTAGGAGACGGCGACAACGGTAACGTCGGCGCCCTCGCGTTTGACGTCAGCCGTACCGAGAGGAACGACGTGATCGCCTTCGGGCACGTCCTGGTCGATATCGCCCAGCAGCCGGTGCTGGATGAAGACAACCGGGCCGTCGTCACGGATGCTGGCTTTCATCAGCCCCTTGGCGTCGGCGGCCGTGGCCGGCATGACCACCTTCAGTCCCGGAGCATGCGCGAACCAGCTCTCGAGGCTCTGGCTGTGGTGACCGGCCTCCCGTGTGCCGGCGCCACCCGGAGTACGGATCACCATCGGGACATTGACGTTGCCCCCGGACATCAGGTGGATCTTGGCGGCCTGGTTGACGATGGGATCCATGCAAACGGTAACGAAGTCGCAATACATGATGACCGCGACCGGACGCAGGCCGGTCATGGCGGCGCCCACCGCCAGTCCCACAAAGCCCGTTTCGGAAATGGGCGTCTGCCACGTGCGGCGTTCGCGGAACTGGTCCCAGAGTTGCTTGCGCTCGCGGACCGGACCGATATCCTCGCCGATGGTGAAGACGCGCTCGTCGCGGGCGGTTTCTTCCCGGATGGCGTCGCTAATAGCCTGGGCGTACGTAACGACGGGCATTAGAGGGCGACCCCTGGAGTAACGGGCAAGTCTTCGAAATCAGGATATGGAGATTGCTTGCCGTAGGCGACGGCCTCGCGGGCCGCCGCCCTGGTTTCGGAAATGACGTTTTGTTTTTCTTCGTCCGTGAGGTTTCCGGCGTCAAAGAGCTTGTGTTCGAAGAGGGCGATCGGGTCCTTGCTTTTCCAGGTCTCCAGTTCTTCCGGATTGTTGTGTTCGCCCTGGCCTCCGCCCGCGTGGCTCACGAAGCGATAGGTCTTGCACTCGATAAGCGTGGGTCCGTTTCCTGTGCGCGCTCTGGTTACGGCCTCCGATGCGGCACGGTAGACTTCAAGAATGTCCTGGCCATCGACAATACAACCGGGCATGTCGTACGCGGCGGCCTTGGCGGCGACATCCGGAGGAGAGAGCGTTATGGAAGCGGGGGTGGTGGCGGCATAGAGGTTGTTTTCGCAGACGTAGACGGCGGGCAGGTCCCAGAGCGCGGCCATGTTCAGAGCTTCGTGGAACGCGCCCTGATTGGCGGCCCCCTCGCTGAAGAAAGCGACGGCCACCTGCTGAGTGCCGCGGTATTTCGCGGAGAAAGCGGCGCCGGTGGCGATGGGGACCTGAGCGCCCACGATTCCGTTCCCGCCAATCAGTCCGAGTTCTGAACTGAAGATGTGCATGGAACCGCCGCATCCGCCGCTGTACCCGTGTTTCCGCCCCATCAACTCGGCCATCATCGGCTTGAGTTCCGCGCCCTTGGCGATGGCATGGCCGTGACCCCTGTGCGTGCTGGCCACGAAATCATCCGGTCCGAGGGCGGCGCAGACGCCCACCTCGGCGCCTTCCTGGCCGATGGCCAGATGGGCGGCGCCGGAGATGACCCCTTCGCTTTCGGGATTGTCGCGAAGATAGCTGGTATAGTCGTAGTGGATTTTTACCTGCTCTTCGAAAAAGCGGATCCGGTACATCCGCCGGAGCATCTCAACGCAAGTTTCTCTATCGGGCATCATTGGCCTGATTTCCTCGGTTGCACGTAGGTACGGCGTCAGTTAGGGCCCGGATAGGCATTTTCAACGGGCTGCCAACCTCAATTCAAAACAGATTACGGTTAAATTGGCCACAAAAAGCACAAAAGGCACAGAAAGTATCGGTGCGAATCGGCGTGTGTCGCAACGCCGCGATCCTAATTTCCGGACGCTTCGCCGATCCACTCGAGACGGTCTCCAACTTGCCTACAATGACCCATTGCCGAATCGATGGCGTCGTGCAGCAGGTTGACAATCCGGTCTGCCTGCGCGCAGGTGATCACAAGGGCGGGCGCCAGGACGAGGATGTCGCCGTTGTTGCGCAGGATCATGCCCGCTTTCCTGCAGAAACCGGCGATAAAGCTCCCGGCCTTTCCCGGAGGATTCAGGGCCTCCCGCGTCTCGCGGTTTCCCACGAGTTCGACGGCCCAGAGCGTGCCGAGGCCGCGTACATTTCCCACCAGAGGATATCGGTAGAGTTCGTCCAGTTTTCTCTTGAACCAGTCACCCAGATCGGCTGCGCGCTGCACGAGGTCTTCGTTCTGGATGACTTCGATATGGGCGAGTGCGGCGGCGCAGGCCGCGGCATGGCCCGAGAAGGTGTGGATATGTCGGAATCCGGTCCCGGAGCTTCGAATGGTCTCGGCAACTTCTTCGGTCGCAATCGCGGCGCCAATGGGCAGATAACCCCCCGAGAAACCCTTGGCGACGGTCATAATGTCCGGGGTGACGTTCCAGTTTTCACTCGCAAACATCTTGCCGGTGCGGCCGAAACCCGTCTGGATTTCGTCGAAGATGAGCAGGACGCCATGCCGGTCGCAGAGATCGCGCACCCCTTGCAGATATCCATCCGGTGGAAGGGGAAAGCCCGTGTTGGAGCCCGGGATGGGGTCCATGATGACGGCCGCGACGGATTGAGGGCCCTCCCATTCCAGAACGGATGCCAGATTCTTGAGGCAGGCCAGCGCACAGGTGCCGGGATCCAGGCCCAGCTCGCAGCGATAACAATTCGCGGGCATGGCGTGGGTGAACCCCGGCAGCAGGGGTTCGTAGGGTTCGCGGCTGCCTGCCAGGCCGGTCGCGGAGAGCGCGCCGAGCGTGGCGCCGTGATATGAGCCCCTTCGGAATATCACCTTGTAGCGGTTTTTCTCGCCTTTGGCCCAGTAATAGCTGCGCGCCAGCTTAATCGCCGCCTCGTTGGCTTCGGAGCCGTCGTTGATAAGGAAGGAGACGGAGAGGCCGCCAGGGGCGATTTCGGCCAGTTTCGCCGCCAGCCTCGCTGCAGGTTCGATCAGATAGTCCTGTCCGCCGGGAAAGTAAGCCAGCTTTCCCATCTGTTCGTTCACCGCGTCGATGACTTCGGTACGGCCGTGCCCGCACAGGGTCGTGAGCAGCGAGGCGAAGGTGTCCAGGTATTCATTGCCGTCGGCGTCGTAGATGTACAGACCGTCGCCATGCGTAATCGTCATCGGCTGCTTTTCGGGCTGCGCGCCGCGGAAATAGTTCTGCCAGAGGTGTCGCGATGCGGCCACGATGTCTTCGGTATCGAGCGGGTTCTTCATGCCGTCTTCCGGTTGTTTCAGGAAAAGCGGATTGTCATTCGATGTCCACTTCGCGGCCCTTTTCAGCCGACAGGTAAATCCCATCCATCATCTTCTGAACCATCAGCCCATGTTCGGCTGGTGCGAGCGTGGGCTTGTCATAGAGGACGTGGTCGACGAAATTGCGCAGTTTGGCGCCGAAGGTGGATTCGAATCCGGACTCGGGCAGCCAACCCGGTTCGGTGTTCACCATGTATCCGTTGTCATCCCGTGCGATTGAGAGAGGATCCCAGGTGGCGCCGCCCTTGTCGCCTATGAGCTGAAAGTTCCAAACGTCCGCATTTATGTGGGCGGCAAAGCTGGATTCCACGTGAATGACGGCGCCGCCATCGAACCGGATCTGGCCTACCGCCAGGTCTTCGACGGTGTAGGTCTCGCAGTCCCAATCGGGCCACCTGCAAATCACTTCCGATTTTCTGTTACCCAGGTAGGTAAAGACGTTTCCACTGGCGGCGACGGGTCTGGGTGAGCCCATAATGTAGTGGACGGCTTCCAGCACGTGTACGCCGATGTCCACGAGCGGACCGCCGCCCTGGAGTTCTTTCCGGCCGAAAACACCCCAGTTCGGAATCCCTCGCCTGCGCAGCGCCTGAACGCGGGCAAACAGGATCCTCCCCAACCGGCCGCTGTCAACGGCTTTCCTGATGAACTGGGCCTTCGGGTCGAAGCGATGCTGGAAGCCGATGACCAGCTTGCGCCCATGGTCCCTGGCCGTGTCGAGCATGGCTTTCCCTTCGCGGCCATTCATGGCCAGAGGTTTCTCGACGATGACGTGAGCACCCGCCGAGAGCGACGCGATGGTGGCCGGAGCGTGGAGGCCGTTCGGCGTGCAGACGCTTACGGCATCGGGCCTGACTTTGCTCAGCATGGCCTCGTAGTCCGCAAAGCACTCGGCGATGGCGAATTCTTTGGAGCGGTTTTCAAGCGCCGCCTCCGATATATCCGCCATGGCGACCATTTCGACGTCGTCCATCTCCTGGAAACAACGCATCTGGGTACCGGCGATGCCCCCGGCGCCGATGAAGGCGATTCGGAGCTTTCTCTTGGTGGAGTCGGCCATTCGCTATGCCAGGCTGAAGTGGGGTATCTTGTTGAGAGACCGAGGACGTCGTTCGGAAGGCTGGATGCCCTACTATATCTCGTCATCCGACGACATGCAACACGAAAAAACGACCCGGGCGGGCTTCACCGGGGATATCTGCGCTTGATTCCGCCCGACGCAGGTCAGAAGATAGTAGCGGACCGAAGCACGGCGCCGGTCGCGAAATAAATCTCTTCGCCCAGAATCGGCCCTGCGATACCGATACCGTCATCCACGCTGAGGACCTCCTCGACCTTACGGGTGGCGGGGTCCAGACTGTAGATCAGAGCCGTGGTGAAGCCGTATATCTTGCCGTCCGGACCGTTTTGCAGGCCGAGGTCAAGGGGGCGGCCTGCGGGCAGTGGAAGCCGGTGGGTAAAGGTGCGGGTGTCGGGATCGAACACAAAGAGTTCGTCGAGACCGCGGCCCCGAACCGTCCCGTAAAGCAGGCCGTCGGGCCCCGTGAGCAGCGCATTGAAGACCGATGCGGGCGCGTCGGAACGCTGGATCGTCCCCTCCCAGGCTTTTTCTTCAGCGCGGTAGTCCCAGAGAAAGAGGGTGGCTACGCTGACTTTGGGATCCGTCCCGCTGCCGCCGCGGATCGTCGTGCCCACGGCGATGAGCTTCTGCGATTCGAGGTGGGCGAGGGTATAACAACTCGCATCTCCCACGATGCGTTTATAGGACTTCCTTTCACCCGTTCCGGGATCGTAGTAAGCGAGGGGTCCTCCCCACCGGCCGTAGTCCGGTACGGATGCGACCCAGACCCTGCCCATTGGACCGGCGAGCGTTGAACGCGGCCTGTAGGAGATGTCATCCAGCCTGCCCAGTTCGCGGGGGTTGGCGTCCGGGCTTGTGCCATACTGGTAGGGAAGGGCAGGGTCGTACACCGAAATGCGAGCCGCCGGATAGGAGGAGATGTAAAGCTTCCCATCCAGGTTTGCCATCGAATAGGCTTCGCCGGCGGAACGGGAACACTTGCCCAGGTCGACCAGTTCACTGGCGAGGGGATTGAATCTGAAGAGGTGCAGCGGCAGGATGCTCGATCCGTAAATCAAGCCGTCCGGGCCCGTGTGAACGTAGAAAATGTCAGTGCCACTGGCCTCGTAATCGAGTTCGAACGTTCGGACGCTGCCGAAGGGACGGCGGATGCTGAGTGTGCGATAGATCTGTTCCGTGCCGTCGGAAAAAGCGAAGGTGCTGCCGTCGGGAAGCGCAGGACGCGGCATTCTGCCCGGCAGCGTCGCAACGGCGATGCCTTCGTTCCCGGAAATCAGGAAGTTGCCGTGGTCCGACGTGATGACGTAGAGGTTGCCGTCCTGCCTTCGCTCCAGATTCAGCGTGCCCTGTCCTTTGAACGTAATCGGACCGGCGAGATAGCTTCCCCTTGTGGCGGGATCGAAGACGACGACGTGAGGCCGCGTCTGTCTGATGAGGCACGCGATCTTTCCGTCAGGAGCGACCAGGGGATAGTTGTACTTGTCCACGTTTGACATGCGGCCGTAGCGCGTGAACTCGCCGGTTTTGGGGTCGTAGACCGTCAGGTCGGCCCCCGGGTAGCTGCCGATCCAGATGCGTCCGTTCACGTCTTCGTCCATTCGGCACGGGAACGTCGCGGCGCCCGGATTGATGGCGCCGAGGTCCAGAAGGGCGTTCAGACGGGGATCGAAGCAGAGGAGGTGGCCGGCGTACGCGGATCCGATGTAGAGCCGGCCGGAACGGCTCATGAGGGTGGCGGTCGGGTAGTTGGATCGCGGTACCTGGGAGACAAACTGTCTGAACGCGCCGGTTTCGGGGTCGACCTGCAGGACGAACAGGTTGTCGGCCTGCTGCCCCATGGTGACGTACACGCGCGGACGGCCTTCACTGTCCGTGCCCGGATGAAGGCGGACCCAGTTTACGGAACGTACCGGGATCCCGATATCCCGGACCCGAAGAGTCGGCTCGCCGGTCCGGCCGAACGCCCGGGCGAAGAGCAGGAAGTCACCAAAGGAAACACTGCCGTCCCGGTCCAGGTCGTAAAGGGCCTGTCCGGAGCCGAAGGCCCTTGCAAACAGGATGAAATCCTGGAAGTCGACGGTATTGTCGCCGTTGAAGTCGGCTTCCGGCGGCGCCTCGCTGCAAAGCGTCGTGGCCGTACAGAGGAGAACGACTACAATCAGGATGGTTCGAGCGATCATTGCGTGGCTCTGGTCGGGGACTTGCCCGCTTCGAGCGCGGCGGTTGTCCTCTCGATCCGAGGTCTGCCTTGTCTGCGCGAGGGCGATGCGTAACAGGGTCATATAAATCTCTTGCTCGAGGTGTTCTTGAAATCAGTTGATTCCCTTGAATCTCGCCGGTCTCATCGCATCCTGTGAGGATTTCCGCAGCAATTTTCACGCTGGTTGATACAGCCCGCCGCCGTTGAGCGCGAGTTCGGCGATCCGGGTGGCGCGCAGCCCGTCTTCACCGGTAACGAGCGGGTCCGTTCCACTTTGAACACATTCGGAAAAATGCAGCATTTCGTCCCGGAACATATTCTTCTTATCAAACGCGATGACTTCCTCTTCGCCGTCAGCCAGGGAAAGGAGGTAGGCCCCCTGCGTGTCCGCTTCGTACTTGCCTTCGACCGTATTCGGATCGTAGTTCCCGGGAAACATGAGTACGCCGTTGGGACCGATAATGTCGGTACCTCCTCCAGATCGAACGCCGGACGGCAGTCCCCACGTCCATGAGCACATAATGGCGTCGCCCCGTTCAAAGCGTACGAGGACGGTACCCGTATCCCAGGCCGTGGACGTGTGGTGGATTTTCATCGGCATCGACTTGACTTCCACGGGTTCACCGAAACAGTGGACCGCGAAGTCGTAGTTGTGTACCATGCCGTCGATCATCGGCCCGCCGCCCTGATAGCGGTCCATGAAGAACGGGCTGCCCGGGGGCGGTCCGCCGGAGATCTGCCGCCAGAGAACAGGGCTGCCGAGACGGCCGGATTCGACGACCTTTTTGACCGTACCCCAGTCGTTGTCGAAGCGACGCACGAAACCGATCTGGAGCTTAACGTTATTTCTGCGGCACGCCTGGATCATGCGGTAACAGTCGTACGAATTCATCGCCATGGGTTTCTGGCAGAAGATGTCCTTGCCGGCCTCCGCGGACGCAATCGCCATCTCAGGATGGAGAAAGGTGGGCGTGCAGATCATGACGGCTTCGACGTCGGCTTCGTCAAGCAGAACGCGATAATCGGCGTACCCCTGCCGCATGTGGAATCTCTCCCTGAAATGGTCGAGCTGCGCCGGACGGACATCCGCGCCCGCGACCACCTGGAAGCAGTTGTCGTCCCACACGGAACTCAGCTGATGGGTAGCAATGCCCGCGCATCCGAAGACACCGAGTTTTACCATGTTAATTCCCTTCCCGTAATGTATTTTGTTATTTCAAGGCTCCGACAATCCGCAGGCAACCATCTATGGCGTCAACCATTTCCTGAGGAACTGAAGGCTCTTGTCGAGCCGGATCTCGTGACCGCCTTCGTGAAGGTCGATTTCTATATTTTCTGATAAACCGAGTCTGGCGTAGTGTTCGCAGGCCTGGTGATACTCGTCGAGCATCATGGGCCACCAGGCGATTCCGTCGGCCTTGCCCTGCTCAACCAGCAGGGGACGGGGACAGATGAGCGAAACGAGGTCACTGTCGGTGAACGCGCTCAGCCAGCCGGGAATCCAGACGTGCTCCTCGTTGACGGAAAGAAAGCAGCTGTACCTTGGGTCGTCCACGGCCATTTTGTTTCGCCTGTGATTGAACCAGGCGCATACCACGGCGGCCCTGATGCGGGGTTCGACCGGAGTCGTGAACATGGTGTAGGCGCCCCCAAGGCTTATTCCATACATGGCGGTGCGTTCGATATCGATTTCAGGGCGGGTTTCAAGGTAGTCCAGAAGCCGTTGCGTACGGAAGATCTCGAGACCCCACAGGGTTTTGCCAAGGAGCTTGCAGAGGCGTTCCTGACGCGCCCGGGCAGGGCCGCCCGTGATATTCATCGGAGCGATCACCGCGAAACCCTCTTCCGCGAGGCGACGGGCGTAGGATTTGTAGGTATCGTTCGGGTCATCCAGGCCGAATGCCTTTTCGGGCGACGACCCGATACCGTGCTGGGCGATGACAAGCGGTGCGGGACCATCCGCCCCCTTGGGCAGGGCGAGTATTCCTCGGCCTCTCAGGTTGCCCAGCAATCCGATGGTAATCCACCAGGCGTTGAAGCTGTCGTCTTCATACCATGGATCCAGCGCCGGTTCGAGGGGGGCGCCGTCATACTCGAAGATGCCGATCGTCTCCCGCCAGCGGCGGCGGTTGGCTTCGACCGAACGTTCGAAGGCCTCGACCGAGCCGTAGTCCCGGTTCCAGTGCGCGGCCTGCCGCGGCCCATAGTTCAGGACTTCGTTGCGGAGATGGTCTTCCGTCTCGTTTCGAAGCAGGCGCTGGCGGTCGCTGATCCAGCGGCTGACGACTTCGGCCGGTTGACTGTAAGGGCTCGCCATCGAAATCTCCAGGAATCACGCTGCCAAGAGTCGAAACGTGATCGTCGATATGCGGCTCCGCAACGGGAGATGCATTCCCGACTGCGGCCCGCGGCAACACAGAAACCGATCCGCGTTCTTCCAGTTTGCATATCGGACTGTTGGAAGGACCGGAGAACTTTTCCGCGGATCGTTCGTATACATGATACCGGGCATTTATTTCATTGTCAAACTGCCATTTGTGGCGATGTTACAGGTGTCGGGATACTTGACGTCACGTGTAACTGGAGGGCGTATGCGGGCAATGCTTCTTGTGATTCTGGCAGCCATTCCGGTCTGTGCGGCGCACGTCGAAGCCGCACGGGCGGTTTCGATGCGTGTAGACTCTCTCCTTGCGGCGGCGTCGGATACAACCGTCGAATACGGGAAACGCACGAAGCTTTTGAGAGAGGCGATCCGGTTCGATGACACAGGATGGGCAATGTACGAACTCGCCCGGCTCTACAGCGATGAAAGCACGCCGGGTACGCGCAGACAGGCCTCCACGTGGCTGCAACGGGCGATGCGGAAAGACAAGACGAATATCGACTTTCGAATCGAATATGCGAGGGTATTGTGGGCCCTCGGCAGAAGAGGTCACGCCTACAAGAATGCGAAAAAGGCAATTGACATGAACCCGAACCACGTCGGCGCCTTGTACCTGGCCGGCCGGTACGCGGCCTGGCAGATGTCGCGTTACCTCGAAAGCGAGCGCATCGACTATCAATACGATGACCTGGGCAATCGGCGAATGAGGTCGTTCAGCCTGGAAAGATTCGGGGAGAAGGACCGGGACCAGGCGATCGGATATCTGACCAGGGCGCTGGCCGTCGATCCGGAGCACAGACCTTCGCTGCTGCTTCTGGGACTGGTGTATTACGAAGCCCTGATGCCAATAAAAATGGCGGCGCTCTTCGAGGACTTCCTGAAGCGCCGCCCGGACGATCCGGACGTCCACTTCTTCCTGGGGCTGGCATACCAGGCGCAGGACGAACTCCAGCGCGCCTATCCCGCCTACGTGAACGGATTGAGCCGGATGTCGCCGCGGGAAAAGCAGTTCATGATGTCCGTATTCATGCTGGTGGGCAAACAGAGCATGCAGGCGGGCGAAGATCTCCCGGATGAAGAGTCGCTGCGGGCATTCTGGACCGGCCGCGATCCGCTGTTCCTCACGCCGATTAACGAGCGCCTGATGGAACACTGCGGAAGGGTGGCGTACGCCAACCTTCGTTTCGGAGATCCGGAACGCGGGACAGCGGGCTGGACGACGGACAAGGGGCAGGCGTACATCCGGTATGGACGTCCGGAGGCAAGAAGCGTCCGCCCGCCCGAGATCGATACCGGTCTGGATGAGCCGGTGTGGTACCAGGATCATCTGTACTGGCTGACTCAGCAGGGGACGACGCCGTTCAAACACCGCCCCCGGCTGGAGATGTGGGACTACGGCGGCTTTCGGCTGCTGTTTGCGAATACGGATACGCGGGATACCTGGCGCTATCGCGTGGGCTGGTTGGGACGGAGGCCCATGGATCTGGAGGAATTGACGACACGGGTGCCCGAGTTCTATAAGGATCCATACAAATGGGAGCGTTACGATGCCCCGTACCAGATGGCCCGGTTTCGCGGGGATGGCGACAAGGCCAGAGTGGAGGTATACTACGCGCTACCTGGAGAGGAAGTACAACACAAAGAGGTGAAAACCGGGGCGCAGGCCGTGGAAATCCGCCAGGGACTGTTCCTGTTCGACGCGGATTGGGATACGCTGAGGAAGGATATCGGCAGAATCGGCGTCATGCCGTGGGTACAGTATGAAGCAACCCGGGAAGGGTATCTTTTTACCGGCGAGAAGCTGATGCTGTCGCCGGGGAAGTATTTCATCGCGGCGGAGGCCGAGGACCAGAAGACAAAATCGATAGGCACGTTCCGGAGCGTCCTGCAGGTTGGGGAATTCGGGTACGATTCGCTGAACGTGAGCGATATGCTGCTCGCGCGACGGATCGTCGAAAGGGAGAAGGCGCCTTACGGACGGGATCGGTACCTCATTCTGCCCAATCCGCTCAAACAGTATCGGCAGGGCGCGCAGGCTTACTTCTACTATGAAATCTACAACCTTCAGAAGGACCGCTTCGGCGCCACCAACTATCAGGTAACCTACCAGATCCGGACCTTGAAGGAAGACGATGCGGAGGCGGAGCCGGAATGGACAACGGCGGTCTCGTATACCCACAAGGGTTCGCAGGTGTGGGAGCCGATATATCAGGTGTTGAACCTGGAGATGTTTCCCGGCCCCAGGGATTTCCGTGTGAAAGTTTTCGATTTGAACAGTCGGCAGGAAGTGAGTACGGCCACGTCATTTCGCGTGATGTGGTAGAAAGCGGGAAGGTCAGTCTCATGCGGGGGGTATCCCGCCCACCGTGCGCCTGAATGACATCTCCACATCGAATACAAGATGCCCCGATGACGATTCGTCACCGGGGTTATTTTACGGCCGTCACGAGCCGCGTGTCATCGCCGGATGTTCCGCACGCACACCGCGATACGATTCAGCGCCTTTTGGATGTTTTCGACCGAATTGGCGAAGGAAAAGCGGATGTGCCCTTCTCCGAACGCGCCGAAGCCATGGCCGGACAGAGCCGCGACGTTTCCTTCGTACAGAAGGTAATCGGCGAATTCCTGGGAGGAGAGTCCCAGGTCCTCAACATTCGGAAAGAGGTAAAACGCGCCACCCGGGAGCGGGCAGCGGATGCCGGGGATTTCACGGAGCCCCGTGACGAAGATGTCCCGCCGGCGTTTGAATTCAGCCACCATCGCGTGGACGTCATCCTGTGGGCCCTGAAGTGCGGCGAGAGCGGCCCGTTGGGTGAACGTCGCGGTGCAGGAGTTGCTGTTGACCATCAGGAGTCCGAACTTTTCCGCCAGACTTCGCGGCATCACACCGTACCCGATTCGCCATCCCGTCATCGCGTACGTCTTGGAGAAGCCATCCAGAATGATGGTCTGGTCCTGCATACCCTCGTACACCGAGATACTGTGGAATGCGCCTTCGTACAGGATCCGGGAGTAGATCTCGTCGGCGAGTACCGGGATTCCCTTGTCCACGACGATATCCGCGATCGCCTTCAGGTCTGCCGGAGGGATGATTCCACTGGTGGGGTTTTGCGGGGAATTGATGATGAGAAGCCGCGTGCGGTCGTTGATCAGGTCCGCGAGTTCATTCACGTCGAGACTGAAGTCGCGTTCCTCAGTGAGCGAAACGGGCACCGGCCGGGCGCCCGCAAATCTGATTACGGACTCGTAGATGGGAAATCCGGGATCGGGATAGATGACCTCGTCTCCCGGCTGCGCGAGAGCCAGAATGGCGTAGAACATAATCGGTTTGGCGCCGGGGGTGACCACAACCTGATCCGGATCGACCGGGATTCCACGGAACCGGGAGACGTCGTCAGCGATGGCCTCGCGAAGTTCCGGCAAACCCACCGGGGGACCGTAGTGGGTATAACCCGAACGAAGCGCCTGTCCGGCGGCGTTTACGATGTGGGTCGGTGTATCGAAATCGGGTTCGCCGATTTCAAGGTGGACCACGTCCCTGCCGCGGGCTTCGAGGTCTCGCGCCTTCACGAGCACTTCGAAAGCGGATTCTGTACCGAGGTTGTCCATCCTGTGCGCCAGATTCATGGAGCCACCCTTTTCTCCCGCAAACTGCCCTCGACAGTCTTGCCCAGCGTATAGGATCCGAGGATCTTGAGGAAGCTGGCCATTCTTTCAAGGTGATCAACCGCCTGCAGGCATTCTTCACTGGACATGTGGCCTTCGAAATCCAGGTAGAAGACGTACTCCCAGGGACGACCGCTCAACGGGCGCGATTCAATCTTGAGGAGGTTGATATCCCGCATTGCAAATACGCCCAGGCTTTTAAACAGCGCTCCGGGGATGTGATCCAGGGTATAGACGACGGTGGTTTTCGCGGGATCGACAGGATCAGCCGATTCGGTGGCCACGACCAGAAACCGCGTATAGTTCCGGTGGTCGTTTTCAAGGCCTTCCCGGAGAATCTCCAGATCGTAGTCGACGGCCGCCTGCGCGCTGGCGATGGCGGCGGCATCTCTCGCATTCTCTTCCTTGATCTGTTTAACGGCGCCTGCCGTATCGTGCGCGACCACGGCTTCCACGCCCGCGGTGGATCGAATGAACTCGGTACACTGCGCGAGCGCAGGCGCCTGTGAGTAGATCTGCCTCACGTCTTCCATCCTGACACCCGGATTGACGATGAGGTTGTGCACGATTCGCAGCTTGATTTCACCTACGATGTAGAGATCCTGCTGGAGGAGCAGATCGTAGTTTTCGTGAATGCTCCCCATGAGGGAATTCTCAATGGGTACCATGCCGTGCGTGCAAACACCGCCCGAGACGGCGTTGAAGAGACCCTCGAAATCGGCCTGCGGGACCACGCGGACATGCTCACAGAAATAGCTGCGGGCGGCCATTTCGCTGAATGCGCCCATTTCACCCTGGAATGCGACTATGGGATCTCTTGAACTCACTTTTCCTCCAGGAACGGGATCGACGCTAACGGCCTGTGTGGGCCGAAGTGGGGCATGCGAGGTTGTACGACCGGATCGGGTCAAGGGTTCCGGCGGCCGGCGCACGGATGCGGGACGTCTGCAGTAGGTTAACCGCTATTCCAGCAGGGCGTTCAAGTGGTACTCGACGCAGCGGGCGAGGCCGTTGAGGTCGTAACCGCCTTCCAAAACCGAGATGAAGCGATCGTTTGCGTACAGCCATGCGATTTGACGGGCCCTTCGCGTCATTCCGGCGAATCCGTCCTCCGTGACGGCGGTACCGGATAGAGGGTCGTCGACGTGCGCGTCGAAACCGGCTGAGACGATGACGAATTCCGGCTGGAAACGTTCCATTTCGGGCGCCAGGAGTTCGTCGAATGCGCGAAGGAATTGTTCGTCCCCCGCGCCCGCGGGCAGGGGCGCGTTCAGGTTCGTTCCCGTTCCAGCGCCGATTCCCGTTTCTTCGCTGCTGCCGCTGAACCACGGATAGTGCGGGTACTGATGGACGCTGAAATAGAAAACCGTGGGGTCTTCCTCGAAGATGTGCTGCGTACCGTTTCCGTGATGCGCGTCCCAGTCGACGATGAGGATTCGCTCCAGCCGATGGGCGGCCTGGATGTATCGGGCGGCAACGGCCGCGTTGTTGAACAGACAGAAGCCCATGGCCCTGTCCCGTTCCGCGTGGTGGCCCGGTGGACGCGTGGCGCAGAATACGGCGTCTGAACGGTCATCCATAACGGCGTCCACCGCCTCGCAGGCCGCCCCTGCCGCCAGGCGGCCGACTTCGAAGGATGCAGGACAGATAAAGGTGTCCCCCGCGTCCATGAGGCGCGTGTTCTGCTCGCACCGGCGTTGTACATCCGCGATATGCCGGGAGGTATGGACTTTCTCCAGCCAGTCAGGTTCGAGTATTCTGGGCGCAATGTCGAGCAGCCGGTTTCCGAGACCAGTCTCTTCCAGCCGGCTCCGGATGGCGTGGAGCCTCCCGGGTCGTTCCGGGTGCCCGAAGCCGGTGTCATGCCGTGAAAAGTCAGGATGCGCGATCAGCCCCACCCTTGGCATTATCCCTCCGGATTCAGTGTCGTGTCCCGAAAATATCTCACCATTCGGCCGCCGATGGTGTTCAGATGGGTGCGGCAGCCCGTGTTCCGTGTCTCCTGGCTGGCCCATCTATGCGAGGTATTCTACGTACATTCCAGGAGTTCGCTATATTCCGACGGATCGAAGGCTACTTCTGACGCCAGATTTCCCACACAAGGTGAGACAGTTCGGGAACGATCAGTTTTTCCATTGCGAGGCGGACGGCGCCGGAAGATCCGGGCATGCAGAATATCATCGTGTCGCGGTAGACGCCGGCCACGGCGCGTGAGAGCATGGCGCCGGAGCCGATGTCATCCCAGCTCAGGAAGCGGAAGAGTTCGCCGAACCCGTCCAACCGCTTTTCAAGCAGGCCCGTCACGGCTTCGTAGGTCGTGTCCCTGGCGGCGATTCCCGTGCCGCCGCTCGTCAGAATCGCCTGGCAGTCGCCTTTGTCGATAATCCGGATGACAAGGTCACGAATGCGGGCAGGATCGTCGGGGACCACCTGGTAGAAGCCAGTCGTGTGACCACCCGCCTCGAGAAGATCCCTGATTATCCGGCCGCTCCTGTCGTCGGCTTCGGTCCGCGTGTCGCTGATGGTGAGTACGGCACAGCATACGGCGCCCTCTGCCTGCTTTTTATGGTCCTGATAGGGCAATGCGTTCCTCCTCGTGTTGAGCGGTCGCGGGGCATGCGCCGGCAGATCGATCCGGCCGCGCGAACTCAACGAATCCGGTCTTGTCCCAGTACTGCGGGGGGTTTATATTGGCGCCTGAAATGGACAGAAGCCGGTTCGCGAATTCGAATCAATAGGAAAATCCATTTACGCGACGCGTTTGTTCACCTGAGAGGCGTTAGAAATGTCCCTGAAGAACGTTACCGTTCTCGGCGGCGGAAACACGGCTTTTGCCGTGGCCGCCAACCTCAGTTTGAAGGATTTTCAGATTACGCTCTATGAGATACCCGATTTCAAGGAGACTCTGGATCCTGTTGTGGACGACGGCATCATCCATCTGCTCGGTACAGGTGGACAGGGTGCGGCCAGGATCCATTGCATCACCACCGATATCGAGGAGGCACTTGAATCGCCGGATATCATCCTGCTCATCGTACCCGCGTACGCGCACAAACCCTTTGCCGAAGTCTGTGCGCCGCACCTGCGACCGGATCAGACCGTCGTCATCATGCCCGGTACCCTCGGTACCCTCGAATGGGCGCGTCTCCTCAGGGAAGCCGGCGCCGGGGGCGTCGTTCTCGCCGAAGTGGACACAGCGCCTTTCGTTTGCAGAAAGACGGCGCCCGACACGGCAACCATTTGGGGAATCGTCACAGGCATGGGCCTGGGTGTCTTTCCTGCCTGCGAATTCGAACACGTGCGCCAACGGCTGGATACCCTCTTCCCGGGCATAACGGGATATCCTGACGTGATGGCCTGCGGCCTGGCCGCAATGAACCCTGTGGTTCATCCCGCCGGCGTCCTGCTTAACGCCGGCCGCGTGGAATATTCACACGGCGAGTTTTACTTTTACGAAGAGGGCGTCACGCCAACCGTGGCCAGAGTGATCATGCAGGTGGACGGCGAACGCCGCGCGATAGCCAGTCGACTCGATTACAACCTCTGCCCGGCGAATGTCGCCTTTCATCGCGCCGGCTTCGGACCGGAAGGAGATCTCTGGGCTACCATTAACGGCAGTTACATGCTCACCAGGCTAAAAGCGCCGGGGTCCATGGACAGCCGTTGGCTCACGGAAGACATTCCCTATGGACTGGCGGCGTGGCACTCAATCGGTACACAGTACAATGTACCCGCACCTACCATTCGCGCGATGGTCGACATCGGATCTGTCGTCATCGGAGATGACGGCTGGACTTCAGGCAGAGACGTGAATGATCTGGGTATCGCCGGGATGGACCCGTGCGAACTAAAGGCATATCTTCAAACCGGGAAGACCGCCTGACCATCCCGCAGGACACCGGTCCGTTGACGCAAAGGCGATCTTCGCGGACCGGCGCGTGTTACTCAAGTCGTCGCTTCGCGTTCTTCGTAGTACGATCGCAGGCATCGATCCATCACCCATCCCGTCCGCACCGCACTCTCGCCTGTTGACTCGCACGTACCCCTGCCCAGGAGTTCATCCACCACCGTCTGGATCAGCGGCTGATGTACATGGGGCGGATTCCTGAATTCCAGGTTGGTTGTTTTCCCGCCTCTGCTGACCAGAATGTCGGTATCCGAAAAAACCGGACAATGCATCTCACCGTCGGAGCCGGTAAACGTCATTCGATCTTCGGAAAAATCCGCGTTGAAATTCCAGATGCCCGTTCCCACAATCCCGCATTCAAATTCAAAGCTGGCAGCGACCGTGTCCTCGGCTTTATAGGCGCCTCCCGTGTTCGCCGCGCATCCCCAGACCCGTTTGATGGGACTCACGAGAAAATCCAGCAGATCCAGGCCGTGAGATCCCAGATCCATGAACAACCCCCCGCCCGATACATCCGGTCTGAATCGCCAGCCATTCGCCGCTTCACCCCGGACGAGCGGATCGTAATGCGTAATGTGTACCGAACTCAACTCGCCGATTGCTCCTTCCCGGAGCAATTCCCGAACGCGCAGGAATCGAGGCAGCGCCCGCCTGTAGTATGCCACAAAAAGCGGCCGTCCTGTATTCCGGAAGGCCGCCGCCATCTGTCGGCACTCGCTGTGACTCATGGCCATGGGTTTTTCAACAAGGCACGGTTTCCCAGCCTGCGCCACCTTAAATGCCAGGTCCAGATGTGAAGAAGGCGGGGTCGCCACATACACGGCATCGACCCCGGCATCCTCAATCAATGCCTCCGCCTGCCCGTAATGCCGAGGCACGCCATGCCTGTTTGCGTAGTCGGCCGCCTTGTCCACGTCCCGCCGCATCACCGCCACCAGCTTCGACGCGTTCGCCTTTTGAAATCCAGGTCCGCTCTTCACCTCCGTGACATCGCCACATCCCACGATGCCCCATCGCACGCAATCCATGTTCCTGATCCTCTGCAATCCCCATGTGTCATTCGTCGGGGCGAAACGAAGCGGGCGCCGGAAGCCGTTTTGTAGTTTCCGTTAAGTTCCCGACCGGCGCTCTCGCAACCGCGCGAAGACCGCTGGGGATTT
>JAAXHE010000260.1 GCA_012271065.1 Candidatus Latescibacterota bacterium
GCTCGGAAACGACACTGCCCAGACCGTCGAGATCCTGGCGGATATCGGCGGAGGCGCCGAAGAGGCCGTCCCAGGCCTGGTCGACACCCTGGAACACGACGACCCGGAAGTCCGCCGGTGGTCGGCGGAAGCGCTCGGAAATGTTGCTCTTGGGGATCCGGCAGTGGTTTCAGGATTGAAGAAGCATATGAAGGATACCGACGGCGACGTGCGTCGCACCGTCGCATTGGCCCTGGCCAAACTGGGTCCGGCAGCCGAATCCGCCGTTCCAGAGCTCAGTGACGGGCTGGCGGACGACAATCGTTACGCACGGGGCAACGCCGCCGAGGCGCTCAGGCGAATCGGAACCCCGGCGGCATTGAATGCGCTCGTCCCCGCGTTGACAACGGCACGCTGGTGCCCGGGAACAACGCCGGAGAGTACGTTTTAGGAACTGTCCGCACGTTGCGGAGTCGAAGAGGGAACTGCGTATCGACGAAATTCAGAACGCGAACTGAAAAAAAGTTGACACTTTTAAAAGATTCACTTATATTTCCGCCGCAGCACTTCCCACCGAAGAGAGGGTCTGTCGGTTATGGAAATGAGCAAGGGCTGGAAGGCGTTTCTCGGCGCTGCGGCGGGCCTGTTCACAATTGCGGGCGCAGCGGCGCTCCTGCTGCCTCAATATCGCGACCTCTCGCTTCTCTTCTTCTACAGCATTCCCGCCAACTCCTTCGTTCCGTTCCCTCACGAACCTGCGCTGGTTTACCTTGGCCGGTCCTATCATCCTGTCGCGGTTGCGGTTGCCGCCGTTGCGGGCACCCTGATCGCCTGCTTCGTGGACTACCGGGCCATCAACTTCGCTTTTCAGAACGCCAGAATCAAGCGGACACGCGAAAGCGATGTCTACAAGGGCGCTGTTCACTATTTCATGAAAGCGCCCTTTTTTGCGATATGGTTCGCCGCGCTGGTTCCGTTCATACCGTTCTATATCTTCCGGATCCTCAGTCCGGCAAGCGGTTATCCTTTCCAGCGGTACCTGGTCGCCGTTTTTCTCGGGCGATTCCCGCGGTACCTGCTCTTCGCGGTAATCGGAAATCTGCTGAATCTCACCAACCTCATGCTGGCCGGAGGCGCCGTTTTCTTCATCTGCGTGCTGCTCGGCTCGCGGGTCAAGGCCGCGTTCGCCGCCCGTCACCGGCGTGTCGAACAGACCGTCCCGGTCGAGCGCTTTGCGCTGGAAGATCTTGCCCTGGACGAAAAAACGGCCGTCGCTTCCGACTGACCGTTTTCGATTCCAGCCCTCCCCTGGTGTCCCGTTGCGTCAACTCCAGGCCGCGACAACCACGCCCTGCCCGATAAGCGCGACGCCGTTATACCCCAGGTTGAGCCAGAACAGGCCGGCCTTGCGCCCCTCGAAGGCCACGGACTGGTACGCCACCGGCAGCACGAAGGCGATCAGCGCCATCAATCCCAAATGGATGCCCGCCATCGCCTTTCCCCCGCTCTCCTGCAGCGATGAAATATCCTGCTGCCCTCCCATTCCGGCAAGCAGTTGCGCAAGTATGAAAGCGGTGACAATCGCCAATAGAAAACTCACGCCGTACGTCTTGAGGGGGTTGAAGTCCTTGCGTATCTCCTCCTCCGTGGTCTCCATATAACCGAGCCACCTCTTTCCGAACAAGGGCCCGTACCAGACGGCGCCCACCAGCATCGGCACCACGCCTGCAATCAAAACAGCGAGATAATTGACTTCATGCATCGGATTTGCCTCCTCAAGGGTTGAATTCAAACATACCGACAGACCGTCCCGCGGCCCTTCGAAGCTGCCGCGAAACCGTTGACAATCCCGGACCCTACTCCCACTCGACCGTTCCAGGCGGTTTGTGCGTCACGTCGTAAAACACCGCCTCGACGCCTCCCACATCCAGAATTTCACGCGCGAGTTTCAGCACGAAATCGAATGGCAGCGCGCTGAACCTCGCCGTCATGAAGTCCGGCGTTTCCACCGGCCTCAAGACCACGGTCTCCGCGACACCGTCGGATGTCAAAGGCAGCAGGACAGTGGGCATCTGAGACACCTTCTTCGACAGGCCCTCACGCTCAAGGGCCGCCATCGCCAGCGCGTCCACGTCCCTGAGAAGATCCAGACGGGATTGGGTCAGGAAGGCCCGCTTCAGCTTCAGTTCAGGAAGCGCCGACGGCGCCAGCAGGTAGACGACGCGGTTGATCGCGGAAACCGCATTTGTGACACGCGTGGAAACGTCCTCCAGAACCGCCCAGTCCGCCTCACCCCAGACAACCGCGAGGTGGGCGTAGGTGCGGAAGTCTCCCTGAACCCCCACGCTCTTCAGGGGTAGCAGGCGGAGGCCCAGTCCGGCGCGGACCGCTATATCGCGGGCGGCTTCCTCGGCCTCCGCCTGCGGCGTATCGGCGCCGTCTCCCCGGGAACAGAGGCAGCGCACGGACAGCCCCGGTCCGGGAAAGGGCTGGCGCCATATCAGATGCGGAGGCAGCCCGAGGGCAATCCCCAGTTCGCGCACTTCGTCCTTGTAGAGGTGTGCCAGCGGTTCGATGACGAGTCCGCGGGCGATCAACTCCTCTACCGCGTCCACCCGGTTGTGGTGCGTCTTGATCACCGCGGCGTGTTCCGTGCCGCCGGACTCGATGGTATCCGGATAAAGCGTGCCCTGGCCCAGCAGCCAGCCGTCGGAATCCAGTTCCAATCGGGACAATACGCGATCCTTGACTTCGAGAAACGCCCTGCCGACGGCCAGCCGCTTCTCTTCCGGTTCCACCACACCCTCGGTACTCAGCAAAAACGCTTGCGTCGCATCTTCTACAACCAGGTTTTCGAATCCTTCGCTCGTGAGCGCGCCAGAAACTGCGGCGGATTCCCCCTTGCGCATGAAACCGTTGTTGATATGCAGCCCCAGCACCCGCTCCGGTCCGAGCGCGCGGTTGAACAGTGCAAAGGCCACACTTGAGTCCACGCCGCCGGAAACCAGCAGAAACACGCGCTTCCGTCCGACCTGCTCCTGAATCTCCTCCATCGCCGTTTCCACGTAATTGGCCATCGTCCAGGTACGCGGCGCCTTGCAGATATTCAGGAAATTGTCCAGTATATCCATGCCGCGAGCGGTATGCGCGACCTCCGGATGGAACTGCAGTCCATAGATGTTGCGCCGCGCATCCCCGACCGCGGCCGTCGCGCAATCCTGGGTCGCGCCCAGAACCTCGAACCCCTCCGGCAAACGGCGGGCCACGTCGCCGTGGCTCATCCACACCACCTGAGACGACTCCATGCCCGCGAACAGGCCTGTTGTGGACCGAATCCGCAGTTCCGCCGAACCGTACTCGCGGATATCACCCCGGGCAACATCGCCCCCCAGTTCCCGGCAGACCAACTGGTGGCCGTAACAGAGCCCGAGTACCGGCAGGCCGGAATCCAGGTGCGCGCGATTGAACGCAGGCTGATCCGGGTCGTAGACGCTGGCGGGGCCTCCGGACAGAATCAGGCCGGAGTATCCATTCACCGCGTTGGCGTCCACGTCGGGCCGGAAGACTTCCGAATATACCCTCAATCGGCGGACGCGATTTGCGATCAGGTGGGCGTATTGCCCCCCGAAATCCAGCACGGCGATGCCGTTTTGCATGCAGGCTTCTCCAGAGCGCGCGCACGACTCAGGATACTGACCGGCCGGGCGAAGGTTCAGATATTCAGGGCCGCCTGCCAGTCGATTTCGGACGACTGCCAGGTCTCGCGGGCGGACAGGACCGTATCCGACGGTGTCGCCGTGTCGTCCGCGGGACAGTCCACGTTATAGTGAAGACCCCTGCTTTCGCGCCGCTTCAGCGCGCAGCGAACGGCGAGCGCGGCCACGGTGGTGATGTTTCTCAACTCAAGGAGCGCTTCCGTAACCTTGGTCCGCTTGTAGAATTCCTCGACCTCCCGGGCAATAACGCCAATTCGCCGGGCTGCCCTCTTCAACCTGAAGTCGGAACGTACGATGCCGACGTAATCCCACATCAACCTCTGGACCTCCGTTCGATCATGGGACAGAAGCACCCATTCCTCGGCGTTGAACACGTCGTCATCCCGCCAGAGGGGTACGTCGGGAAAGCCGGTAACCCTGTCCAGACGCCGGGATGCGTGCCGACAGGCGCGGTCCGAAAACACCAGCGCCTCGAGAAGTGAATTGCTGGCCAGGCGATTCGCGCCATGCAGACCGGTGTGCGCCACCTCTCCGGAGGCGTAGAGCCCTTCGATGTCCGTACGCCCCCAGAGGTCGGTCGACACGCCGCCGCACATATAGTGAGCCGCGGGCACGACGGGGATGGGCTGCCGGGTGATATCGACGTTGAGCGCGAGGCATCTCCGGTGGATGTTGGGAAAACGCGCTTGAATCTCGGCGGCGGACACGTGGGTGATGTCGAGATACACGCAGGGAGCGCCGCTCTTCTTCAGTTCGTTGTCGATTGCCCTGGCGACGATATCGCGCGGCGCCAGCGCCCCCATATCGTGATAGACGTCCATGAAGGGATGGCCGTGACGATCCACCAGCACGCCGCCATGACCGCGCACCGCCTCGGAAATCAGGAACGAATCGGCCTCCGGATGGTAGAGCGTCGTGGGGTGAAACTGCATAAACTCAAGATTGGCTATCGGCGCCCCCGCCCGGTAGGCCATGGCGATCCCGTCGCCGGTTGCGATCCCCGGGTTGGTTGTGTGCGTATAAATCTGCCCCGCCCCGCCGGAACATAGAAGCGTGACGCGCGCCAGGAATCGCCGGACGCGGCCTGACGCTGAATCCAGTACGTAGGCCCCCCAGCAATGAATCCGACCCTGCGGTTCGCTCCTGACGCCGAAGAGATGGTGTTCCGTGATCAGGTCCACCGCCATATGGTGTTCGAACCGCGTTATGTTGGGATGCGCTTCGACCGCTTCGGTCAGCGACCGTTCGATTTCCCTTCCGGTAAGGTCCGCCGCGTGGACAATCCGGTTCCTGGTGTGCCCACCTTCCCGCCCCAGCGCCAGACGCCCGGCAGAACCTGTTGTAAATGCGGCGCCCCAGTCGATCAATTCCCGAACCATCCGCGGACCCTGTCCTACCACCAGCTCCACGGTCTCCCTGCGGCAGAGACCGGCCCCGGCCGCGAGCGTGTCAGCCGCGTGGCGTCCGAAGGAATCGTCCGAATCGAATACTGCGGCGATTCCCCCCTGGGCATAGTTCGTATTCGACTCCTGGGTCTCCTTCTTGGTAATCACCGCGACAGAGGCGGACTCGGCCGCTCTCAGCGCAAATGAAAGGCCGGCAATACCACTGCCTATGACCAGATAGTCGGTTTCCCAGACTTCGGACACGATCTGCCTTCCCTTTCGTAATCGCTGGCGCCCCGGCGGCGGCGTGATTTACTCTCTGGTTTTTACGATTTCCCTGAGGAAGTCTTCCGCCGAAAACTCGTTGCAGGCTGTGGCCTCAATCAACAGATCCAGAATCTCTCGCCGGGTGCGCCGGTCGTAAATCAGGTCTTCGAATACCTCCCTGGACTTTCTGCGGCCGAGAGCATGCTCGATCTCTCCCGGAGTCATCCACTGGCCGCCCGTTGAAGACATGCCATTATCCTCC
>JAAXHE010000207.1 GCA_012271065.1 Candidatus Latescibacterota bacterium
ACGATTCATGAATTAATCGGGGTAAGACATCCGAAAAACTGTCAATTTGTCCAAACGTAATTGTTAAAAGAAAATCATAATCATACCGTGCGGTATGCGCAATAGTGTCCCAAACAAGAATAAGAATAATAGGAAACAACACAGACCAAGAAACTATCCATCGGTTTCTACTGTCCAATTGTCGTATCGGATTAACTCTCAACTCTATTGAAAAATTCAACATAAAACCCCCGAGCGCGGGTTCGATATGTTCTACCGCAAACCAAATTCGCAATAGTGAACGCGTCAGCCCGCTTGTCGGTCCAATCACTCCCCTTTGAGGGGCAAACGCAGAAGCCGAGCGGAACGGCGATGGCTGATGCGGTGGGGGATTTCAACGTTGTACCAAATGCAAGCGGCGTGAATTATCATGATGCGCATTTGTTACGAGTGCTAATCTCCGGTTCGCTATGTCCTTCTCTCCTTACCGTCTGGGAGACGCTCAGAAGGTACAATCGTTGGCGTAAAGACCAAAACCTCAATTGTACCAAAATGTCCATTAATGGCCGATCCCGCATTGGCCGCATATGGGTGATCATTAACAGCATTTTACGTAGAAGCCTTACTGTAAGGTCTAAACGAGAATTGGCCTGTCTGCCGTCTGGCAAACAGGCCGTTAACAACTCCTATGGATGTTTTACTTCTTCTTTTTATCTGTCTCAGTCTCCGCTTCCGGTTCTTCAGCCTCGTTTTCTTTCCAAAATTTCTCCTTAGCCTTTTTGGCAGATTCGACTGCTAAATCATCACGTACGGAATCAAGAACTTCCTTGACTACATGCAGAACGCCCTTCTTCATTATGCCTCTTACTACACCAATAAGACCACCGACGGGATCAATCGCAGGCTCTCCCAAACCTGGCTCATCCGGCGGCTTCCACGTAGAATCTGACGTGAACGAATCCTGCTGAGTCGTAACGAGAGAATCGGGGTTTGCGGACATACCATCCTCCTCTATAAATGAGTTATACAACTCTTCAGGATTTACAGATCTCACCAATCAGGTCCATTCATCTCTTACCCAACCAGATCAGTAATCTCTGGACCCTGTGCTTTTTAGTTTTCAATTCTCGAGTTTGAGAAACGGAACTCATAGTGACCAGGATTTCCAACACTTCGCGTCAATCGACGCCACAGTAAATCTATTATTCGTCCCCGTTCCACAACTATTCTACCCTCTACACCCATCCCATAAGCCAATGAAAGTGTATCATCTTCAAATAACACCTTTGGATCTTTAACAGATACCTTGACCGGATATACTGTACCTTCCTTAGCAGACAATATCGTGTGTGGTATTGCTGAAATTTCGTCTACGATTCCCTCAAAGACCTTGAACTCCATATGCGGAAACGCATTTACAAAAATCCGAACTGATTGATTTAATTTCACTACCGGGATATCATTTTCCTTTACCAACAACTGGGCTTGCCAATCCCGTAATTTTGCCAGCTCCAGAACAATGTCCCCTCTTAACAGCCGATCCCCAATTCTGTCTTTCAATTCACTCGAAATCACTGTGCCTGTTATCGGAGCATTTATGACAGTTAATTCCAAATGATGCTGTAGCAAACGTCGTTCATATTGCAATTTTTCCCATTGACGCTTTAAAGTCTGGACCTCTTGTTGGCGTCCAGCTAAAGCATTGAAACGACGTTCTACAACTTTAAGATTTTCAGTTGCGCGATCAAACTGAGCTTGTCTCAATCGTACCAATAGGAAATCTTCAACTGGTTGTTTAGGCTTCTCTCCCCGGCCAAATATCAAATTGTTGTAGAGTCTATATTCGGCAGATACCCTTTCCAGTTCAATAGTGGCAGTATCTAACTCCAATCGAGCACGTTCAACTTCAGCAAGTAGTATTGCCCTTTGTTGTCTTATCGCGTTCTGTATTTCAATTCGACGACTGTGATTTACATCCTGTTCTTTGATGATCTTTTCAAGCGCTATGCGACACTCCATGTCATCCAGGATTACTAATCGTTCACCTTTCACTACCCTTTGCCCATGTTTGACGTATATTTCAGCAACGACTCCGTTAACTTCCGTCTTTACTTTATGTCGAAATTGCGGCCGAATTTCACCAATTGCGGTTACTGTAATATCCGTTTCCAAATGCCAAGCCACGACTCCCATTAAACTCAATATAAACACAACTGTTACAATTATTATACTAAGGAAGCGACGAACAAAGCCGAATCCCGGACCGCTAAACTCATCATCATCGGAATTAGCTGACGAAGCCCCGCGGTCCTTATTACGATCGATGGTTGATCACTCCATGCAAAAGAAACGCATCACTAACCGCGATGAAGATTCTATCTTTCCATAAATAGATCGCGGAAAGCGCTTCCTTTTGTAACTCCTCGTCAACTATCAAGAGCGTTTCGTAAAACGCTTGAATCTGTAGCGTCAGCATCTAACAGGTCTGACACCATACTGCAAAATTGATATCGTTCAGGTTTGGCAAAAACAAAACCCACACGCGATGCGAGTGGGCGTGTTTCAATTAACACCAAAGAGTCCGGCTTCCAGCTTCACCAGACCTAAAATCAGCTGTTCCGTTAGTTCCCCTGTTCTCTCCCTCGAATTTTTCGGGGGGAGGGGGGCAAACTCTTGTTTTCAATTCGATCCTGTCCATCCATGTAATCTCTGGCTTTAAGGTGAAGAAGTTGACGAGGAGGAGATATGTCGGTTCGGTTTGCTTTTGTCGGATTTCGTCATGGGCATATTCACGACCTTTACAAGCGTGCGAACGGGCGCAATGACTTGGAGGTTGTGGCTGCCTGCGAATCCGACGATGCCGCGCGGGCGGCGGCCGCCGCCGCAGGAGTGAACGTCACGCATTCGGATTCCGAGCGAATGTTGGACGAAGTGGATTGTGACGTGGTGGCAATCGGAGAGTACTTCGCGCGGCGTGGCAGCGCGGCTATTCATGCCTTAAACGAGGGAAAGCATGTCATCGTCGACAAACCATTGTGTACAAGCCTCGACGAACTCGACGAAATCGAACGGATTGCCGGGCAGCGGAATCTGACGGTCGGTTGCATGCTGTCCATGCGGGATCACGGACAGACCATCGGCGCGAGGAACATGATTCGGCAGGGTACGATCGGGGAGATCCACGCGATTTCATTCGGCGGACAGCATCCGCTGCTGCCGGGGTCAAGGCCGGGTTGGTATTTTGAAGAGGGCAAGCACGGCGGGACCATTAACGACCTTGCCATCCATGCGATTGACTGTCTTCCGTGGATTACCGGTCTGGATTTCGAGACGGTCAACGCCGCCCGGTGCTGGAACGCCTTTGCGCCGGAGTTTCCGCACTTTCGAGACGGTGCACAGATGATGTTGTCAATGGACAATGGATGCGGCGTCCTTGGAGACGTGTCGTACTTCATGCCAGACAAGGCGGGATATTCACTGCCGTTCTACTGGCGGTACACGTTCTGGGGGCGGGATGGCGTGCTCGAGGCAGGCACGACGCAGGATACGATTCAGGTGGCGTGGAAGGATTCGGAGCGGGTGGAATCGCGGTCGATACCTGAAGATCGGTCCGGAGGGTATCTTCAGGCATTCCTCGAGGATATCCGGGGCGAGGCCGAGGAAGGCGAACGGAGTACCGAATCGGTGATTCGCGCCGCCAGAACGGTGCTGAAGATTCAAAAGGCGGCGGATGAGAATGCGCACGATGTACATTTGCGCTAGTGTCGTTGCACTGGCCTTCTCGCGTAAACGACCTCCATTGAATATTGACTCTTTCTCCGGCATTGTTTAAAGTTTTAGAAATTCGAAACTCGTCGGGCCTTAATCGTTACGGGAGCATGTCGTGATGTCCGCACGACAAATATCATGGGTCTGCGGTCTATTGTTGGTATTGGGATCGGCAGACCGGGCGACGGCGTCCGGAAAGAGCGCGGGATTCGTGCTGCTTCGGGAGGGAATAGGCGCTCGCGCCGAAGCAATGGGCGGGGCCTATACGGCGGTCGCGCGCGATCAGACGGCGGCAGCGTGGAACCCGGCGGGCATCGGCGCCCTGACGGGCAAGGACTTTCTGGTGACCCATCACAGTTCGTTCCAGGAAATCCAGCAGATCTATGGCGGCTGGGCTTATGGCAATGGCCGGTCCGGCGTCGCATTGAGCCTGGGTATCTATTCGGTAGGCGGAATTGAAGCGCGGACCGGGCCGTCCGCGCAACCTCAGGGTACATTCGGCATCTACGAAATCATCGCAGGGCTCACGTACGCGAAGCGGATCAAGCCGGGTTTTTACGCCGGCGCAACCGTGCGAGCATTGCACGAGTCCATCGGCCCCGAGCAGGCATCGGGATTCAGCGTGGACCTCGGTCTGTTTTACCGTTTCAGGATGAAGGGTCTGACCGCCGGCGCCAGCTATCGGAATCTGGGACGTATGGAGGTGATGGATACGCAGAGGACACCTCTACCCGGGACGTTTCGAGCCGGAATCGCCTGGCGGGCGAAGTGGTTGACCGGTTCTCTCGATCTGGGCGCGCCGAGACACGGTTCCGTGGGCGTGCATACCGGCGTGGAACTGCGCGTAAAACGGACGCTGTGTCTGCGTGCCGGGTACCGAACGGGGCACGATATCCGTGACTGGTCGTTCGGATTCGGGATCCAACCGGGCAGTTGGCGGATGGAATATGCCTATGTGCCGGCCGCATTGGGACTCGACGGTTCGCATCGGCTGGAGTTCGGCATCAGGTAGCCGGCATGGAGTCCTCGTCAGCGCCGTGACGAGACGGGATGAATCGGCCGATGAATGGTGACGTATTTCCCGGACGGGACGCTAAAGACCGCATATGGCTCAACGTCCTGTTGTTCGTCCTGACCGCGTACACGACAACCGCCGCAGGCGTGCAGATGGCGGTCGCCATGCACGTGGCGGTTTCACCGGAATCCCTTCCACGGGACTTGTACTCGACGGAGCTGCTGTGGAATCCGAAATATCTGGTTCTGGGGCTTCCGTTCTCCGGAACCCTGCTGTTGATTCTGGGTATCCACGAGATGGGGCACTACCTCACCTCACGCCGATGGATGGTGCGCGCGACCCTGCCGTATTTCATTCCCTTTCCGTCATTCATCGGTACCCTGGGCGCGGTAATCAAGATCAAGTCCCGCATTCCGAATCGGCGCGCGCTGATGGACATTGGGGCGTCTGGACCGCTTGCCGGCTTCGTGGTCGCCCTGTTTGCGCTGATTGTCGGATTGCATCTGTCCGAGATCGTGCCTGTCTCAACCTTTGCCCAGGGCGGGATTTCACTCGGCAATTCCATCCTGGGCGGATGGCTGACAAATCAGATTGTCGGAGACCTTCCCGAAGGATTTGCGATCTACGATCATCCCATCTTCGTGGCCGGCTGGCTGGGCCTCTTCGTAACCGCACTGAATCTCATGCCGGTGGGACAGTTCGACGGAGGGCATATCGTGTATGCCTTCGGAGGGGCGCGCATCCACGCGCTCGTTTCCAAAGCGGCGCTGGTCGTTCTTGCCGGCTTGTGGGCGCTGGGGCCACCGTATGACTGGCTGTACGTTCAGGATGGTGTCTCAACCTGGCTCGATACCCGGTGGCCGGGATGGCTCATCTGGATACTCATCGCGTTGGCGCTGGGGCGCCGGCATACCCCGACCGGCGACCCCGATCTGGTTCTCGATCCGTTTCGGAAACTGATGGGATATCTTTCTCTCATCATCTTCGTGCTTTGTTTTGTGCCGCGGCCCGTTAGCTTTTCCGTGCCCTGAATTTTCCCCGGACGCGTTCCGTCTCCCCTGCTCCGGAATCTGGACCCGACATCTCTCCCCCTGTTGAATCCATCGATCTTCCCCGCTACGGTCAATCCCGAAGTGAACCGGGTCCGGTTTGCCCGTGCCGAATCGTATTTCGTTCGGTACGCCCGGTATCGCAATTCTTCATGCTGCTATGGCAAAGACATCCAAAAGGCGCTCCGGCGCCGCGGGAGCGGAAGGAAAAGCCAGGCGTTCTCGCCGAATGAGAATGGCCCGCAGGCGGCGACGAATGTCATTGCGCCTCTGGACACTGGCATTTGTGCTGGCGTTGGCGGCCGGTCTGGCCGGGTGGATGCGGTGGCGCGCGGTCGTAGCCCCGACTTACGAACCGAATATCGCGTTGACTCAACCGGAGCAATGGCGGACGCTTCCGACGGGTCCGTTGGCGTTTGCAGATTCCGTGGCATCACAGGCGCCCGCTGTTCTGAAGGGACTCGGCGTTCCGGAAGGGGTCCTTTCCATCAGGCGGTCGAAGGCGCAGACCGACAGTACCGCCCGCTGGGTGATGACCTCCGACGTACCTGACGGGCTGCCATTAGCGGTCTGCAACCTGCAACTGACCCGGCTTGCCCGGCGTCTGGGCGGCGACGTCGTTGAAGCCGTGGAAGACCGCAACGGCGCCAGGCTGTCGATGTTCGTAGGCATGGATGGCGTCCGCACGAATCAGATCATATTGAAGCGAAACGCCGGGCTTGATCGATTATCGGGCCGGGTCGCCATTATAGTGTTCGATTTCGGATATCAGGACGAGGCGTTGATTCGTGGCTTCTGCGCGTTGAAGCAGAAGATTACATTCTCGGTCTTTCCGGGCCGGGAAAAATCCTCCTGGATCGCGGAACAGGCAGCAGCAGCCGGGCATGGCGTCATGGTGTATCTGTCGATGGAACCCCTGGATTATCCACGCCATGACCCGGGTCCGGACGCGGTGTTGATGGACCATTCACCCGAAAAAATCAGAACGCTGATCCGGATGGCGCGAGCCCATCTGCCTCAGGCAAAGGGAATGAACAACCATATGGGGTCGCGTATAACGGAGGACCCGGCGGCAATCCGCAGGGTCTTGAAAGAAATAGACCGCCATGGTCTGTTTTTCGTGGACAGCTTCACCAGTCCGCGCTCGACGGCCTGGTCTGTCGCGGAGGAGATGGGGATGCCGGCCGGTCGAAACGCGATGTTCCTGGATCGAAAGGAAACACGGGAGTCGGTCGAACAATCCGTCGAAGCCCTGGCGGAAATGGCCGGTATAACCGGAACGGCAATCGGCCTTGGAAGCGCGAGGCCTGCCACTCTGGCGGCGCTCGAACGCGTGCTGCCGGAACTCGAACAACGGGGAATCGAATTCGTCAGCGCCGGCCAAGCCGTCAGGTGAGCGGTCGGCACTGAAAGTTAAGTGCGGGGCTGAGCATAATTCCGACCCTGTTCAGAATTCAATACCCGTTGACTTGCGCAGAAACGCTTGGTATATTCGGGCTTGCGCCAGAGTTGAAAACCGGGACAGTTCGCACTGCGGCAAACGCGTAGCGAAGTCTTCGGTTGATGGATCCGGGTTCCTGTTGGCGGAGGTGCGAAATCGGTAACGCAGGCTTCCGGTTTGAGGTGCTGGCCACAGACCGGAGCGCACGAGCAGGGGTACTTCATACGCCGCACGGGGTTGTGGAGACCCCGGTTTTTATGCCTGTCGGCACTTCCGGCACCGTGAAGACGCTGGGGCAGCAGGATCTGAGAGATCTTGACGCGAGGATCATCCTGGGCAACGCCTATCATCTGTATCTGAGGCCCGGGGCGGATTTGATCTCCGAAGCGGGCGGCCTCCACGGCTTCATGAACTGGGACCGGGCGATCCTCACCGATAGCGGCGGCTATCAGATCAGCAGCCTGGCGGGTCTGAACAGGATTACGGACGAAGGCGTACTTTTCCAGTCCCATATCGACGGGTCGCGACATCTGTTTACGCCGGAGCGGGTGATCGAGATCGAGCGGGCGATCGGCGCCGACGTTATCATGATGTTCGATGAGTGTACGGCCTATCCCTGTGATTATGACTATGCGAGGGTAGCGGGTGAGCGCAGCCTGCGCTGGGGCGCCCGGTGCATGGATGCGTTTTCAGCATCGGGGGGTCTGAGTGCGGCCGGACGCGAACAGGCGTTGTTCGGCATTGTTCAGGGAAGCACCTATTCCGATCTGAGAGTACGGTTTGCGGATGAGACGGTGGCGATGGGATTCTGGGGGTTCGCCGTCGGGGGCACCGGTATGGGCGAACCGGGCGCGGACACGTGGAACGCCGTTGAATCCGTCGTGCAGCGTCTTCCGGAGGCGTCGCCCCGTTACCTGATGGGGCACGGAACGCCGAAGGACCTGGTTCAGGGTGTAAGCCGCGGCATCGACATGTTCGACTGTGTGTTGCCTACCCGG
Organism: Candidatus Latescibacterota bacterium; assembly: GCA_012271065.1. The sequence goes on from JAAXHE010000207.1 coordinate 8,251, forward strand.
AACGCCAGGAACGGTACCGCGTTTACCCGATGGGGCAGGATGAACCTGCGCAACGCGAAGTTCGCGCGCGACCTGGCGCCGCTCGACGCGGAATGCGCGTGTTACACGTGCAGAAACTATTCGCGGGCCTACCTCCGTCATCTGGTTCGTTCGAAGGAGATTCTGGGCCTGCGGCTGTTGACCCTGCACAGCCTCCACTTCTATCTGTCGTCAATGCGTGAGATGCGAACCGCCATTCTGGACGGGCGGTTCACCTCGTGGAAAGAGAAGTTCCTGAACACGGCCAAGAGTCAGCAATTCGAGAACAGTCAGTGAAGTGATTCTATCGTTCAGTTCATAAAACTGATTCTTTCAAGGAGGGTTACCTTTGTTTGGCGTAAGCGAAGCATTCGCTATGGGCGGCCAGCCGACCGATGGGTCCGGCCCGGGATTCCTCGTGCAGATTTTCCCTTTGTTGTTGATGGTCATCGTCGTCTACCTGTTGATCTTTCGCCCCCAGATTAAAAAACAGAAGGCGCAGCAGGCGATGATCGACAGCCTGAAAAAGGGCAATAAAATCGTAACGTCAGGGGGGCTTCACGGAACGATCGTGGGTATCAAGGACGAGGAGGGTATTCTGGTCGTACAGGTCGCCAAGGAAGTCCGCCTTCAGGTTGCCAGGGGATCGGTCTCCCGGGTTGTGGATGAAGAGTGATCGGGGACCTGACCGGGAATGGCGCCGGGGATTCCGGCGGAATCGGATCCCTGATTGGAGACGGATGTGAAGCTGGTATTCATGGGGACGCCCGACTTCGCCGTGCCGTCCCTGGACCGTCTGGCGGCTTGCGGCCACGAAATCGCCGCGGTCGTGACCCGGCCGGACCGGCCTCGGGGGCGAGGACGGAAACTGGCGCCGCCGCCCGTGAAGACGGCCGCCCGCCGGTTGGGAATTCCGGTTATGCAGCCGCGCACTCTGGATGCCGCGGACTTTCTGGATCGGCTTCGGCGCTTCGACGCGGATCTTTTCGTCGTGGTCGCGTTTGTCATATTGCCGCGTGTTGTGCTGAAGATTCCAAGGTTTGGCTCGGTGAACCTGCATCCCTCCCTGTTGCCGAAGTATCGCGGGGCGGCGCCGATCAACTGGGCGATTATCCGGGGAGAAACCGAAACCGGCATAAGCGTATTCCGTCTGACCACGCGGGTGGACGCGGGGGATCTGCTGTTTCAGCAGGTCGTGGAGATCGGACAGGACGAAACGGCGGGAGAGCTCTCGGATCGGTTACGGACAATGGGGGCCGATGCGCTTGCCGCCGTCGTCGTCGGGCTGGAAAGAGACGAGTTGACATCGAAGCCGCAGCCCGACAAGGGGGTCACCCGGGCGCCGCGGCTGGAAAAAGAGGACGGCCGGATCGACTGGACCTGCTGCGCGGCGTCAATCCGCAATCTGGTTCGTGGAACCAACCCGTTTCCGGGAGCGTTTACGACCTGGAGAGGCGAATATCTGAAGGTGCATCGGGCAGAGGCCGCCCACGGAGCCGGGCTGCCCGGCGAGGTGATCTTGGCGGACGGGAGGAAGGGATGTGTGATAGCCGCCGGCGAAGGAACCCTTGCGATTGAAGAAGTGCAACCGGCGGGCAAGGGGCGGATGAGCGGCACCGAACTGGTGCGCGGGTATCGGATTGAAGCCGGCGAGATCTTCGGAGACGCTGCTCGGAACTGCGAATAATTGACGTCACATCGGAAGAACAGGCAATACACATTCTCGAAGGAGGTGTTGCGTTTATGTTTCCACTCTTCTGGGACCCGACACTGATTCTTGTGATTCCGGGGTTCATCCTGGCGCTGTGGGCGCAGTTCAAGGTCAAGCGTACATTCGCCAGATTTGATGAATTCGGTTCCCGAAGCGGTTGGACCGCGGACCAGGTCGCCCGTGATATTCTTCGGAGGGGCCGCGTTTCAGTGAAAGTGGAGAACGTGGGCGGCAAGCTGACCGATCACTACGATCCGCGGGACCATACGCTGCGTCTGTCGGACAGCACATACGGATCGCGTTCGCTCGCGGCCATCGGCGTGGCGGCGCATGAGGCCGGCCACGCGTTTCAGCATGCGCACGGGTACTTTCCCCTGAGCCTGCGGACGAATATCGTCCCGGTGGCCAATTTCGGCTCCTGGGTGGGTATGCCCCTGTTCTTTATCGGTTTTTTGTTTCAATCCGGATTTATGCTTCAACTTGGCATCGTATTCTTTTCCTTCGCCGTCCTGTTCGGGCTCGTCACGCTGCCGGTGGAGTTCAATGCCAGCAGCAGGGCCATTGCCATTCTCCAGGACGGCGGATACCTGACCCGGGAAGAAATCCCCGCGGCCCGAAAGGTATTGAATGCTGCGGCCTGGACCTACGTTGCTTCGGCGCTGGTGGCGGTGCTTTCCCTGTTCCGGATGTTGATCCTTTCCGGCCTTCTTGGCGGAAGCGACGAATAGAGCCCGGACTTTGAAACCAGGCCATAGCCTCAACGCCCGCGCTTATGTGAGGAGGGGAGCAATGTATGATGTCGTAACTTTCGGGGAAGCGATGATTCGATTGTCGTCGCCGGAATACCGCCGGCTGGAGAATTCCACCAGTCTGGATGTCGAAATAGGCGGAGGCGAGTACAACGTGGCGGTTGCCTGCGCGCATCTGGGGCTGAATACGGCGTGGGTATCCCGGCTGGTGGACAATTGGACAGGGTGGATCATTCGGAACAAGGGCCGGGAACACGGCGTGGACATGTCCAATATAGACTGGGTGGATTTTGACGGGGTCGGTTTCGAACGGAACGGGTTTTACCACGTCGAACTGGGCGTCGGGCCGCGTGCCAGCGCGGTGACGTACGACCGCGCGAATTCCGCGATTTCAAACATCGAGCCCGGCATGGTGGACTGGAAGTCGATTTTCGAGGGCGCGAAATGGTTTCACGTGAGCGGCATCACGCCTGCGCTTTCCGACAGTGCGGCGAATACGACGCTTGAAGCCCTGGAGGCGGCCAGCGACGCCGGGGTGACGACGAGTTACGATTTGAACTTCCGGTCGAAGCTTTGGAGTTCGGAAAGAGCCCAGGAGACCAGCAGCAGGATTGTCCCGCTGGTCAAGGTACTGATTGGCAACGAAGAGGACTTTGAAAAGGTCCTGGGGTTGAAGGCGGAGGGCTCGGAAGATGACTACAGTCAACTGGACCCCGAAAGCTACAAGGACGTGGCGCGGCGGGCGGTCGAACGTTATCCCAATGTGGATTGCGTGGGCACGACGCTTCGGGTTGCAAAGACGGGACTGCTGAACGACTGGCGTACGCTCCTGTTCGACGGCGACGCGTTCTACCTGTCTCGAATCTTCGAGGATCTGGAAATGGTCGACCGCGTCGGAGGCGGGGACAGTTTCTCGGCGGGGTTGATATCCAGTCTGATCGAGGGGGTGAATCCCCAGTCGGCGGTCGATTTCGCGGGCGCGTATTCAGCCCTTGCGCATACCTTCCTGGGAGACGTAAACTGGGCGACGCGGGCGGAGGCGGAATCCGCCATGAAGGGCGCCGCGGCCAGAATCCGGCGGTAGAGTGCCGCTCACGATCCCACGGACATAGCAGCCCGTTGAAAAAGCCCATCC
>JAAXHE010000041.1 GCA_012271065.1 Candidatus Latescibacterota bacterium
AAAAAACCCGCTTAATTTGAGACTAATTCCCTCGTGAATCCGCGAGCAGGCGATTCACCGTCTCGAACAATCCTTCAACCATCGGTTCCGTGAGCCTTCCCGTATTCATATTGTAACGGCTGAAGTGGTAACTGGCAACCAGAATCCTGGAATCGCGGTTGAACCGATAGGTCCTTCCGTGCGCGAACTGGTAGCGCCCCACACGCTCGACGATATCATCCGCCTTCAGAAGTCGCAGGTAGGCCTCAAACGCGTCTCTCCCCATGGCGAGCACAACACGAATCCGCCTCAATCGCCGCGTTTCCATTCGCAGCCAGCTCCGGCATGCGCGTTTTTCGCTTCCGTTCGGCCTGTTCTCGGGCGGGACACACTTTACGGCATTCGTAATGTAGACGCCTTTGAGTCTTAGACCGTCGTTCGCGTGGCTGGATTCCGATCGATCACTGAATCCGTGCCGGAATAGCGCGCCGTAGAGTACCCGACCGGCATAGTCACCCGTAAATGGCCTGCCGGTGCGGTTCGCCCCGTGGGCGCCCGGCGCGAGACCGATTACAAGCAGCCTGCCCGATGCATCGCCGAAACCCGGCACCGGTTTTGCCCAGTAGTCGTTAAATTCCTCATGCCGTTTTTCCCGCGATTCGAACGTCTTCCGGAAGTCGACCAGCCGTTCGCAGCTGTCGCACGCTGCGATCTGTTCAAACAGCAGCCGTTCCGCGTTCGCCTGATTACAAGCCGCGAGACCCGATTCGAACTCCATTGTTTCGCCTTCGGTGCGGGCCATGCAAAAGAGGCGGTCCCGATGGGGCCGCCTCTTTTATGGATCAATCTGGACCCTGTACGTCAATTTCCTGTTCTGTTGTTGAAGAAAACCACCTGCTGAGACCGCGCCATAGCCTCGTGTTCTTCGTCCGTGCAGGATCTGTCGGTTGGAACACCGGGTTCGGGCCCCTCCGGCCGATATCCATTATTGACCAGATAGGCTTCCAGTTCCTCACCGCTGATATCGGCAAGAATCTGCCCGTCGAAGTCCAGCGTGGGCTGTAGAGGCTGGCCACTCTTGCGAACCATTTCTTCGTAATTTTCAGGTACGTTGATAATGTCCTTGTCTTCGTATTCGAGCCCGTATTTGGCCAGCACCGCCCGTATGCCCCGGCTCCATCCGCATTGGGGTTTCAGGTAAGCGGTAATCGCGGGATTACCCATTTGAATTTCTCCTTTTCCGTGATTTATCGACCGGAGAACAACATTTCTAGTGTCAAATTAACATAACGAACTTTCCCTGAATTTGCAAGTCCAATCGCCATCCGGTGCGGCGGTCCGGAATAGTGAGGGTTCCCGGTTTCGCGGGATTGCGTTCTGGCCCGCCCGCTGGACAATCGTGTCCAGGTCGTGCAATCCGGACCCGAACAGCCAGCACCGGGCATTGGACCGGCAGCCGAGTTGCCGGTTATTCAGCGGCATTCACCGCGCCGGCAAAATCGAGGTCTGCCCGGGTGACGGCGTTTTCGCTGTGAGTGGTCACCGTAACCGTGAGGGTCTTGCTCCTGCTGTCCAGATTGAGGTCCGAGTGATGGTTGTTATGGTCCATGACCTGGGTAATCGTGCGCACGAACGCCATCGTCGGGACGAACTTCTGAAAATTCCATACCCTCCGTAGCGCCCTGTTTTCCCGATCGTATTCCCAGCCTTCCAGATCCTTCAGCGCTTCCAGGATTTCATCCTCGGCCACCAGAGTCTTGTCCTCGCGCATCGCACCCTCCCTGAAATGATGACGATACTGTAAATTGCTGTGCCAGCCCGCGATCGCATCGCCGTCCGGCCCGGCCGAGCGTCGACCGACCACCCGGCTGACGCGCGGGCAACCGGGTTCAATATACCAAGATTCCCCGGGCCGATCAATCCCCGCAGAGGATGCCGGCGGTTGAGAGCGCGTCGCTGTATTCCTCGGGCGTGTTGATATTTCGCAGCGACTCAAGTTCAGGATCGACGTCCCGTAAAGCGGAACCGGGCACCCTGCGGCAGCAGCAACGCTCCGTCAACGTCGTGAGTCTGAAGGTGCCGGCATCCAGCATATCATGAATCAGAGGCAATACCGACACGCGATAAACGGCCGCAAGCGGATGCAGACGGCCGTTGGCGTGCGGCACGGTGATATCCGCGTCACTTGCCATTTGCACCAGGCGACGTATGAATCCCGGACGCAGAAAGGGTGCGTCGCAACCGCAGACGAATGCCGCGTCGGCATGCGGGGAAATCGCTTCGAGTCCCGACGCCAGTCCCTCCAGCGGTCCCCTGTCGGACACCCGATCGTGAATAACGCCAACGTCCTCCGGAAGGCGCGGCAGTCGTTGCCCCGGCGCAGAGACCGCAAACACGGGCCTTAGCGTGGCCCGGAGCATACGGACCACACGCTCGAGCAGGTACTCGTCGCCGAAGCGCAACAAGGCCTTGGGACTGCCCATTCTTCGGCTTCGTCCGCCGCACATCACGAGGGCGCCAACTCTCATTTCAGATATCCAGAACGACAAACGCGCGCCAACGTCCGTCGACGCGTTCCACGACAAACCTGTGGAGTGTGACCGCCTTCACGTCCACGACCAGATCGTGGCGTTCCATATCCAGCTCCTCTCCGACAAGGTCGGCCGACACCGTGCAGATGCCCTCACGCGCTTCCGCGACGACGTTCGCGGGCCGCAGAAGAAGCCGATTCGCATCCTTGAAGAAGATTACTTCCTGCAGAAAGTCGAACAGCAGCAAGTCGGGTTCTTCGGCCTCGAGATTCACGGTACGCCGGTTTCTGAGCGCCACGGAATTCAGGTCCGATACCATGACGTTCAGCGTCGCTTCCGCGGCCGCGGTAAGTACTCCGGCGAGATCGTCACCCCAGGCTTCGAAAGCCACGTCCGCGATTGCTATATCTTCGATAAATCGATATGACACCGTAACATTCCTTCCCGGGAAAGACGTTTCTACACCAGACATGCTTCGAGTTCGGACAGGACGCGCACCCGTGCTTCCGCCGCCCCCCTTCCAATGAAGACGAGTTCCGTACGGTCCGCCTCGAAGGGTTCCAGCGCCCATCTGCCCCCCGCGAAATTGAAGAGAAACGCGGCTTCGACACAACGCAGGAATCCCTTCGAGCGATAAACCGCATTCGGCATATTTTCCGCCAGCCGTTCGAATTTTTCGCGATCCACGGGCCTGTCGGAAACGAAATCGAAGCTGTCGACTTCCGCAGGTTCGCTGTGGTTCGACGGCGCGCGCAATGGTCTCTGCCCCGTGTTGACGGCGCCGAAGACAAGCCCGGTGTCGAGCGCACATCTCAGGGTTCGCACGACCGACGCGTCGGGATTCACCCGCCTCAGTTGCGCTTCGACCGCGTCGAGCTGGCAGGGCGAGACGAGGTCCACCTTGTTCAGCAGCAGCAAATCCGCGGCTTCAAACTGAGTGGTTGTCACGTATCCCAGATCGGGAAACCGCACCATCAGGTCGGCGTCCGCGACCACCACCACACTGTCCAGGCGGATGCCCTGAAGATTGTCCTCCACGTCGAAAATGACCGCGTCCGGTTCCGCAACGCCGGTGGTTTCAACGACAATGAGATCGGGACGTACGGTCGCGACGATCTCCTTGACCGCTTCCTCGAATTCCCCGGCCAGCGAACAACAGACGCACCCTCCGGCCAGTTCGGTCATTCGGATATGTTCGCCCTCCACGACCTTGCTGTCGATGGCGATCTCTCCGAATTCATTCATCAGAATCGCGACCCGCCGGTCGGCACGCGTTACGAGGTGGCGAAGCAGCGTTGTCTTGCCGCTGCCAAGCGAACCCGCGATCAGTATCATGGAGATCTTCATTTCCACGTATTCCTTCGAACGGCCGTCCTTTGTCTGCTCAGGTTCAGGCGCACGACCGCAAGGGTTACCCCTTCACGTTTCCGATGGGCGAGAATCGGACGACTCGCCGGCTGAGCCCCGCCCGCTGGGTCGCCTCGATGACTTCGTCGATATCCTTGTACGCGCCGCCCGCCTCTTCGGCAAGGCCCGCAAAGGACACGGAACGGACGTAGATGCCGCGGGCCTCCAGTTCCTTCTGAAGCCGCTTGCCGTGAAAACGCTTGCGAGCCTTCGTGCGACTCATCGTCCGTCCGCTGCCATGAGCCGTGGAGAAGAATGCCTGGCTGCCGTCGGACGACCCCGCAAGCAGATAGGAACCGGTTTCCATACTGCCCCCGATGATGACAGGCTGTCCGTGCGCTTTGAAACGGTCGGGGACGCCGTCCATATCCGGCCCGAACGCGCGGGTTGCCCCCTTGCGGTGAACGAGCACCGTGCGACGCCGGCCATCGACCACGTGGCGCTCGAGCTTGGCGGTATTGTGCGCCACGTCGTACACCTGACGCATCTCCATTTCCTCCGGGCTGCGTTTCAATACGTCGGAGAACACCTCTCGAATGCGATGAAGAATGACCTGCCGGTTAGCGAAAGACATGTTGATCGCGCACTTCATCGCGGCGAAATAGTCCTGGCCTTCCGGAGATTGGAACGGCGCGCACGCGAGTTCACGATCTCGAATGGAAATTCCGTATTTTTTCTGCATCACCTTGAGAAAAACCTGCAGATAGTCGGTTGCCACCTGGTGCCCGAAACCCCGGCTGCCGCAGTGAAACATCACGACGACCTGATCGGGAAGCGTAACGCCGAACGCACGGGCCGCCTCCTCGTCGAACACCTGGCCGGGTCTGGCCACCTGGATTTCGAGATAGTGGTTTCCCGATCCGAGCGTGCCGATTTGGTTGTAGCCCCGCTCCACCGCCTTGCGGCTGATCTTCGTCGCGTCCGCACCGGGAATACAACCATTTTCTTCGGTCCGCTCGAGATCCTCTCTCCATCCGAAGTGATTTTCAACGCACCACCGCGCTCCCTCCTGCACGACCGTCCGAAACTCGTCGTGCGAGATCTTCAGAAATCCCGTACTTCCCACGCCCGCCGGCACGCGGTCGAACAGGCGATCCACGAGCTTCTTGAGGTGGGGCCTGACCTCGTCGTACGTCAGATTCGTGGTTACCAGACGCATCCCGCAGTTGACGTCGAAACCGATGCCTCCCGGAGAGATCACGCCCCGCTCGGCATCCATCGCAGCCACCCCGCCAATGGGAAAACCGTATCCCCAGTGACCGTCGGGCATACAGAAGGCGTAGTTCAGGATACCCGGCAACGTGGCCACGTTCGTCACCTGGTCGATCACGCCGCGGTCCATATCCGACATCAGTTTTCTCGTCGCGTAAATTCGCGCCGGGACCAGCATCCCCTTCTTATATGAGGTCGGGATCTCCCACAGGGTCGGCGAAACCCGGGTAGCCTCGGGCGGGATGGGCACTTCAAACTCCTACGAATCGTGTTCGCAATCTGCATAGTGGTTCCGCAACGGATCGAGGCCGAAGTCGTTCTCCAGATCGCGCAGTACGGAGTGAATGTGGTTCGCGTCGTTCTGTGTATTGTCGTATTCCACGAGATGCGTGGGGCCATGAATCCGGTAATAATGCTTCTCCCCGGGACGGACCCCGCCGGCCCACGCAAAGTGCAACCGCTCCACACCGGCACTGCGGATTCGCGTCAGGTGCGCTTCGCCGAGGTCCGTACGCAGGTTCGCCGCGTACAGTTTCAGAATCCGCATCACCGTCTCCTTCTGCGCCGGCGGCATGTCAGATACGGGAAGGCCCGCCGGATCGCCAATCCGGGCCACCTTACTGTTCCTTGTGAGGATATCGCTTGGCGCCTCATCCGCGATGAGGACCGTGGCCTGCAGGTCCTCCGGCAGCGCTCTCAGAAGGCCCCGCGCCGTGTCCTCTTCATCACGCAGGACGCGCCAGCCCTTCCTTTCTCCTGACGGCACCCGCGCCGGGTTCGCACCCCAGAAGGCCGGCGTGGCCGACACCTTCTTTTCCGCGCCGACCGAGACCGTCACAGACAAATGGTGGCCGTCGATCCGCCAGCCCCAGGGCTCTGCCCCCGTTGCGAGATCGCCGAACAGCGTCAGGAAATATCCGTCCGGGTCCCTGTCAAAACGCGATATCGCCCGGGACTCGATCTGGCCGAGAATGCCCTCCAGGACCATGATATCCACCGCCTTCTGATATCCGGAATCGCTGAGCGCGCTTCTCAGGAGACGATGCGCCGCTTCCCGCTGCTTGGGCGACATCCCCCTGAAAGGCACGCCGTTTCGCTTTACGGGTACGTAGTTCCAGTTGAAACGCTCCTCGTGGTCGAACGCGTACAGAGCCCGGTTTCGCTGGTCCGTACTCAGTTCGTTCATGAAATCCTGTGCTGCTCGAAGCATGGCATGCCTCCCCGTCAGGGTGCTGTAGGGTATGTGTGCTCTCCGCGGCTGGACAGGCTAATTGACCGAATCGGCCGCAGCCGCGCGGAATTCCGCGACCGCCCGCTGACTGTTTGTGGATTCACCCGATTTGAGCGCCACCAGGATCGGGGCCGGATGCGCCTGTGAAGCGGAGGAAGTATCCGCGGCGACGCCGGTGATCGCATCGACGGGTACCTCGTAGACGTCGTCGGGCTTCCAGAAATCCCGTGAAGCGCGTCCGGCCGTCGCCCGTGCCATAAACGCTGTCCAGATCGGCACGGCGTCGCGGCCGCCAGTAATCCGGGTCTTCCTGCGGGTCTTCCGGTCGAATCCAATCCAGACACACGTAGCGAATTCGGGAGTGAAGCCGGTAAACCAGGCATCCGTATGGTCGTTTGTCGTGCCCGTCTTGCCCGCAGCCGGCCGGGCGAATCCCCCGGATCGAACCCCGCGACCGGTACCTCGCTCGATAACGTTCTGAAGCAATCGGATCATGACGTAAGCATCCGCTGCCTTTATTGCGGGAACCGGTTGCACCCGGTGTTCGTATACCACCCGCCCCCCGGAATCTTCGATCCGCCTCACAAAAGTCGGGTCGACGCGGACCCCGTAGTTGGCGATGGTCGCATAGACCGAGGCCATCTCCAGCGGCGAAACCTCGTTCGCGCCCAGCGCGATGCTCGGATACGCGTCCAATGCACTCCGTACTCCCAGTCGTCGGCCCATCTCCACAACCCGTTCGGGGCCGATGAGATCCATGACCTGCACGCTCGCCGAATTCGCGGAATTCACCAGAGCCCAGGCGGCAGTGGTCACACCCAGATACCTGTCTCTGAAATTCCTTGGCATCCATGGATTCCCGTTTACCGTGTAGGTCCTCGGCTCATCCACAAACAATGACACGGACGAAATCTCGCCCGACGCCAGCGCCGCCAGATACACGATCGGCTTGAAACCCGAGCCCGGCTGTCGATGGGCAGCCGTTGCCCGATTGAAGTAGCTGATGAAAATGTCACGGCCGCCCACCAATGCGCGCACGTAGCCGGTCGCCGGCTCAAGGCTGACCAGGGCCGCCTGCATGTAATCACGCCTGTCGTCTTTGCCCGCACCCTCGTACGCGCCGAATCCAAGCCGGACGTCTACATCTGCAAGTCCTTCCGCAACAGACTTTTCTGCGGCCTTCTGCATGTAAAAATCCAATGTAGTACGGATATTCAACGCACCGAAACTGAGCGCGGACCGTCCCCATCGCCGCACCACTTCATCCTTGATGATTTCTACGAAGTACGGCGTCCGATTCCTTTCGGGATATTGCGACGCCAGAACCGGTGACACAGCGAGAGCATCCTTCAACGCGCCCGTTTCCAGGAAGCCCGCCGCATGCATGCGCCTCAGAACGTGCGCAGTACGCGCCGCGGCCTGCCGGCCGCCGTCGCGAAACGGATTCAACGCACCGGGTGAATTGGGCAGCCCGGCAAGCATGGCCGCCTCCGTGAGGCTCAGGTCTGCGGCGGCCTTACCGAAAAACGTCTGCGACGCATCCTCAACGCCGTAGGCGTTGGTACCGAAGAAACTCCCGTTGATGTAGACTTCCAGCAATCTGTCCTTGGCCGATTCACCATACAACCTTGAAAACATCGCCTCCAACTGCACGGCCAGCAGCGCCTCGCGCGCCTTTCGCAGATAGGTCTTCTCCCGTGTCAAAAACACGTTCTTGACGATCTGCTGGGTAATCGTACTTCCGCCTCTGACTTTCCGGAGATGCCTCAGGTTTGCCAGGAACGCCCCTGCGATGCCTTTCAGACTTACGCCCCGATGGTGATAAAACGATTCGTCTTCGGTGGCAATAACGGCCTTGACAAACCAGGGACTCACCTGGTCCAGCCTTACCTGTCTGACCCGACGGTTAAAGGTAAACAGCAACTCCCCGGTATCCGCGAAGATGTTCACGCCCGCCTGGCTGCTCAACGCGTCGGGGTCGGGCGGAATTCGGGGCAATGTCGTCATCAGCCAGACGACGCCGAGGCCTGCAACCAGCAGCGCGTCGACAGCCAGAAATATCCCTCGGGTCCAGTAGTTTCGAAACCGGATCCGGCACATCAGGGCCGCCCTCCGGCGCCGCCGAAGCGTTCGTACATTCCCGCGGATTCCACCTCGAATCTGACGGAGGCACGTTCCGGATCGACGTAAACCAATTCGCCGTGGTAGGTGCCGAGCCCACTCTGAATCAGTATCTGGCTCACACGACCCGATCGGAATTCTTCCATCAAACGGTTCCGCTCATCGGACCGGAATTGTTTGACAAAAGCCCTTTCCAGCCGCTCGCGAACGTCCGCCCGAATCGAATCCGCCACGACCATGGAGTCCGCTTCGTGGCGTTGAGCCGTCTCGCCCGCGTGTCGGTACAGTGCATCGACCCGGCTCCGTATCCGGGCACGGTAACGCACGTCAGGCAAGATCGCCAACTGCAGAAGGGTCAAACCCAGATTGAATGCGTTGACGCTTTGTAGCAACTCACGGGTTTCCGGCCCCCTGTTCCCCGAGCGTTCCGTGCGCCACACCGCGATGAAGGAAGGCAATCCCGACTCCGGCACGCGGTCCACGTCGAAGCGGGCGTCCGTCACGGCATCCGGCAGGCCGGCGGCCGCGGGCGTTACTTCCGTTTGCAACGAATCCCGGACCTGGGCCCGTGCGTCCAGCCGCTTCCACAATGCGCCGGACCTGGCGCGCCTTGCGTTGTTCCGGTCCAGCGCTTCTCCCACCCATATTGCAATGGCGTTGGTCCGAAATTCCAGGAACGCGAAGAGCGCACCGGCCGCGGACAGCAACACCGCGCCGGCGGCGGGATACAGCAGTTTCCTGAATCTCAGCCGTGAGAATTCACGCTCGAATGCCCGCCGGAACCGACAGATACACCGATAGATTCGATGCGGGAGATTCATGGCGATCCGATGCCGTCAAAAAAATCCCGAAACAGCGCGCCTGCTGCTGTAACGGGATCGGTGGGCGGATACCTGGAGAAAATCAGGCAGCAATGCCCTCCATCTCCGGAACATATCTGCCGTCACGTGCGGCGCTGTTGCAACTTGCCCTGTGATGGAAGACCTTCTGTGCCGCCGCCACGTTGGCGGCCTTGCCGTTCCAGGCGGCGCGCGCGGGGTCCTGTAACGCCCTGCCGTACGAATAGCTGAGTTCCCAGGGAAATCCGCCAATCCGATTCATGGCGTTCAGGTGCAGCGTGGAAAGTTCGGGGCTCTGTCCCCCGGACAGAAACACCACACCTGGAATCGAGGCGGGCACCGTTCGCCGAAGGCATCGCACGGTCGCTTCAGCCACTTCCTCAACGCCTGCCTGCGCCGGGCAATCGACGCCGGACAGGACCATACTGGCTTTCAGCAACGTGCCTTCCAGATTCACCCGGTGTTCTCCCAATTCTGAAAAAACGCTACGTAATACCCACTCTGTTACTTCCTCGCACCGTTCGATGGTGTGCCCGCCATCCATCAACACTTCCGGTTCCACGATTGGCGCCAGCCCCACTTCCTGACACTCTGCGGCATAACGCGCAAGGGCGTGGGCATTGGCATGGATGCACCCCCGAGTCGGGATTCCGTTGCTGATTGCAATGGCGGCACGCCATTTCGCAAACCTGGCGCCGCCCTCGCGATACGCTTCCAGACGGGCGCGGAGTCCGTCCAGACCCTCGGTTATCTGTTCACCTGGAAAGCCGGCCAGGGGAACCAGCCCCGCATCCGCCTTGATTCCTGGAATCATACCCCGATCCGCCAACAGCCGCGGAAAGGGTACGCCGCCGTTCGCGGCGGTGTTCAATGTCTCTTCGTACAAAATGACGCCGCTGATGAAGTCCGACAGATCCGGGGTCGTGAACAGCATTTCGCGATAATCCCTTCGGGATTCGGCGGTGGGTTCCAGGCCGATGTCCGCGAAACGCTTCGTGATCGTTCCCATACTCTCGTCCGCCGCCAGGATACCTCCGCCCGACGGAACGAGTGCGCGAGCCGTGGCTTCCAGTTCCCCTTTTGACATCGATTGCGACCCCATTTCCGGGTGTTAGACCGCAGGCTGTTCTTCTCACCGTAGAATATACGCTATAATCCACCGTTGTCCAGCAGATTCCGGTCTATCTGCGAGGCTTGCCGTGAGGATCCGCGGCGCGGACCCAGACCCTAACTTCCGCCAGCGAAGGCTTTCGCACCTCGGATTTCAGTTCTTTGATTCGCCCGTACAGTGTTTCGGCGTTCGCGCTCGCCAGGCCCGCAACCCCGTCAACACCTGTGTTTCGAAGCAGTGTCGCCGCCTGGCAGCCCATCCCTTTGTGGATGGCGAGTTCCGCGTGGAGGATCGCATTTTTCAGGCGAAGTGAATCGACGCCCGCCACCCCCGATAGATACGGGATTTCGTGCGATTCGGATGCGCGATAGAGCCGTTCGGGGGTGGAAATGCCCGCGGCGCGAAGCCGCTCACGGTCCTGGGCATCCAATCCGGCCAGTTCGGACATCAGCGGGCGCCTGGACTTCTGCGTCTTCTCCTGTACCATACCATACGTCGAAACGCTGAACAAGACCGCCAACACGGCCGCCACCCAGCAGCGAAATCGGACAGGCCGCCCGAAACCGCCGCCGCCCTCCCAACCCCGTCCGCCACGCAGCGCGTGGCACAACAAGGCATAGCAGGCGAACCCGTTGACCGCGAGAACGGGAAACCCCAGAAACCCGGGCAGGGGCATTTCGAACAGCTTCCAACCCTCCAGTCCAGGCACGGTGTAGATCCACTTGCACCTCGACCAGTAATTGAACCCCTCCCAGACCACCCCCGCCCAGGCGCCCCCGTACAGAAGGCGCAGCAGCCTCCCGGGACGCCCGTTCTCCAGATCACGCAACAGCGATGGCGCACCCAGCCTGTAATTGACCGCCTCCGGAATACCCAGCGTTGCCCCCCAGACCAACCAGAAGGCATACCGCGGCCAGATCAGCGGCAGAATCGCACAGGCCGCGCCGACAACCCACGTTGTCGCCTCCGTCTTCCACGTTACGCGGAGACCCCGGCATTGGATTGTGCGGAACCGGCGCATCGATTTCAGCCATTCCGCATGCAAGAAACAGGCGGGCAATACGGTTGCAAAGGCCGCTGCAGAGAATGCGAACCCCCAGGTGTCCGACCGCAATCCGAAGACGTAGTACCAGTTTTCAATGACCAGGTTATAGGCCTCGTACAAGAACCAGAAAGGCACTGACCAGAAAAGTAGAGCGACCGTCTCACTGCGACGGTCGCTCAAAAACGATCGGCCCTGGCTGCGAAGGATCAACCCGTCAAGAACCAGGAGGTATCCATACCACGCCGGCAGGTACCAGACCGTGTTCCAGACGGGAACGTCGGCTGCCAGCAACCAGACGCCGACACCGAAAACGGAGATGCCGGAGTATCCCCACCAGGGAAACGCCCTCTCCGATGCGGTATTCGATTCGAATCGGGTGCAAACCACGTGAGTACGCCCCAGGGGTCCGTCAGGCCGTCTCGGCCCCATCGGCCGAATCGGGTAATTCAAGAGTCCAGACGTCGTTATAAACGACACTACCCGCAATGGACCCGCTGTACCCCCCGAGCAGCCAGATTTTGCGTTGAAAATCCAGGCAGGGAAACGCGTGGCGCACCCCCCAGGGCGCGCAGCGGGTGGATTGCCGCCATGTCCGACCGTCGTCGGAACACCAGACGTCGTTCACATTGATGGACGGCTCGATGGCGCCACCGGCAATCCACATCCTGCCTGCGTGGACAAAGGAACTGTGGAACCGGCGGGGGCCCCATCCGGCATCGAGGGCCTCCCGATCCCACGTCTGGCCGTCCGGCGAGCACCAGACGTCGTTGTAGTTGACCCCACGATCGTGGTAGTTTCCCCCGCCCAGAATCCAGATCCTGTTTCTGTATTCGATGGCGGGAAACATGGCTCTCGGCGCCCAAGGCGAGCGCTTCTCAACCAGATCCCACCGGTCTCCGTCGTCTGAGCACCAGACGTCGCCGAAATGCGCCTTTTGCTCCCAGTTGAGCCCGCCGAGAACCCAGATTCGCTTATTGTAAACCAGACTGCCGAAGGCGCCCCGACAACCCCAGGGGGCGCATTTCGTTACGCAATCCCAATGCCGGCCGTCGCTTGAACACCAGACGTCGCCGAACGTATGTACACCGTCGAATCCGCCCATCAACCAGATCCGATCGTCCAGGACAACGCAGCCCCCAAGGTTCCGGGCCGGCCACGGCGCTGCCCGCAACACGCATTCCCATGTCGTCCCGTCGGCGGAATGCCATACGTCGTTGAGACGCGGGAAGTTGCCCGGGCCCAGCATCTGCCAGCCCCCCAGCAACCAGATCCGGTCCCGGAAAACCGCGGCGCCGGGCGAATCTCTGGGTGGCCAGGGCGCGGATTCGGTGATGCGGCTCCAATTCGCGGTCATCCTGCAAGTACACGGCAGGTGAGCCCCGCCGGCCTCCCCATCCTGGCTTTTTCGTTTTCCAACACGTCGCTTTTCCGATATATTGACAACGGTTGCCGCTGAAGTCCTGAACCGGAAAAACCCACCGATCTTATGTACGGCACGCTCGTTTACTTCGTCTTCAGCCAACTCGCCGTCGGCGGGTTGTTGTCAATGCTGGTCGTTCCGCTCGAGGCAGGCAAACGCTTCTTCCGGTTCTGCACACTCGCGTGTCTGGTGTTTCTCGCGCTGGCACTGTGGGCGGGGCCCTTCCCTCTTCTATCACCTGCGGTGGGCGGCTCGACGGTTACCCTGTTGCCGCCCAGGCTTCTTGCGGCCAGTGCCATGCTCGCGTTCGGCTACCTTCTCGCGGTGGTCGCCGAACGTACGGGACCCCAGAAAGCGTTGCTTGCCGTCGCAGGTCTGACCGGCGCCGCCGGCATTGTCTCCGACGGGCTTCTCGCTTGCGCCGCGTGTTCCCCGTTCGCTGCAGGCGTTTTGACCGCCGCCAGTTTCCTGCTCTCCGCCCTGTTCCTAGGCAGCGTCATTTTCGCAATGATCCTTGGCCACTGGTACCTGGTGGTTCCCGCGCTCCACATCCGGCCTCTGCGGACACTAACGCGGACGATGCTCGTCGCCATCCTGGCCAAGACGATATTGACCGCGCTCACGACGTACGTATTCTGGTTGGACGGGGATATTCAGGTGCGGGAAACGCTCCGGTCTTTCTGGGGGCCGGGCGGTCTTTTTCTGTGGGTACGGGTGCTCTTCGGGCTGATCGGGCCGCTAATCGTGGGATTCATGGTCTGGCAGACCGTCAAGCTACATTCAACCCAGTCGGCGACGGGATTGCTTTACGTGGCCACGATTTTCGTTCTGATCGGCGAATGTGTTTCCGCCTACATCTTCTTTACAACCACCATACCGGTTTAAACACATGGAAATCAGTTTTCGCTGTCCGGAATGCCAGGCCGTCAATCACGTCAAGCCTTCAAAGGCCGAGCCGACCTGTCAGGCCTGCGGTCGGAATTCTCCGATGGACTTCTCGAAAGGAATCTTACACAATAACCAGGTCGACGTGTGCCCCCGATGCGAAAAGACCGACTTTTACGTTCAGAGAGACTTCAACGGAAAAATCGGTCTGGGAATTGCCGTTCTGTTTGCCTTGGTCGGTCTGATTTTCGTGGCGCTGGACCGCCCTGTTTACTTCTATGCCTGCCTTGGCGCCGCCGCGATAATCGACCTCGCACTGTACCTGAGTCTGCCGGAAATTACGATCTGCTACAGTTGCAAGACCGCGTTCCGCGGCGCCCGAAAGAACCCGGCGCATGAACCATTCGATCTGCATACGGCGGACATGTACGACAGTCGCGCCAAGGGATGACCCGCTTCCCGTCGCCGCGGCCGCCGGCCGGCAAACTGGCTGACTTCCTCCTCAACCCTCCCGATTCCGCTGAAGCAATTCGAGGAATTCCTCACGGGTTGTGCGATCCTTGAATGCGCCCCGGACGGCGGATGTCGTCGCCCAGGCGCCCGGTTTTTCCACGCCTCGCATTTCCATACACAGATGGCGGGCCTCAATCACCACGATTGACCCTTTGGGTGCAAGTTCACGTTCCAGAAATTCCACGATCTGGTGGGTCATCCGCTCCTGGATCTGCGGCCGTCGCGCGTAATACTCCACGATCCGCACCAGTTTGCTCAAACCCACGATCTGTTCCGTGGGAATATAGCCCACGTGAACCCTGCCCCAGAATGGCAACAGATGGTGCGCACACATCGAATAGAACGAAATGTCGTTCATGGCCACCATATTGTCGAACCCGTCTTCATTGGGAAACATCCTGACGTCGGGTTCGTTGTCTTCGTCGAGCCCCTTGAAGATCTCGAGGTACATCCGCGCGAACCGCCTGGGCGTGTCCCTCAGGTTCGGATCCTTCATATCCAGGTTGAGCACTTTCATGATTTCCGAGATATGGTACCCGATCCGCTCGATCCTGTCTTCGGCCATGGCATCTCCTCTATTGCCCATTCACGCGGACGCCCATGAGATCCGCTGTTTCTTTTACATCTCACCGCAACCCGTAGAAATCGCCTCGCAATAGCCGGTGTCGGTCCCGCAAACCCTGTCGTCAGTCAGACGGGCCAAAAGCCAGGCCCAGGCTGACCCGGAACGACGAATCCTTCTCCTCATCGGCGATTATCATCTTGAGTTCACCGAACCACAACACACCCGGCCCGACTCGTTTTCGGAACCCGAGTGGAATATTCAGGGTCACCTTCGTGTCGTCCGGTACCGTCACGTTGATCGAGTTTCCCTGACCCCCGGTTTCTATAATGTCGAACCGTGTCAGGTGAACACCGATTCCGCCGCCCACATAACCATACGTATTGCCCTGTCCGAAAATGAACTGTGCTTCGCCGTTCAGGGAGTAGATCTTCAAATTGTCCTGTATCACCAGATCCACGCCCGGAACGAGATGGAGACGGGGAATGAAGATGGATCCGAAATCGACGTGTCCGCCAAGCGTCAATCTCGCGGAATCGAATTCGTACCCGATGTAATCCTGGGACTCCTGGCGTGTAAGGTCCACGCCGACCTTGATACCAAGGCCTCGCAATCCGAGAGCGTCTGCCCGACAGTGGCCGAGCACAAGGCATGCGGCAATCACTCCGACTGTCAAGCGTGTACAATTGCCCATAGGGTTACCCCCTTCTCTCAGTGAATTCCCGGCGGTCGGCATCGTCCAGGCGATGGGTTTCGCGGCCGGCTTTCGTGCGATCATTCGTTGAAGAGAAATCGAATCACGTCGCCGTCCCGAACGGCGTAATGCCCGCCCTCCGCGCGAACTCTGCCCGTTTCGCGCAATGAGGCGATGCTTCCCGCAGCAAGGACATCCTGGTAGGCCGCAACTTCCGCCCGGATGAAACCGCGTTCCATGTCGGAGTGAATCCTGCCGGCGGCCGCCGCGGCCCGCGTGCCTTCCCGAACTTCCCAGGCCTGCAGCTTTTCGTTTGCCGTGGTATAGAAGGTTATCAGCCCCAGCAGGGCGTATCCCGCGCGAATCAGCCGGCTTACCCCCGGCTGATTCAACCCCATGTCCGCGACAAAGAGCTCCCGGTCGGCCGGAGGCAATTCGCCAAGTTCCGCCTCGATCTGCGCGGCCAGCGGAAGTACGTTGTTCATGCCGACCCGCGCCCGCAACCGCGCCGTGGCCGCGCCCCCGTCCGGCAGATCGGTCTCTGAAACGTTCGACACGTAAAGCACGGGTTTGGCGGTAAGAAAATTGTAGGTTATGAGAGCTTCCGACTGCGCTTCCGTCAGATCCTGTTCCCGTACGGGCACGGACCGCCCCAGACCGTCGATGGCCAATCCAAGCGCGTCATATGCATCGCGTTCCGGGGCGCGCGGATCAGAACGCAGGACTTTCTCGAGTCGGCGGGCGATTCGTTCCGCCGACTCGAGATCGGCCATTTTCAGCTCGGTTTCGACGGTCTCAACGTCCCGCACTGGATCCACGCTGCCGTCCACGTGCGGCACATTCCCGCTTTCGTAACAGCGAACCAGATGAACCAGCGCGTCGACCTCCCGAATCCGAGCCAGAAACCGGTTGCCCAGGCCTTCGCCGAGGCTGGCTCCCCTGACCAGGCCGGCAATATCCACAAAGTGCACGAACGAGGGTATGCAGGCTTCGGGGCGAAGCAACTCATTCAACCGCTGAAGACGCTGGTCCGGCACTTCCACGACACCGACATTCGGCTCAACGGTACAAAAGGGATAGTTCGATGCTTCAACGCCCGCCCTGGTTAACGCGTTAAACAGGGTCGATTTGCCCACATTTGGCAGGCCGATAATGCCGATATTGAGGGCCATACTCGCTGCCCGGATGCAGCAGACGCACCTCCGCATGAAAAAAGAAACAGCCAGCGGCTAGACGCAAACCACTGGCCGACAGAAGCTTGACCATCTATCGTTAAAGTCCGCCACTGATGGCGGTAACAAAGTGAACCTCGCTCTCCTCTGCTACCCTCTGACGCATGCCGTCGTTGCCGACCACGCCGTCGATGGCAACCGCCAGACCAGGCCTGATACGGCCATCTTCGCAGATTCGCTCGCTGATTCCGGGAAACCGTGCTTCAAGGTTCTCAATAACCTCCCGTACCGTCTCGCCGGGAACCTGAACCTGCTCCTGGCCGTGGGTGAGACTGCGCATAAGGGACGGTATCCAGACCTCAGGCATGGCTCACCCTCTCCCGTTGCCGCCGCCGTTTTTCTCAATGAGTGTTTTCAAGACACGGCCCGGTGACATGGGCAGGTCGCGCAAACGCACGCCTACGGCATCGTAGATCGCATTCGCCACGGCGGCGGGCGGCGGGACAATTGGTACTTCCCCCACGCCACGCACACCGTACGGGTGGCCCGGATTGGGAACTTCCACGATTATCGTCTCGATCATCGGCAGGTCCAGACAGGTGGGCATCCGGTAGTCCAGAAGGCTGGCGTTAACAAGGTCGCCTTCTTCATTGTAAAAGTACTCTTCGTTCAATGCCCATCCGATACCCTGCGCCGCGCCGCCCTGCATCTGTCCTTCGACGTACGAGGGATGTATGGCTTTACCCGCATCCTGTACGATGGTTACCCTGAGTATGTCCACCTTCCCGGTATCGGGATCGACTTCCACGTCCACGACCATGACGGCGTACGCCGGCCCCGCCGCCTTTCCCGCCACTGCCGCCCGACCGACCACGGGGCCGCCCGTCGCGCCCAGCTTACCCGCCAGTTCGGTAAACGTGATGGATTTCTCGGGCGCCGACCTGGATTTGAAAACACCGCCGTCAGACACCACGTCGTCCTCGGATATCTCCCACAAAATTGCCGCCCTCGCCTCCATCTGGCGTTTCGCGTCGACTGCGGCTTCGTATCCCGCCCAGCCCGTGGCAAACGTCACCCTGCTGCCGCCGGTGCCGTCTGTCTGTCCGATGGCGTCGGTGTCCACCACCATAGGTTTTACCTGGGCTGCGGGGATGCCCAGTACCTCCGCAACCTGCATTGCAATGGACGTCCGCGTACCGCCGATATCGGGTGAGCCTTCGACCAGGCTGACCGTGCCGTCGGCGTTTACGCTGACCACAACGGTCGAAGTTCCGCCTCCATTGAACCAGAAACCGGAAGCCACCCCCCGACCCCGGTTGGGTCCGTCGAGTCTGGATTGGTAGTGATCTGACCCCTTCGCCGCTTTCACGCATTCGTCGTGGCCGATCCGGGGAAAGACGGGACCGTCGGCCCGCCGGCTGCCTTCCCTGGCGGAATTATTCAGGCGAAATTCCAGGGGATCGGCGTCGATGATCTCGCAAATCTCGTCGATGACCGTCTCCGCCGCGAATGCGCCATTGGTCGCCCCGGGCGCACGATATGCCGAGGTCTGTGGCTTGTTTACGACCACGTCGTATCCATCGATAACCACATTGGGAATGTCGTAAGGAGAAAAAATACAGCCGGCGCCGGCGCCCACCGGCGATCCGGGATAGGCACCGGCTTCGTAGGCGAGATACGCCTGGGCCGCGACCAGACTGCCGTCGTTCGTCGCGCCCATCTTCACTTTCATGTAGGAACCCGGCGTCGGCCCCGTAGCCTTGAGGACCTCCGTCCGGCTCATTACCATCTTGACGGGCTTGCCCGTCATCCTGGACATCACGGCGGCCGTCGGTTCCTCGTAGACGCGGAACTTGCCGCCGAACCCGCCGCCGATCTCCGCCGGCACCACCCGGACCCTGGAGGCGGGCACTCCCAATACGACCGCGACCTGGTCTCGTACCTCGAAGGGTCCCTGCGTGCTCGTCCAGATGGTGATCTGATCGTCCAGATTCCAATAAGCCGTCGCGTTATGGGGTTCTATGTACCCCTGATGTACCGTCTGGGTGCTGAACTCCCGCTCAACCACGACATCGGCTTCGGCGAATCCACGCTCGATGTCGCCAAGGGAATGCTGGAAATGACTGGCGACGTTTCCCGACTTATCCGTCGTCTGACCCAGTGACTTCATTCTCATGTTTTCGTGCAGGATGGGCGCGCCGTCTTCCATGGCGGGACGGACGTCCAGCACGGGCTGCAGAACGTCGTATTCCACACGAATCAGTTCCAGGGCTTCCTCGGCAATATGGGACGTGGTTGCCGCGACAGCAGCGACCGCATGCCCCTCGTAAAGGACTTTGTCCGAAGCCAGCACGTTTTTTATGAGATCGGGAAGGTTTACGGACTCCTCCCCGATGGCGGCCACCTTGTCCTCGTAGTGCTGCGCGAGGTCGGCCCCCGTTATAACGGCCTTCACGCCCGGAAGGGCTTCGGCGGCGCTCGTATCGACGGATAGAATGCGGGCGTGCGCATGCGGGCTGCGGAGGGTTTTACCGATCAACACACCCGACGTATGGGTATCCGCTCCGTACTTCGCACGGCCCGTTACCTTATCCGTGCCGTCGTGGCGAATCGGCCGAGTACCCACCACGCGGTAGCTTTCGATGCCTAGATAATCTTCGGCTTTCGTGGCCATTGTGATCAACTCTCCCGAAGTTGGCGCACCGCGCTCCTGTGCGGGGCACGCACACGGAACCTACCTATGATCCGTTTTCATTCCACAGCGCTTTCAGAACGTTTCCAGGTGACATCGGCAACACGTTCATCCGGATCCCCGCGGAACGGTAGATGGCATTGGCGAGAGCGGCCGGCGGCGGGACAATTGGCGCTTCTCCCACACCGCGCACACCGTAGGGATGACCGGGATTGGGAACTTCAACAATAATGGTTTCAATCATCGGAAGGTCCAGGCAGGTGGGCATCCGGTAATCCAGCAGGCTGGCGTTTGTCAATTCACCTTTGTTGTTATACCAATACTCTTCGTTCAGGCCCCATCCAATTCCCTGCGCCGCGCCCCCCTGCATCTGGCCCTCCACGTATGCGGGATGGATGGCCTTGCCCGCGTCCTGCACCATCGTGACCCTGAGAATGTCCACCTTGCCCGTATCCGGATCGGTTTCGACGTCGGCGATCATCAGCGAGAATGCGCCGCCCACTCCCTGCGGATCGACGGTCGCACGCCCGACGACGGGACCGCCGGTCTCATTGAGTTTTCCAGCCAATTCTTTGAATGTCAAGGATTTCGACGGATCGGACCTGGATTTGAACGTGCCGTCTTCAAAGGCCACGTCGTCCGACGGAATCTCCCAGTATTTCGCGGCACGTTCGACCATTTGGGCGATAATGTCCTGTGCTGCATTGTAGGCAGCCCAGCCCGTTGCGAAGGTGACCCGGCTGCCGCCGGTCACGTCGGTCTCCCCCACGCCGTCGGTATCGGCCACCACCGGATTCACGTCTTCCGCAGGAATGCCCAGCGGCTCGGCGAGCTGCATGGCCACGGAAGTCCGGGTACCACCGATATCGGTGGACCCTTCGACCAGGCTTACGGTGCCATCCGTATTTACAGACGCACACGCGCTGGACTTGAGTCCCACGTTGAACCAGAAGCCGGAAGCCACGCCGCGACCACGGTTTTTCCCCTCCAGGGGCGCGTTGTAGTGTTCGCTCGTCATTGCCGCCTTCAACACTTCCTCGTGTCCGATACGGGGAAAGGTTGGACCGTCGGCCCTGCGCGTACCTTCTTTTGCCGTGTTCTTCAGGCGGAATTCAAGCGGGTCCTCGCCAAGCTTCTCGCAGATTTCGTCGACGATAGTCTCGGACGCAAAGGCCGCGTTCGTGGCACCCGGCGCCCTGTAAGCCATCGTCTGCGGCTTGTTTACAACAACGTTGTACCCGTCGATGACCACGTTCTCGATATCGTAAGGGGCGAAGATGCACATGGCGCCGGGTTCGGCCCACGCTCCGGCGAATCCACCCGACTCGTAGGCCAGGTAGGCCTCTGCAGCCACCAGTTTACCTTCGTTTGTGGCCCCCATCTTGACCCGAATGTAGGACCCGGGCGTGGGCCCGGTGGCCTTTAATACCTCGTCGCGGTTCATCACCATCTTCACCGGATGGCCGGACTTTTTCGAAAGTACAGCGGCAACAGGTTCCAGGTAAACCCTGATCTTGCCGCCGAATCCACCGCCGATTTCGGTGGGGATCACCCGGATATTCACAGGCGATATCTGCAGCAGGCCCGCCAGCTGCTCGCGCACCGTAAACGATCCCTGGGTGCTGCACCAGACCGTAAGACGCCCGTCGGGGTTCCAGAGCGCCGTGGCATTCTGGGGTTCGATGTATCCCTGGTGCACCGTGTCGGTTACGAATTCCCTTTCGATGACCACGTCGGCCTTTGCGAAGCCCGATTCGATTTCGCCCAGCTTGTGCTGAAAGTGCGTGGCGACATTGCTTGGCTTTCCAGTGTCTTCGCCCAGCGACTCCGTAGTGAGGGAATCATGCAGAAGCGGCGATTCCGGATTCATTGCCTCCCGTACGTCGAGCAGAGGCTCCAAGACCTCGTATTCCACGTCTATCAGCCCCAGCGCCTCCTCCGCGATATGCGGGCTGGTTGCGGCCACGGCCGCCACCGCATGGCCGTCGTAGACTGCCTTTCCGTCGGCAAGCACGTTGGCGCGCAGGTCCACCATATTCGCCGCGCCTTCTCCCAGGTCCTCCACCTTCTTCTCAGGTACGGGAATGTCGTCGACGGTGGCAATGGCCCTGACGCCGTCGAGCGCTTCGGCCTTTCCGGTATTGATGGATACGATGCGCGCGTGGGCATGAGGACTTCGCAATACTTTTCCGTAGATCAGGCCGGCCATCCGGACGTCGGCACCATATATCGCACGCCCCGTAACCTTGTCCACGCCATCATGCCTGATCGGCCTGGTGCCCAGCACCTTGTACTCCTGAATTCCGAGATAGTCCTCAGTTGGCATCAGGCCGTCTCCTTCATCGTTCCGGCGGTGTCCATCACCGCTCGGACGATCTTGTCGTATCCGGTGCACCGGCAGAGATTCCCTGCCAGCCACAGTCGAATCCGATGCTCGTCGGGTTCCGGTTCCCGATCGAGCAGCGCCTTCGCCGCCACGATAAACCCGGGCGTACATACACCGCACTGAAGCGCCGCATGTTCCAGGAACTTCTGCTGCAACGGATGCAGGCCCTCCGCGGTGGCCACCCCTTCAATTGTCGTGATTTCGCACCCCTGTGCCTCAACCCCAAGCGCC
The DNA here is from genome assembly GCA_012271065.1 of Candidatus Latescibacterota bacterium. The sequence continues at coordinate 22,032 of JAAXHE010000041.1, forward strand.
AGGCAGGAGTTGATCACGCGTCCGTCGACGATGACGCTGCAGGCGCCGCAGTTGCCGTTCCCGCAACCCTCTTTGGCGCCGGTGAGACCCAGGTTGTCCCGAAGTACCTCCAGCAGCGTATCGCGTGGTTCACACAGGAATTCCGTTTCTTCACCATTGATCGACGTTGTAACATGAACTTTGCCGGCCATCTTTTGCGGACTCCTTTATTCGCGAATGATCGGAAGATTCCGGAGACGTATACTATCGGGCGCGTTCCACCGCGCCGCAAACCGCGCGCTTGGTAAGGACGCCCGCCAGGTGAACCCTTTGCTCAATGGTCCCGCGCATGTCCGTAATGGGTCTGGCGGACTGCCGGGCGATCTCGGCCGCCATTTCGATCGATTGATCCGATACCTCGCTGCCGGCAAGTGCGGCCCCTGCCGCAGGCAGGTAAAGCGGGATGGGCGCCACGGCGCCGACGGCGATCCGGGCGGACTCAAACGCGTTCTTCCCGGCGTTCAACACCACGGATGCCGCGGCGTTGACAACGGCGATATCCATTTCGTTGCGGGGAATGAACCGGAGAAAAAACGCCCCGGAGTTCGCCGCGGGAGGTGGGAAATGTACAGAAACGAGGAATTCGCCGTCCTGCAGCACCGTCTGCCCCGGCGCCGTGCAGAAGTCCTCCACGGCAACCTCTCTTTCTCCCGCCGGGCCGGCGATCCTCGCGGTGGCACCCAGAACGATGAGCGTTGGAATCGTATCCGCCGCGGGGGACGCATTACAAAGGTTTCCACCGATCGTCGCCCGACCCTGGATCTGGATGGATCCGATGAGTTCCGTCGAATCCACGAGCGCCGGGTAATTCGACGCGACATGCTCGTTCTCGTAGATGTCGCAGCAGGACACCCCTGCGCCGATCGTCAAACCCTTCCGGGCGTCGAACGCGAGCTCGTTAGCCGCGGGAATTTTCTTTACATCCACCAGCACCTTCACCTGTCGCCGCCCCTCTTTCAACTGTGCAATGATGTCGGAACCACCGGCCAACATCCTGGCATCAGACCCGTTTTCCGAGAGTACGGCGACGGCTTCGTCTACAGATTGTGGCGCTATGTAATCGAACGCATACAAGGTTCGTTCCTCCTGTACTGATGACTCAACAGCCCGTTGAAAAAGCCCGGGATTGCGGCTAAGGATAAAGCCTCTTTCGCGTGATGTCAAGGGTTTTCCGGGCGCCCGATACGGTCCGCCCAGCCACCATGCGCATGGCGGCCGGAACTCCATTTGCCGGCGCGAAACCACACGATCTCTGGCGCCTCAAGCCGCCGGGACGGCCGTCTTCGCGCCACTGGCGCACAACACCGTATATCCATTTCGGGATACCACCTGATCCACCGTGTCGAAAACTCGCTTCATCTGTTTGAGGTACAGGCCCGGACGCATCGCGACGACCGCGAATCGCCCCTTCGGTTCGAGGTGTCGGGCGGCGCCCTGGACAAATCGCCGTGCCGTTGCCGCTCCCTCATGGGTGGGCGCATTGCACAGGATGAGATCAAAGACCCGACCCGGAACGGCTTCGAATCCGTCGCTGAGGGAAACCCGAGCGTTCGCCAGCCCGTTCCGGGCGATATTTCGCCTTGCGCAGCGAACCGCAAGCAGGTCGGAATCGAGCAACCGCACTTCGCGCGCCCGTTTCGCGGCCGTAACTCCGATCGCGCCGTATCCACAACCCAGATCGAGTACGCGATCACCCGCGTTGGCGTCGACCGCTTCAATCAGAATCCGGGTGCCAGGATCCAGTCCTCGACTCGAAAAGACGCCCGCAGACGCCTCAAACGTGCAAGTGCCCCCAGGCATATCTGCTACCTCGAAGACATGCGACGCGATCACCGGATGCGCGCCGTTTTCGGGAGTGCGCTTGTTCGACCGGTACACGCGAAAACCCGATTTCGACGTCGCCGTTTCAACCCGCCCGAAGACCGCCTCCAGGCGGCGGCGATAGCTCTCCACGCCCGCATTGCGCCGTCCCGCAAGCAGGAAACGTCCGTGCATGGTCATTTTCCCGAACGCCGCATCGATGAGTTCGAACACACGCGCCTTGGACTCCCATCGGGCGGGAGCGTAAAGAACCGCGTCGAAGCACGGGCCGGCGAGGACCGCAGGCGACACTTCGAGCCAGGCGCACGCATTGTCCAGCGCCATTTGCCGGATCGCGTCCTCGCAAAACCTGATGGCGCGCAGGTCGGGACTGACGAAATGGATACCGGCGGCGTCCAGTTCGAGCCCGGCGGGACGCCCGGCCATTCCCAGATCCAGAACGCGTTCGTGGGGTTCGACTGCCGCAGCCGCGAGCAATGCGGAGGCTTCCTGAGACCGGGGTTTTCGGAATCTATCGATGTGCCGTCCCTTCGATCTCGCTTCTGATCGTAATCACCTTCGGCGAACTACATTAGCCTCTAATTAAGCGAGTTATTTCAGATTTGAGTCCGCTCCGAAAACGGGTGTTATAGGGACGTATTGAGAGTGGTGAGGGTTGGAACTTGTGAAGTAGCGTGTGTCGAGGATATCAGGTGTAGGTGCGGCGTAAACGAGCGGAGACAAGCGACAACGTTGTTCAGGGCGATGATATGGCGGTTTTTCGCAAGAAATCCCCGCTTATGCGGGGAGCATCGTGGGTGTT
>JAAXHE010000074.1 GCA_012271065.1 Candidatus Latescibacterota bacterium
AGCTGATGGCCGAGGCAGATGCCGAATGTCGGTCTGACACGCATGAGTGTACGGATGTTCTCCACCGCATACGTAAGCGGCTCGGGGTCGCCCGGCCCGTTTGACAGGAAGATCCCGTCCGGGTCGATTTCCAGCAGCTGATCCGCCGGCGAGTCGGCCGGAAATACGGTGACGTCGCAGCCGCGGCTGACGAGGTATCGCAGGATATTCCGCTTGACGCCGAAATCGTAGACGGCCACGCGGAATCGGGGGTCTTTCCGGAGCGCTTCCGTCCGCCCGTTCTCATAATCGAACAGGCCTTCCGTCCAGCGGTAGGGTTCGCTGCAACTGGCCGCGCGGGCAAGGTCCCGTCCCACCATACCCGGCGAATTTCTGGCCTTTTCAACCAGGCTGTTCCGGTCCTGATCCAGGGTGGACAGGACACTCTTCATCGCGCCTTCAGTGCGGATGCGCCGGGTCAGCGCCCGGGTGTCGATCCCCTGAATGCCCAGGATGTCATTGCGTTTCAGGTAGTCCCCGAGTGATTCGCAAGAACGCCAGTTGCTGGGCAGTTCGCAATATTCCCTGACCACGAAACCCTCCACCTGAGGCCCGGCGGACTCCACGTCGTCAGGATTGACGCCGTAGTTTCCAATGAGGGGATAGGTCATGGCGACGATCTGACCCTTGTAGGACGGGTCAGTCAGGATTTCCTGGTACCCGGTGATGCTGGTATTGAATACGGCCTCGCCCACGCATTCACCGGGCGCGCCGAAGGACTCTCCCTCGTAGCAGGTTCCGTCTTCCAGGGCAAGTATTGCTTTCATGGATGTGGGTCGCTCCTAGGGAGTGCCGGCATTCAGGTTTGTCTTGCGGTCTCCGGTTTGGCGCCTCGCATCGTGCGCCTCAGGCCGTTTGATTCCCGTCGTCACCCGCGTCGTGGGTCACGCGTCCTCCGAGGATCGTGAGGACTGCCCTGCCGGTCAGCGTGTGCCCATGAAACGGCGTGTTCCGGGACCTGGAGCGGAACGCACGGGCGTCGACGGTCCAGCTGAGCGATGGATCGATGACCGAGACGTCTCCCGGCGCACCTGCAGACAGGGTGCCGCCGTCAATACCCAGAATCCGTGCGGGCGCCGCGGTAAGCATCCGTATTACGTCGGATGCGCAAAGGATGTCGGGTTCGACAAGATGGGTGAAAAAGGTCCCCACGGCGGTTTCCAGCCCCAGGATTCCGTTGGGCGCTTCGGGGAAACGCTGGAGTTTTTCCGATACCGTGTGCGGCGCGTGGTCTGTGGCAAGTACATCGATGGTGCCGTCGGCGAGTCCCGCGAGCAAAGCGTCGCGATCGTCGGCCGAACGCAGCGGCGGGCTCATCTTGCCCTGCGTTCCGTAGACGGGCACGTCTTCGTCCGTCAGTGCGATGTGGTGCGGCGTGGCTTCGCATGTAACATCCAGGCCCTCCGACTTGGCGCGGCGCACGAGATCCACGGCTCGCCGGACGCTGATATGGAGAATGTGCAGGCGACCGCCAACCGAGCGCACAAGGTCGATGTCCCGCTCAACCATGGCCGCCTCGCCTTCAGCAGGCATACCACGTATGTCCAGTTCGCGCGACACGGCGCCTTCGTGCATGTGACCGCCCCTCGTGAGCGCGAAAACCTCCGAGTGCGGGCAGACGGGAAACCCGTGCTGTTCCGACAGTCGCATGAGATCGCGCATGACGGCGTCGGATTCAATCGGAAGACCGTCGTCGGAGAATCCGACGGCGCCGGCGTCCAGAAGGGCGTCGATATTGGTGAGTTGCTCCCCGTCCATCCCGTTTGTCGCGCATGCAATCGGATAGACGCGCGCATCCGCATGCCGGGCCTTGTCCAGGATGTATTCGACGGTTTCGGGCGAATCGATCGGAGGGTCGGTGTTTGGCAGGCAGGCGACCGTGGTGAATCCGCCTGAAGCCGCGGCCCGGCACCCGGTTTCCACGGTTTCCTTCTCGGGGAACCCGGGGTCCCGCAGGTGGACGTGCATGTCGATGAGTCCGGGGACGACCAGCATTCCGGTGACGTCGATGACTCGAGCGCCGGCAGGGGGTTCGATTCCTGCAGCAATACGGTCGATGAGTCCGTCGCGGATAAGAAGATCCGCGGACGCGTCGACCGCGTTGGCGGGATCGATGATTCTTCCGTTCTTGAGAAGAATTGACGTGGCTGGGACCATTAGACAACGGGGGTGCGACGGTGAGGAATTTTGAATGCAAAGTTACCGGCGGGGGCTGTTTCTGTCAAGCGGATTCCTCTTAAGAAAGGTGTATTGGCGTCACGCGGCTTGCTGTTTCGCAGGACTGTGCGTATCTTGCCCGGAAACGACGTCGAAAACGAATGGAGGCCTCCTATGTTTTCCGTATTTCTGATTGCGCCTGTATTGATTGCGGTGCTGCTGGGTCCCGCATCGGCCATGGCGTCAACGGAGAAAGGTCCAATGCCGCCTTTTCGTACGTTGCCCGTACCTGAAGATTTGGAGATTTCATCAGAAGAGGATCGGGCATTCCTGGAGAACGTGCTGAAGAGCATCTTCCCGGACGGAACCGGAGGATTGACGGACGAGCAGAAAGGGATCGCGATTCTGCGTTACGCGTCGTCCGCTCTCGAACTGAAGAACAACGGCGGGTCCGCCACGAAGATCATAAAGGAGGGCTATGCAATCTGCGGCGGGCTCTCGCACGTACACCGGGTACTCTGCCGGATGGTGGGGCTGCCTTCCCGGTATATCGGCGCGTTCAATCTCCGTCCGATCATGGGCAGCCATGCCATCAGCGAGGTGTACTACGACGGGAAATGGCATCTGCTGGACCCCACGTTCGGTCTGTTCTTCTATTCGAAGAAGAATTATGACGGCACGGGAGAAATCGCGTCCTTCCACGATCTCGTGATGGCCGCGGACCGTTGGACGGCCTTCAAGGTAGTCGAACGGCCGTGGATCGGACGGTACGACGATACGGTTCGATCTCACGGGGTTACGGCCGTGGAGGCGGATTATCTGAAGGACAGGTACAAGACGCCGATCCTGGATCTCTACCGGAAATACCTCGAGGAGACTTTTCCGATCGCCTACGGACACAACGACCCGGTGTCCTATCCCGTCGACGCGGACCTGGAAATACAGGCAGAGATGTGGATCGGCGAAGTGGACGGGAGTAACAACGACGTGTTGAGGTTGGTGACGAACGGATCCGCTTACGTGGGCGGTCACTACCTGGGCGGGTCGTATCCGCCCGGCTTCCACACGTGGTCGGTCAGAACCCCGGGGCCGTGTCGTATACAGATCGAATATTTCAGCACGCACGACAACCCGCCCGTTCTCAAGCCGTCTCCGCTGAAGGCGGCGCGGGTTGTTTCGGTTCGCAAGGAGGACAAAAAGGTCGTCCTCGAGCTTCAGGCAATCGGGCCGGAGGTCATTGTGTCGGTCTATTGCCCTGAAGGCACCTTTGCCGTGGATGCGATCAGGGCCTCGCTAATGCGCTGATCATGCCTGGCGGTATCTTCAGCACGGCAGTCCGGACGAAGATCTGACCGAACAACGGGTTGACAGGGTGAGCGGACATTCTTGTCTGCTCAAATCCATCCGTTTCAACATGAGGCACAAAACTGGCTTGACATTGCAATTGTAGGGGCAGGTTTCAACCCTGCCCCCTGCTCCATTTGTAGCCACTTCGGAATGTCTTAAACGATTGCTTTTCAGAATGGAGTCGCAAAATGACCCGGATTCTGCGTGAGGAACATTCCCGGCTGTACCGTCCGGCCGACGATCCATTGTACAGGTTCAACCCGCCGGAGGATGAGGCCCGAAAACGTATTCTGGGAAACATCCTCGCGGACTGCGAGGAATACCATTCTCAGCGTCCGTGGAAACGCATCCCCGAACGGTCGGACAGCCCGCACCCGTACCACCAGTTGTACCTCACGTTCTATACGGGGATGCACGCAACGGCGCTGATGGAGAACTATGCGTTCGCGTGGAGGCTGACCGGAGACCCGCGCTGGCTGAAACGGGCGAGAGACTGGATGCGTGCGGCGGCGGATTGGGAACACAGCGACCGCGTGGAGGAGCATTTTTATACCGCGAATCGCTACATGCAGGCGTTTGCGCTCTCGCTGGACCTGCTGGACGAAGTGTTGCCGGACGGCGAAAAAGAACGGGCGACGGCGTGCCTCGTCCGGTTGATGGAGCGCTGGTGGCCCGACGTGGAGAGGTCCAGGCATTCGTCCGACGGACGGCACCACGCCGTAGTCGACAACGGGCATTTCGGCGCGGCGGCCGTGCATCTGCTGGGAAAACATCCCGATGCGGAAGCGTGGGTGGCGGCTGTGATCGACCGGTTTCGAGCCGGGGTGATGCCCCATGGCTGCGGGCGGGACGGCGAGCCCGGAGACGGCGCCTCGTTCTGGCCGTGGGAGAACCTGTGGATGCTTCACTTCGCCGACGCGCTGCGAAATGTAACCGGGGAGGATCTCTACAAGGCATTCCCGAAGCGCCTGGAACGGCCCCTGAAGTGGTTCCGTTACCACTTGGCGCCCCCGGAGGTGATCGAAGACAGGGTCTATTATCCGCAGAATTCGAACGTGATCACGGGCAGTCAGCTCAATGCGTGTTCGGTGACCCTGCTTCGCCTGGCGCAGGAGGCGGGAGACGGGGAGATGCGTGACGTGGCGCTCGGCGACCCCAGACTGGGGAGGCTATACAGATTCGGAATGGGCGTGAAGGGGACCAGTGCCGAGTGCATGATCTCGTACGGTCCGTATGCGTATTGCTATTGCGATCCGGCGTTCCGGCCGTCGCGTCGCAGGGAGGAGTTGCCCCTTTCCAGGACGTTCATGCGGGCGCACTATGGCGAGGCGGGGCTCCTGCGCAGCGGATGGGACAGGGGCGCGGTCGTCTGCAGCGTGACCGGATACAAGGGCGGGGGGGCGCACGGGTATCTGAACCTGCACGCGCAGTGGTCCGGACAGCCGGTCCTTAAGTCAATCTCCGCGGAAGAAGCGCAGCCGGTGGCCTGCGGGAGTCTTCCCTTCGTGGGCGGCCAGAACGAGATCGTTGCGTTTCTGAAGCGACTTGACAGGCAAGAGCGGTTCGACCGGCTGCGCGTCCGGTCCGTTCGAACGGACCAGGAATACTGGCTTCTGAAAGGGGCGTCTCCAATCCCGGTAACGGCTTTGAGACGCCGTCGCCGCGGGGTGAAGTTGATGAGAAGACGGAGCGGAGGATTTGCGCGATTGAATGGACGGGACTATCTGCAGTACGAACGCGGACCCTTCTTCAATCCCAGGGCCGGCGAATTGAAGATGCGTTTCCGGCTGAATAGCGAGTCAAGTAAGGACGGACCAGGGGTACTGTTCAATACGGGAATCGGCGTGGGGCGCGTGATGGGCAACCGGGTGAACAATTACTCGCTGGCGATAATGGAAGGCAACGCGCTCACGTTCGTCGTACAGAGTCAGCGGAATACATCGGTTGAGGTGACGTCGCCCGTGAAGATCGAAACCGGCAAGTGGCACGACGCGGCCATCCGTTGGGGCGGGTTCAACCGCCGGGGGGACAGTCCGTTCATCGAGATCGAAGTCGACGGCAGCCGGAACCGGTTCGACGATCCCGCGGTTTTCGGAGAACTGGGCGTGGATTCGCAGAACCTCGAATCGCGCGACGAGCCCAGGACGTTCTACATCAAGTCGAATACGGTGCTCGCCTTCGGCGGCGCGGTCCAGATGCCCGGGACGGGGTTGAAATGCGATTTCGGCATGCTGGACCTGAAGTGCCCCGGGCGCCGGCGATTGAAGGTGGATTTCGAGACGGACATGGGGCCCGAAACGGGAAGTGCGGCGTTTGGTTGGAAATTGAACCCGGTGGACCTGCGGGACGTGCGGTCAGACCTGGCGCAGTTCGGTGCGGGGGAGCGGACCGTCGACGTAAAACCGCTTTTCGGTGAGGGCGCCTGTTTCGAGCAGGAGGAGGTCCCCTTCGCACCCGCCGGACTGGCGGCGGGGAGCCTGAAGAGCTTCGTCCCGGGCGGCCGCGATCCTAGTACACGAGTGCTGCTGTCGACATCAGGAGACGTCCTGGCCTTCGCGTTCCTGGATCACAGCCTGGACGCGCATGTGACGGCAGTCGGGAATGGATTCGTGATCGGGGCGGGCAACGATCGCTACGCGTTCGACGTCAACGGAACGGGTGAGGATATTCTCACCATGCGCGCCGCCGAGGCGATGTGACGGCCACCTTCAAATCGCTGATCCCATCTGTCCGACGCAATTACCCGTCGCCGGAAGAGCGAACTGGCAGTTCGCCCTTCCGGTTTAAGCGGCATCATCTCTTAATCACGCCCCAGCCCATTGTAGGGGCGTCCCTTGTGGGCG
>JAAXHE010000154.1 GCA_012271065.1 Candidatus Latescibacterota bacterium
ATCCTCTACATGCCCTGCGTGCTGAGGGCGGACGGCATCTACAAGATGTGGTACGTGGGCAGTTCCGACCACGCGCGAAACCCTTCGTACATCCATCTCGGGTACGCCACGTCGACCGACGGGTTGCGCTGGGACCCGCTGCCGGATAATCCGATCGCCACCGACGACGCGATTCCGTGGGGCTGGCGATTCCAGACGCCGTACGTGCTGTACGACCTCGAGACGAAGATTTACAGGATGTGGTTTACCGCCGTCGATGAAATCGACACTGAGGGACGCCCGTGGTTGAACCAGCGGGTGGGGTACGGCGAGAGTCCCGACGGGATTTCATGGACGTTCCACCCGGAGCCGGTGTTTCGTACCGGGCGGCGGCCGTGTGTCCTGAAACTGGACGACGGGACATACAGGATGTGGGTGAACGCGCCTTCGACCGAGACGCCGGACCTGAAGATGACCGAAAACATCATTTCCGCCCGGTCCGGGGACGGTCTGCACTGGGAACACGAAGGCGACGCGGTGCGATACGGCGGGATCTATCGCTCGTGCGTGTACCCCTTCGTGATGCGCGATCGGGACGAACTCGCAATGTGGTTCGGCGGTCACCGGGCGGGCGGACTCTTCGATATCTCGTTCGGGAGGACCCGTGACGGCGGCACCTGGTACTACCAGAACGACGTGCCAACCTTTCCGCCGAACCCGCGAAGGGAAGCGTTCGACGGCCGGTACACGTCCACCCCGCACGTCTTGAAATTGCCGGGCAGATACCTGATGTACTATTCCGCGCGGGATCTGGACGACGGCTGGGTCGCGCCTGACGGCTCGCGCCAACGGGACGGCGACGGGGTGTATCGCCACATCGGGTGCGCCGAATTGCCGGCCGACGAAGTGGAAGATCCGGGCCTCCGGTATTCGTGGACGTCCAATGGCAGGGCGATAACCGGAAACGGCGGAACATTGCGATTCGTCGCGGACAGGGCGGGAAGACATTCAATAACCTGCCGCGTGGAAAATGGCAACGGGTCAGCCGCGTACACGTGGGAAGTGGATGCAGGCAATGGATAGGACCGTGATCCTGGCCGCCGACCGCCGCGCGCGCTGCGCGGTGGAGGCGCCCGCGAAACCGGAACCGGCTGAACGCGGGTTTCTGGCCCTTCGACGATCCGGACGTCACGTCGCTCTTCGCCGGGCGCGGCGGCGTGGCGTGCGTGGACCACGCTCACGCCCTGCCTTACATGGCGCCGCCTGGCGAGTACTGGGAGTCGCACCCGGAATACTTCGCGGTCGACGAACACGGCGAGTTGTTCGAGAGGCGGGCGAATGAGTACGGGATTCACGTGTGCAGGTCAAATCTCGATGTCCTTGATCTCGTGGTCCGAAAGGCCCTTGAGACGATGGAACGCGACCCGGATGCGGGCTTCGTGAGCATTTCACAGGCGGACGGCCAGTTCCACTGCCGGTGCCCGGCCTGCCTGTCGAAGTGCAACCAGGGATCTCTGGTGTTTCTGGGCGAGGAGCAGATCATCCGGACCGATTGTGTTGTATGAGGCGTTCGAGCGGGCGCTGGTTGCCCATGAACCCATGTCGAGGGGCCTCGGCGGGTTTCTTTCGTCCGAGGTGATCGATTCGGGAAGGAAGCTGTTGCGCGAGGCTCGCGACGCAGAGACGTCCGATGACGTTCAGGGTCGATTGAACGTCCTGGACGCTCAGGTGGAGTACGGAGACCGGCTGATGGGCGCGAGACGGGCCGCGGAAACCTACCACCGGACGCGCGATCAGGACGACTTGAAGCGGCTGGTCCGGGACGAGGGAATATCAATAACTTTCTGCTGGGACACCTCTGGGGAGTCGACAAGATCTGAGATATGGACCAACCCATCCTGATATTGCGCGCAGACAGCGACCCGTCGGAAGGCCTGTGCGCCGAGGTACTCCGGTGCGAGGGCTTTCCGTGGCTCGAAGAGCGCCCCGCATCGGGATTTGACGGTGTGTCTCCCGGCGTGAGGCTGGTCGTTCTCGCTGGCGCCGGCTTCGGCCATACGACCGCGGAGCGCCTGGCGAGGGCCGTCTCCGCGGGTGTGACGCTGATCTCAACCGCGCCCGACCCGGCCGTCGCGGCAGCGTTCGGCGTCTCGGTTTCGGATACCGAAACCGATGCCCACGTGGCCGTAACCGCGCTGAACGGCTGGGAACATGGCAACGTGCCGTTGCTGTGCCCCGACGACACCGCCCGCCCCCTTCGCGGCGGCCAGGAAGTAGCGGTGCTTCTGGCCGATGGCGAAGGGCGATGCGGATCCGGACTCGTTTCCGCCCGCGTGGGAAGTGGAACGGCCTGGATTTACGGCTACGACCTCTGCCGAACCGTGGCCACGCTGCGTCACGGTACGGGCGACGTGCGGGAACGGCCGGCGAAGGATATGGGGCCGCTCACGGGGCCCCGTCACATCTACGGATTCTTCGACCTTTCCGACAAGCTGCCCCGGGACGTGCCGGTATGCGATCTGCATCAGGATATCCTCAGGACGCTTGTTCTTGCATCTCTGGCTGATACAGGTCTTCCACGACTCTGGCACTTTCCCGACGCCGCCCCCGCGCTCTGGTTCGTGAAGGGCGATGGCTGCGGAGAAGCCGGCGTCGACGTGGAGGTGGACGTCGTAGAGGAGTACGACGCCTATCTGACATTCAACAGACCCCCCGTGAGCCGGTACGGCGGTGATTTGATGAGAGACTGGCACGAACGGGGGCACGGCATCACCATCGAAGCCAACCTGGACGACGTCACACGGCCCGTCGTAGAGGTCTCGGGACAGAAGGTCCGTCGGTCGCGCACCGTGCAGGACCTGAACGAAAACGCGCTTCCCGATATCCGCGCCAACCTCGAGGCGCACCGCGACAGCTTCTTCCGCGACACCGGTCTGGACATGGACTCGATCTGCATTCACGGCTGCCAGTGGTCGGGGCAGCCGATGGCGGAGATGGTGGTCGACCTGGGCTGGTACACGCCCACCCACTTCATCTCCCACGATCCGCGCATGCGGCACGATGAGCGCTACGGGCCGTACATGATTTCGACCGCCCTGCCGCTCCGATACTTCCAGCACGGTGTGGGGGTCCTCAACCTGTGGCACATGCCGGCGCAGTGGGACGAGAGTCAGACGCTTGGGGAGCGGAATACCGCGGATCCGAAATCTGCCGGAAGGGTGGGCCTGTCGGCGGAAGCGTACGGCGAGGAGCTCACCCGGTTCGCCGAGGATGCGGCGCATCGCTGGCACGGGGTGCAGATTGCCAACTTTCACCCGAGTTACGTCGTCATGCCCCAGGACCATCCCGGGGCGTCCCGCCGGTCGCTGGAGATGGGCCTCGACGGCGCACGGGCGGCGGGATGCCGGTTTGAGAACCAGGAGCGGTGGTCGCGATTCTCCCGGGCCAGGGCCGACGTGCGCCTCGAGGGGCGGCGGGAGGACGGCCAGGCCGTCTTTCTGACGATGGCTTCCCCTGGCGACCTCCAGGGCCTCACGCTGCTGCTGCCCGATCGCGTGACCGGGGTCCGCGTTGCCGAAACGGGTCATCCCCTGGAAATCCGCGAGGTTGTGCTGGAGGGACGGTCCCAGCGGGCCGTGTCCCTGGATCTGGTCGCTGAAACGCCACGTACCCTTCGCATGGAGACCGCAACTGGTCCATTCTGACTACGAAATGGGTCAGACCGAGTTGGTCGGCAGTGTCGAACAGGATCTCATGCCGCTGTTTTACGGACGCCCGTTCATACCCGGGTACCGACCCGCGGGGCGATAGGCGCGGCGGCGGATAAAACGGTCTATTCGCGGGATACAGTTGCCGAATCCGGGAATGTCAAGATTGACAATTCATTGAATAAGCCATATAATATTTATGGGATTTATGAAAAATTATCAGACAATCCGCATTGGCGATTCGGAAGAAAACTCGGAAACTCCATAACAAAAACCTGGGAAACGCGATAGAAAGTCAGGTATGCCCGTCGTAAAACACGAAGCGTTTCTTCGCCTGCATCCAGTCTTCACCGGAGAGACGCTGGCCAGGCATCTCGCATGTCGAGGGGGGGGCGGTGCAAGAGGAAAGGAGGCGTTTCTGGCCTATTACCGGAAGACCGGTCGAATCGTTCGACTCCGGCGCGGTCTGTATGCGGTTATACCGCCGGGCGCAAACCCCGATTCCTACCCGATCGATCCGTACCTGATTGCCGGTAAGCTGACAGGGGATGCGGTCCTGTCACATCACACTGCGCTTGAGTTTCACGGACGGGCGTATTCGGTTTGGTGCCACCTGATTTATTCCGCGTTCCGTCCGGTGGATACGTTTGTGTTTCGGTCTCAAGTCTACCGGGGCGTCAAGTTTCCCGAGGCGCTTCTCCGCCTGGGCGCGGAGCACTTTGGCGTGCTGAACTCGGAACGGTCGGGCGTTCCGATGCGTGTCACGAGCCTCGAGCGGACGCTCGTGGACGTGCTGCATCGTCCGGACCTGTCGGGGGGCTGGGAGGAAATCTGGCGGTCGTTGGAATCAGTGGAATTCTTCGACGTCGAACAGGTCGTGGCGTATGCGCTTCGGCTTGGGAATGCGACGACAAACGCGAAGGTGGGCTTCTTCCTGGAACAGCATCGTGACGCCTTGATGATCGACGAGCGTCATCTGAGGCCGCTTCGCGACCGGCGCCCCCTTCAGCCCCATTACCTGGACCGCGCCAGGCGGAAACCCGGATGCCTCGTGGCGAACTGGAACCTGGTGGTACCGGAGGACGTATTGGAACGGTCGTGGGCGGAGGTCCTTTGAGAATCTCCCCCGAGAAGCTGGCCGCCGAAGCCGAAGCGACTGGATTCAGAGCCGACATGCTGGAAAAGGCGGTCCGACTGCTCGAACTGCTTGAGGCCCTGCACAGTCACCCCTTCCTCAAGGGTAAACTGGTCCTTAAGGGCGGGACGGCTTTGAACCTCTTCGTCTTCGACGTCCCCAGACTTTCGGTCGATATAGATTTGAACTACGTGGGGACTCAGCAACGGGACGCCATGCTGGAAGAGCGTCCCAGGATCGAAAAAGCGGTACAGGACGTGTTCCGTCGAGAGGATTTCGCAGTCAGGCGGATGCCTGAAGAACACGCCGGCGGGAAATGGTCTCTCCGCTATCAGAGCGCATCCGGGCCAAGCGGCAATCTCGACGTGGATATCAATTTCATGTACCGCGTTCCCCTGTGGCCCGTTACTAAGATGGATTCCCGATCGCTTGGAAGCTGGCAGGTCACGGATATCCCCGTGATGGACGTTCATGAACTCGCGGCAGGGAAGCTCTCCGCGCTGGTGGCGCGCCGCAGGGCGAGGGATCTGTTCGACAGCCGTCTGATCTTTGCCATGGAGGATCTCGACCGCGACAGACTCAGAATCGCTTTCGTCGTCTATGGCGCCATGGACCGTAAAGACTGGCGCGGGATTTCGGTCGCGGACGTGGACCTGGACGTTGCGGAGTTGGCCAGCCAGCTTGTGCCGTCGCTCCACATGGGTTCGATACAGGGCTCCCGGGAAGCGACGACCTACGGGGAGATGCTGGTCAAAGAATGCCGGCAGGGGATTTCAGCGGTGCTGCCCTTTGCTGACGCCGAGCGCGAATTCCTCGACCTTCTGCTGGAAAGTGGCGAGATCGATGCGTCGATATTAACCGACGATACATCCCTGCAGAGTCGCATCCAATCCCAGCCGCTTCTTGAATGGAAGGCTCTCAACGTGCGACGTCATAAAGGATTATCCTGACCGGTGTTGCGAGGAAATCGAATGAAACGAACAATCCGCCGTACGGCCCTTCTGAACATCCAGAAGGTGAGCTATTCCCGCGAGCACGTGGCGCGAATCAGGAGCGAGGGGTTCACGGATATCGGCGTCTCCCTGAAGACGGGCGAACGGAAATTCACGGGCCAGGGATTCGACTGGGAGCAGGTGGGTCACTTCGGCGCGTGGGCAATGGAATTCGGCCTGGGGATGACCGTATTCACCGGCTATATGAAGTACCGGGAGACGTTCTTGCGCGAGCATCCGGAGCGGGCCATGGTTTGCGTCGGAGGTTCGGGTACCGCGCTGGACAGCGACAACCTGGTACGCACCAAATGGCTGTGCCCGTTTCAGCCGGAGAACAAAGCGGAATACCTCGATCTCCTGAGGAAAGTGATCGGGCTGCCCGCGCTCCGGGAGATTCACCTCAACGACGAAGCCGCGATCGGGTTCGCAAACGGCGACATCGGCTGCTATTGCGACCACTGCGTATCCGAGTACGAACGGGAATACGGCTCGCCGCCGCCCGCCGATTTCGACTGGGCGTCGAAGGCATGGTGGGCGTGGGTGCAGCGCCGGATGGCGCGGTGGACCGGGGTCCATGCCTGGTTCCGTGCGCAAATCAAAAGCGAGCGCCCGGACGTCATGGTCGGCATTCAGTATTCGCCGGTGGTGGTGTCCTTCAACGACAACATCTGGCGGGCGGGGATCGATCTCTCCCAGGACGCGCTGGCCCAGGACGTGCTCTGTACGGACCCCTATCACTACAACCATACGTCGCATTTCACGTACCGGCCTGCGCGCCGGATCCTGACCGAGGCGACCCGGACGCTCGCCGGCGCCACGGTCCGCCGCTCGATGAATATATATCCGCAGGCATTCAGACCGCCCCTGGGCGGTCCTGAGTTGACCCGCAGAGACGGTTTTATGGCCGGCGCGGTTCCCTACGCGCTCGGCGCGGACAACATTACGCCGTATTCCAACGATCTCGCCCGCATCCTTCCCGGGTTTCTGGACGGGTTCCACGAGGCGGGGAAACTCATTCCCTATTTCGAGAAGACGAAACCCTGCGCGTCAGCCACCGTCATCAACCCCACACAGACGGAAATCTACGGGAATCCGGAAACCGGCTGGGGCCGGAAGGCGCTGGCGGTCTGGCCCGACGTGATGAACCACGTCGGGCTGCCGTGGCGCTGGCACTTCGACGGTCGCCTCGCGGATGCCGGGGAGGCGCTGGAGGGGCCGGCGATTCTGCCGGATACCCACTGCCTGACCCGAGAACAGAGGGCCGTACTGCAGGCCTATGCCTCATCGGGCGACGGCCTGCTCTGGGTGGGGCGGACCCCGAACCCGGACTGGCCGGGCAACGGGCCGAGTCCGCCGCCGGAGGGGAAATCCATCGACAGCGCGGAAATGCGCCCAGTAAAACGGGACCATCCTCTCCTGGAGGGCATTTCGCACCCCGTCATGCTGCAGTCCGCGTTTTCCGAGCCGGGAATCGAAGGGGAGATGCTGGGCGAGATCGACGGGAGGCCGGCGCTGGTCGTGAACGAGGATAACGGCGGACGGCAGGCCTGGCTGGCGGGGGTCCCGGAATTCAGCTACGTGACGCCCGGAGACCACGGCGGCGTCCGGACGCCCACGGACGGCATACCCCTGTTGAGGAATATCCTGAAATGGCTGGCGCGGGACGAACCGGTCGCCCGCCTCGCACCCTACCCGCCCGACAACGCCTACCGGGACCTGCGTCCGTGGGACCGCCGCGACGTGCCGACCATGGAGTTGTTCCCGATGATCGGCGACGGCTGCCTGGTCTGTCTCATCTTCAACTACGTGGGGCTGGCCTACCGGACGAATCTCGTGATGCGCGCGCCGGAAGGCGCGCGGATTCTGTCACTGACCGACATTTTCACGGGAACCGACGAACTGCCCGGTTGTGACGTTCGTGGAATCGAGGTTTCGATGCCCGTGAGCATGTCGAATCAGACCGAATACCTGGCCGTGGAACTGACGTGGCGATGATACAGACCGTTGACGGAGGCATCCTTTCATGGCGTCGCAGGACGGGGGCGTTCATGCCCGCCATCACACCGTTGTCCGATGGCAGCATGATCGCGTGCCAGCACGTGGGCGAGAGCCTGGGTTCCGCCGAAAACCATATCGAAGTCCTTCGCTCCTCCGACGGGGCCGCGACATGGGTGAACGAAGGCAGCATCCACGGCGGCGGGCCTCCGGACGACGGTTGGAGCTACAGAAGCCCCCGCATCAGCGTGTCGCCCGGCGGGCGGCTCGCCATGACCGCGACGCGTTTCGAGATGCGGTCTGAAAGGCTGTTCGATCCCAACTCCGAGGTGTTGCAGCGACCGGAGATGCTGCTGATCCGGTCGGATGACAAGGGCCGCACCTGGTCCGCGCTACAGGTCATTCACGTGGACCTGCCACCCGAGAAATACACGTGCAATGGCGCCGGCGTGTTGCTCCAACTCGCTCCGGACCGGTGGATGTACCCGCTGGAAACCTGGAAGCCGGAGGGGTACGCGGGGCCCCCCGACCAGAAGGCCGCGGCGGTCTTCTCCGCCGACGAAGGACAGACCTGGGGTGAGTTTAGGGTGGTGGCTGATGATCCGTCGGGGGCATTGCTCTGGTGGGACCAGATGAATACGGTTTTGCCGGACGGCAGAATCTACACCATGCTCTGGACCCACGTTTACGGTACATCCGAGGACCTTCCCAATCACTGGACCGTTTCAGAAGACGGCGGGCGGACCTGGTCGTCGCCCCGGCCCACCAACCTGCGCGGGCAGGTCTGCTCCCCCATCGCGCTGGCCGACGGACGGGTGGCGGCCATATACAACTACCGCCACGAACCGCATGGGATACGCGTGGCCATCAGCGAGGACTTGGAGACGTTTGATCTGGATGGCCAGGTCGTCGTGTTCGACGCCGGGGCCGAGGCCACGCTCGGTGAGCCGGAGACGGACAATTTCCTGGCCAAACACATGCAGATCGCTTTCGGCAAACCCGGCGGCATCCGGCTCGACGACGGCGACCTGATGACGTATTTCTGGTGTACGGTCGGGGGCGTCACGCATACGCGATGGGTGCGGTTGAAGGTCGATTAGAGGGTTGCACGCCGGCGACAACCGGATATTGGAGGCTGAGAACATGAACGGACCCGGCCAGGCCTCGACCCGTGTGGCCGCGGACGTCCTGGAAACATTCGTACGCGACCTGTATCTGGCTGCCGGCGTGCCCGGCGACGACGCGGAAACGATCGCCGGAGCGACCCTCTGCCAGGAGACCCGCGGCAATACGACCCACGGGCTCCGGCTCGTTCATTTCAATCTTCGGGGGTTGGACGATGGGACGATCCGGGCCAATCCGGACCAGCCCGTCCTGAGCGAGCGTGGCATGACCGCGGTTATCGAAGGCGACCACGGCGTGGGGATCGTCGGCTGCATGAAGGGGATGCGGCTTGCAATCGCCAAGGCCCGGGAGGGTGGCATCGGCGTCGCGCTGATCGTACGCAACAACCACTTTCTCGCCGCCGTTCCGTATTGCCTGGAAGCGGCCAACGCGGGCATGATCGGCATGGCGTTTTCGAACACCAAGGGATCCATGGGATATCCAGGCGCCCGCGGCTCGGTGATCGGGAACACACCGATGGGGTTCGGCATACCCACGGCCGGCGGCTTCCCCATCCTGTTCGACGCGTGCATGACCGCCTCGGGGGGCCGGATGCGGCAGTGGATCCGGGAAGGTAAGCGGATTCCCCGGGATATTCGGGGCTTCGACCGGGACGGCACGCCCACCGACGACCCGCAGTCCGTCATCGGCGGCGGGACCACGATGCCGATCGGCGGCCATAAGGGCGCAGGTCTGGCCATTCTGGTTGAAGCGCTGACGGGCGTGCTGGGCGGCGCCGCTTTCCTGAGCGATATCACGCCCCGCGACCAGGCGGACCGCACGGACAAGACCCACGCGGTCAGCCATTGCTGCATCGCCATTGACATTGCGGCCTTTATGCCCGTGGCCGATTTCGAAGCGCGGATGGCGGACTTTGTCGCGGACCTCAAGGGCAGTCCCCTGGACGGCGATTCCGCTGAGATCCGGCTGCCCGGCGAAAGAATGGAGCGGACCCGGCAAGAATGCGAGATTCACGGCGTGCCGCTGGAACCGGACGTGCGGCAGGAACTGGAGGAGTGGGCAAAGCGATTGAGCGTACGTTTCCCGGATACCGTGTAGTCCGACGCTGTCTCGATGCGAGGAAATATGGACGACCGATACCGGATTCGCGGCGCAACCGAAGCCGACCTGGACAGGATCGGCGAGATCGTCCGCCAGGCCTGGGAGCCGATTTTCGGGCTGCATGAAGAGAACTGGGGCGAGGAACTCTTCGACGTCCTCTATGCGAACTGGCCGGAAAACATCAAGGCCAGCGTCGGGCGCCACCTGGCGGAACACCCGGAGTGGGCGTTCGTCGTCGAGTCACGCGAAACCAGCGAGGTCGCGGCGTTCATCACCTATCTGCTGGATATGAAGAAAGGGATTGGAATCGTCGGCCTGAACGCCGTCGCGGCCGGGCTGCAGGGGCAGGGAATCGGGACCACGATGTACAACTTCGTCATGGACCGGTTCCGGAAGGCGGGGCTGAAACAGTCCGTTGATAAAGTCGCTCTGCAGGCGAGGGCGAGCCATCGTGGGCGAAGACAAGGCGCGCAACCGAGTCCCATCCTGCGATTCGACGAGGGCGCGCAACGCAGTATTTCGGCCACGAGAGCCGGACGCAGCCCGGATGGGCTTTTTCAACGGGCTGCTTAACTGAGAACCAGACCCATGCCGGATATCCGCGAAAGCATCGACGAGATGATCGAGGAGTCCTATCTCTCCGGTCTTACGGAAGGCGAGATCCGGGCGGACATGGAA
>JAAXHE010000118.1 GCA_012271065.1 Candidatus Latescibacterota bacterium
TGCGTTAGCCGTCAAAGGGTACTAGTGGGCGATTTCAGAAGTATGTATCAAGTCAGGCGGCGGCATTGAGTTCGCGGAGCCTTTCTTCAAGGTCGCTGCGTGTAAATTGCCACTTGAAGGGACTCGAGGTTTGGTTGTAGCGTCGCTGGAATCCGAGGATGCGGTTTTCCATTTTGAATGGTAAAAGGAGGTTTTATGATTTTTCGCATTTTTCGCATTTTTCGCATACTGGCATTGCTGCTACTTATCGCTTCCAGCGCCAGAGCTCAAGACGCCCTGCAGTATAGTTTGTGGGAAACTGCGCTGTTCAAAAGCACACCCGCTACTGTCGAAGATCTGCTGGAGGATATGTACAGGGTCCTGCCCCGAGATCAGGCATGGCCAGAACCGGCAAAGGGACTGCTGCTCAGAATTATCAACAAGCACTATGCAGGCGGGAAAGAGGCGGAGATACCGCCCTACCAGACGCCATCTCGATGTACTGTCTATGCGCACCATCCAGACTATCTCATCTCACACCAAGCTGACGTCAGGTTTCTTCCCTATGCCGTCGAGATTATGTCAACAGATGCCCTTGCCGATTTCGGCGAGCCAGCCCTACCTCACATGATCAAGGCGCTCTACCACGACGAACTGCCGGGACGGCAGCGGGCAGCAGCGGCAGTGATTGACTCGATGTTTGTACGTGATTATCCGTTTATGCATGACAACAGAAACAAGGTCCTGATTCGTCAAGGCCTTCTATACGTGGCACAGCAAACCGATAACTGGGCCAACTCGCGCGCTGTCCTCGCCTTGAGATTCGTCAAAGACCAGCAGGTATCGTCTGTGCTGGAAGCGATTCGTACAGACGTCGCCTACCTGCCGCTGGTAAGGGGTATGGCGATGCAGGCGATTCAATTTTCACCTCGATAGCTGACGCTGCTCCCCCGACCCCGAGGCCTGCTCAGTACTTTATTCCCTAGTCCTGTCCCGGAAATAAGTTGCCTAAATTCGACCGCCGATTCATCCCCTCCTGCCGCCTCGCCTGCAGAGCGACTTTATCGACGGACTGTTATAGCTTCCAGTAGTCGTCGATGTCGCGCTGGTAGGCGTTCACTTTTCCGCTGATTACATCGTTGACCTTGACGATCTCACCGGATTTGCCTGATTCGTACAGCGCTTCGCTCACCGCCTTGCTGCGCAGGCCTTCCTCCGCGTCAATCTCCACGTTGCGTCCGGTGCTTATCGCGTCAATAAAGTCCCAGAGTTCCAGAGGCATTCCGCCGGTGATGCCGTAGGGAAACAGGCGTTCGTTCTCTTCTTCGCTCAGGCTCTTCCTGAACATATCCACAACCCGTTCCATGCTGTAGGTAACGCCGTCCAGGAGTTGGCACTCGCCGCGGAGCGCGCCTGCCGCCGGATGGAAGATATCGTATTCAACGATGGTGCCCTTGCTGCCCGTCAGGCTGAGTTGCAGAAAGCCCTTGCCGGGCGCGCTGTTGGTCCACGACCAGGTTCCGATAACCCCGCTCCTGAAATTGAAAATGCTGGTCCAGAAGTCTTCTCGCGTGTCGTTGATGATCCTCTTCCCCTTCCGGTGCGGGCGTTTCTCTATTTGCTCCACGCGCGCGTATACGCTGTCCACTTCACCGAACCAGTAGCGCATTGTATCCACCCAGTGGGCGCCGCTGTCCATCACCATGCCGCAGCCGCCCAGCCGACGGTCGACTCGCCAGTGCCAGTCCTGGATATGCTTCGGGTCCTGCCACGACGCGCTTGCGGCCAGCCAGAAACGCGGTTTTCCCATCAGACCCCCGGCGTTGAACGCCCAGTGGATCGCGCGCTGCCCGACGCTGCGGCGGCACTGTTCGGCCGTTGCGGCAATGCGTTTGTGTTTCTTCGCGGCGGCGATTATCTTTTTCGTGGCCTTCACGGTGATACCGATGGGTTTTTCGCAGATGATGTTCACGCCGCCGGAAAGCAGCTCGCACGCCAGCACGTGGTGCAGCCCGTGTGGCCCGCAGATATCGGCGCCGTCCAGATGCTTCTCGCCGTTGAGCAATTCCTCTACGGTCCGGTAGGCGTTTACAGACTCGCCGATGTGGCCTTCAATCCGTTCCGCCATGGCGGTGGCGCGTTCCGGAACGTCGTCCACGGCGGCGACGATGCGGAAACGCGTTTCGTTTCTTTCCATGAGTTCGGCGTAACCCCTGAGATGCGCGCCTGCGATACCGCCGCAGCCAACGATGGCGAGGTTTACCGTCTTGCCGCCCGATTTTCTGGCCATGCCGTTCCTTTCACTCATATCCGTGATCTGATGTCGAGGCCCTGGTAGTAAACGGCCCGGTTTCCTGTATGCGGATTCCATATTACCCGGTCCGGGTGAATTGTCAAGCCGTTTGTTCGTGGTGTAAGGAAACCCGGCCCACCGGTTCGAAGAATCGCGTTGCCGTTCCACAAGAACCCGTTTCTGAACTTTCCGGAGTTGAACGCCACACCGTCGTTTGTCCAGTCAGGTCGTTCCCCCGTGAATCCCTTCGTTTCATTGTGTATCCAATTAATACCCCATTAAGGAGGTAAGACAAGATGTTGATTGACGCACATAACCATCCCAACTGGCACGGCTACGATGCGAAACGAATTCTGAACAACATGGATGAGCAGGGCATTGACAGGATGTGGCTGTTTACCTGGGAGGCGCCGGAAGACGAATACAATCCGTCCTATCACAAGGCCCTGCCTCCCGGCGGGACAGGCATTCCGCTCGAAGACGTGCTGCAGGTGGGAAGGGAGGCGCGCGACCGCTTCGTGCTGGGCTATTTCCCGCACCCCAAGAGGCCCGATGCGGCCGATCGCCTTCGTGCGGCGCACGAAATACACGGCATCCAGGTTGCCAGTGAGATGAAGGTGCGCGTCCTGTTCGACGACCCGGATGCGATTCAGCTATATAACGCGTGCGCTGAAATGAAACTGCCCATAACGATCCATCTCGACTATCCCATCAACCACGGCCGGGGGAACTATCCCAGACCTAACTACTGGTACGGCGGGAGTATCGAGGCGTTCGAGCGGGCGATCGCGGCCTGCCCGGAATCGACCTTCATCGGCCACGCGCCAGGGTTCTGGGCACATATCTCGGGAGACGATCTCTACGACAAACAGTCGTATCCGAATGCGCCGGTGCTTCCGGGGGGAAAATTGTGGGATTTGATGCGACAGTACGACAATCTGTGGGCAGACCTCTCCGCGGGCTCGGCGCTGAACGCGCTCAAGCGTGACCCGGGGACCGGAACGAAATTCCTCATCGAGTTTCAGGATAAATTGCTGTGGGGGCGGGACTATTTCGACACAGCGCTGATGGATTTCTTCCAGGGCCTGTCGTTGCCCAGTGACGCGTATGACAAGATTACCTATCTGAACGCGTTGCGTATTCTGGGCGAATCCGTGCCGGGTTAGACCGGTTTCCCTCCGCACAAAAAAGCCGGCGATCCTTAAGACAGCTTCTAAGACTTGACAAACTCTGTAAGTTTCCGGGCGTACGCCACGTTGCCATACTCCTTGAGGATCCGGTCCTGCGCGCGCGCCGCGGCGTTTTTCCGCTGGGTTTCGTGTTCCAGCCACCATCGCGCTTTTTGCTGGAGCTCATCCAGGTCGGCCCACGTGTCAATCTCCGTGCCGACGTCGAAGATTTCCTCGATGCCCGCCACATAATCGGTCAGCATGAACCCGCCGCTGCCGGTGATTGCGGTGTCTCGCTGATTCAGATAGCCGTGGGAATCGGGCGAATTGTGCTGGTTAATATTGACCCTGGAGGCCTTGTACACGCCCGGAAGCTCCATATAACTCCGAAATCCGCGGTAGGAATATCTGGGCAGGTCCTGAAACGTGCCGAAACCCAGTCCCCCGTATACGTGGACCCTTCCCAGGTCTCTGAGTGCGGCGACCACATCCTGTCTCAGCGCGCGCTGGGCCGGAAAGGGGATGGTGTGGGTGATCCGTTTGACCAGGTCTTCGGATTCCAGGTACTCGTCCGGGCTGCCGCCTTCCTTTGTGTATAACGACATGATGGTGACGGAGACGTCACATTCCTCGTGTCGCGCCGGTCTGGCGAAACGATGCAGCTCCATTGCCGGCGGCGGATACAGCACGATAGCCTTTATTCCTCGTTTTGCATAGACATCCACACTTTCCCTGCAACACGTCGCGGCATATTCGAATTCGCGTGTGAAATGCGGGCTTCGGAGCAGGTCCCACGGATCGTCCTGGGTGTGTGTTACGGTTTTGCACCAGGGAAATCGCTCTCGCAGTTCCCCGATGAGCCCCGGCGGCCGGTCGTCCTTGCTGAACCACCAGATGAGCAGTTCCGGTTCGTGCTCGATGACGGTTCTGAACAGACCCTCCTGGAACGCGCCGACGTCCCTGTATTTCAGGTCCCACGTTTCGTGAGGAGGGATGATGTCGGCCTCCTCCTTTGCCAGTGCGACATCCGCTTCGAGATTCGCCTCGATACACCCGCGCGTGGGCTGATAGAGGACATCGTAACCGATGCTCTTGAACCCGTGCTGAATGCTCCAGAGGGATTGCCCTGGCAGGAATCCGCCCAGCAGGAGGACTTTCGGCATCTTCAGTTCCTTTCAGGTCAGGAATTGCGACCGTTTGACGTATTTATCCGCCACGCGGTATTCTCATGGGCGACCGGCCGGTCGCCCCTACAATAGCCATGCAGGTGTCAACTGGGACCGCCAGGCAACCGGATACCGCTGTCGGGCGTGTATAACACTAAGGGCGATTCCCTTCGATTCCGTCTGCGGCACCGGCCCCTTCGGTTCCCTACGACGACCGAAAGATAGATGAATCGATGTTCGTCCGAAAGACGAAAGCGGCCCGGTTTACCTGACCCGCTTTTTGGGTTGCCCGCGACGGGTTTTTGTACTTACTTGGAATCGGGGACCTTTGCACGTGGCGCGTCGAACGGAGGTGTTGCGTTGACGACGGACACGGACCTGACTGCACACCGGACTTCAATACGTTCGTGGTGGTCTGCCGACGGTCACCGGTTCCTGCCGCCGGCGCTCATCACCTGCATATTGATTGGCAGCCAGATTACATATGGAATTCTTGAGGGTCTGTCGAAAACGGCATTGGCCATCGCGGTCGCAGTTGGCGTGGAGGGTCTGCTGGGCAGACTGCATGGGAGCCGTAAACCGAATTTCGTGAGCGGATACATCACCGGAATCAGCGTAGGGATTCTGATCCGCTCGCTATGGTTGTGGCCCTATGCGCTTTGCAGCGCGGTCTCGATTCTGTCCAAGTATGTGGTCCGATGGCGCGGCAGGCATCTATGGAACCCGTCCAATCTCGGCGTCAGCGCGATGTTCTTCCTTGCGCCGGAAATGGCGGCGGGGCTGAGTATTCAGTGGGGTAACGCCGTCTGGGTCATGCTGGTGATCTGGGTATTTGGCTGGATGGCGGTCTGGCGGGTAAAGCGGCTGCACATCTGCCTGACGTACGTGGTGAGTTTCCTGGTGTTCGGGTTTGTACG
Source organism: Candidatus Latescibacterota bacterium (assembly GCA_012271065.1). Next base: position 5,525 of record JAAXHE010000118.1, read on the forward strand.
AAGTCTTGTCACGGGGCAGGCGTATCTGGCCGGTGTGGCGCCCATTACCGGTCCGATGTACCAGCTGTTTATTTTCTTCATGATTACGGATCCAAAAACAACGGTGAACACAGTGCGTGGCCAGTGCTGGGTTGCGTTTACCGTGGCTGCGGTTGAAGCCGGACTGCGTCTGTACGAGCAGGTCTATGCCCCGTTCTATGCGTTGTTTCTCGTTGGACCCTGCGCGGTGGCAACGGAGATATGGTTGGAGAAGCGTGGCGTGTCTGGGGAAATTGGGGCCCGAGGTGAAGTCGGTGGTTGACGGTGCAACCATGTGCAAGGAGGTGGCGATGAAGACTGAAATCAGGGGGAAACACTTCGAGGTGTCCGTCCGGTTGAGGGAGTACATCGAAAAAGAAACACAAAAACTGAAACAGTTCTATGAACCGATTCTGGACACCCGGATTACGCTGGAGCGGGAGAACCGGATGTACAGGGTCGAGATTGTGGTACACGTGCATAGCCACATCCTTAAAGCCACTGACGAACAGGATGCCGTCCATCCCGCGCTTGGCGGCGCGATCGATAAGATGGTCCGGCAGCTCAAGAGGGTGAAGGAACGACAGCGCAGGCCGCGGGTTCCCGCAGCAGAGCGGAATTGAGCGACGGCAATCCAACGAAACGCTCCCCTGGCAGCTGACGCGGGGAGCGTTTTTTCTGTTTGTCAGGAATCGCGGATATCGACGGCGGGGCTGCGCCAGGTCCGCAGGAGATTGTATGCCAGCGCCGCCGCCGCCAGCCACCCGAGTACGCCGGAGAGCCCGAATGCGGTCATCGAGACCGCCAAGCCACCGGGAACCCGGTCCAGAATCCCTACCAGGAGCAGTGGCGCGATGCGACAAAGCGCGGCGGCGGTCGCGACGTAAAAGGTGGCAGCCACCAGACCCGGTAAGGCGACTTCGCGTTTGTGAAGGAAGCCGGGCGCCATGCCCAGCAGCAGGAGGGTGATAAAGCCCGCAAGATGTGTGTGGCGCAATGCATCGGGATCGAACGGAGATGCGACGCGAAGGAGGACAAGAGCGCCATCCAGCAATTCAACCGTAGCGGCGAGCGCCAGGAAGGCGTACGCGGCATAGAGCAGCAGTTCGAATCGGCCGAACTCGCCATAGTCCGGCAGGCCCGGGCGCGTCGGGCGCCTGTCGGGCCCGGGTTCGCCGATGCGGTGTACGGTCCATGGAGGATACCACCGGAAGAGAACGTCCAGTTTCCAGATGAAAAGCAGGAGGATTGCGCCCCTGAGAACTTTTCCGATGGGCGCAAGATGCGCAAGAGACGATGCGAAGGAAATCTCCGTGAGTTGTGCGAAAACAGGCACGTGGATCAGGATGAGCGCCATGAGATAGACCTGTCCGTAACGTGCGACGGGCCAGCGGACGGCGGGCAGGCGCAGGTAGAGCGGAAGCGTACGGACGGAAAACGCCATCGCCGTGGGAAGGACGACGAATCCGGTGAACAACTCGATACCGAATCGGTTCCACGCGATGTCAAGCAGGGGGTTGTCACCAAGGCTCGCGTGGAATGCGAGTCCGGCCGCGAGCAGTGAATACAGTCCCCACCCCGCAATGGCGATAGCCAGGAAGATGCGCACCGTCTTCAGTGCCGGGCGGTCCGCAGGTGCGCCGCGTAAGGTAGTGACCAGGAGATAGATATAAATAAAGACGCCCGCCGTTTCCAGCAACGCGGAGAAACCGAGCGTCCATCGCAGGCCCGTATGGACCGGGTCTTCAAGTCCCGCGGCAAGCAGCGGCTGCGAGAGCGCACGAAGGAAAATGCCGCTTGCCAGAAGAGAGAGAATCCAGGCGGAAAGCCGGGGATGGCGCAGAGGCGCACCAGCCAGACGAGGCAGGAAGTAGAGGCTCACGCCGATGATGAAGAGGCCGATCCAGCCCAGGAGTTGGGCGTGGCCATGCGCCTGGAGCATGGCGACCCACCAGCTTCCCATAGGCAGCTGAAAACCGATCAGCACTGCCAGGACGGCCGCGTAGCCGAATCCGACGGTCAACGCGACAGACAGCGACGCCAGCACAAAGCCGAAGTAAAAAGGGGTGTGGGCGCGTTTCTGATTATCGGACAAGGATATCACCTGGAGTCGGGATGAGGGGAAGTTCGAATTCGTATCGAATGTCGAGATATGAGACCGTGGGCTAATGTCGCGCGCTAAGACGTGGAGTACAATAC
>JAAXHE010000018.1 GCA_012271065.1 Candidatus Latescibacterota bacterium
AATGTTATTTTCGCATTGAGGCTAATTGCGAAACGGCCGGACGTTTCCGAGAGGCGGAACACCGGATGGCGAAGGGGACGCTGTCTCGCGGGCGGTTCCCGCGTGTCTCGTACTCAAGGATTGGACGTGATAATCAGACTTGGAACAGGATGCCTGGTCGTCGCCGCACTCGTATGGTACAGCGGCGCTTTCGCGTCTGAAAACGACCTGAAGACGGCCGAAGAACGGTTCCGGATTGCGATCGAGCGTCTGGGGCGGGTCTCAACCGACGAGAGTCTCCGTGCATTGAAAGACGTGCTGGCGGCGGATGAAAATCACGTTCCGGCGCACGTGGAAATCGCCAGGCTGCATATGTCGACAAATACGCCTCTTGCCAGGAGCACCGCCGAGAAATTCCTGCGGCGCGCAATCCGGCTGGATCCGGAAAACTGGGAACATCGGGTGCTGCTGGGCGATCTCATGTGGGCGCAGGGGTTCCTGTCGAACGCGAAAAGACAATATGAGGAAGTCTTGGAGCAGGATCCGCGAAACCCGCAAGCGGCTTTCGGGCTTGGAGTCTACTACGTGAAGGACTTCATGAAGTATTGGAACATGATCGACACGGAGGGAATCAGCCACAGCGTGGTGCTTGAGTGGCGGCATTTCGCCCGGGAATACCGTGAGTTGGCAATCCGGAATCTCGGGCAGAGCATCCAGTACGATCCGGGACTCAAGGACGCCTATTACCAGCTGGGCCTGGTCTATATGGAGGATATGAGATCCGCTCCCGAAGCCGCGGGAAGGGCGCTCGTAGGCGTCGCCAACTCACTGCTGAAGGCGTATCCCGGGAACAAGGACGCATTGCTCTTTGTCGGGTTGGGCTACCACACCGGCGGATTTCCGGACAAGGCATGGGATTTCTACGTCCGGGCGCTCGACATGATGGGCGCGGAGGAACGTTCGATCATCGAATCCGTCGACGTCGTAGCCGACGATAAAGAGCGGACGCGTATCGCGAAAGCAGACACGCAGACGCAAGAATCGAGAGGAGAATGGGTTGAGAGTGTTGAGAGGGAACGGTTCTGGCTCAAGCAAGACCCGTTGCTGCTGACGGAATCGAACGAACGGAGAATGGAGCACTACCGCCGGGTGGCCTATGCCAATTTGCGGTTCGGCAAGCCCAGGCAAGGAATCGCGGGCTGGCGCACCCCGATGGGGAGGGTCTACATCAAGTACGGTGACCCGCTTGGACGGACGGTGACGCGTCCCGAGGTGGACCAGCAGGGACGTACTGTTCAGGCGCATATGGAGCTGTGGGCTTATGAAGGCTTTTCCTTTCGATTCAGGAACTGGAACGGTTTGGACGGCTGGCACTTTGACGTCAGCTCTCCCGTTTTCCCTTCCGGAGAATGGGTCCTCGATCGCACGCCGCAGCGATTCGTGGATCCCTTTCGTGACCGGAAGTACAGCCTGCCGTACCAGGCGGCCGCGTTTCGAGATGCCGGCAGGATACGCCTCGAGGTAGCCTATGCGATTGCGAAGGAGAGATTGAGGATGTCTCACACGGGCGGCGTCGACCTGCAGGATGGGCTGTTCCTGTTTGATGGCGACTGGAAAGAGGTCTCGCGGGCGGTTTATGCGACCCGGCGGCTTGCGGACGTGGGACAGGATAGCCTCAGGGGGCAGTACCTTCTGTCGAGGTCGACGCTGATGGTTGATCCGGGGGACTATCATCTCATCGCCGAGGTGCAGGACCGCGGGACCCGATCCGTCGGCACGTTCCGGGACACATTCGAATTCCCGATCGTGGGTTCCCTGCCCGCGATGAGCGATCTGCTGGTGGCAACCGACATCCGGATGGACGATCCGTTTCCCGAACGGCGGGAGGATTTGAGGCTGGCGTTGAATCCGCTCCACACGTTCTATCGCTCGGAATCGGTGTACGTCTATTTCGAGGTCTACAACCTTGCGCGGGGTGATTTCGGAGGGACCAAATACGAGATTACCTATCGGGTCGGGCGCCCGGAATCGTCCGAAGTGGTCCCCGGGAGATTCGAGGCCGTGGCACTGGCCGAACCGGTTGGTGAAGTTCGTATGCGGGTCGGACCGGTGCGGGAGGACGGGCCTGTCGAATATCAGGTGAGGTACATTCCGGCCGAGCGAAACCGGGTTTCGAGAATGTTTCGAAAGTTTGAAGGCGAGGCGGGAGAGACCGCGGTTACCGTTCGTTATAAAGGAGACCGGGCGGATGATTTCACCTATCTTCAGATCGCCCTGGATAGCGTACCGGTGGGGGTCCACAGGCTGTCGGTAGAACTGAAGGACCTGAACAGCGCGGGGCAGGGTGACGAGAGACGCGTGTTGTTCCGCGTGATAGAGTGAAGAAGGGTAGGCGTGAGTCACGGAAGAGGTGAGAGGTGCACACCCAACCCAGAATCCAGCTATTACTTGCTTCTTTCCATTTGCGTATAGGGGATTAGCCTCAATGGGAAAAAAACAGCAACGCGGCGACGCGATAAAACCCTCCGAAACAGGGCGTTATCGACGTATAGAAGGACGTATTTTCCTTTCACGGCCAGTGACCTGGTTTATCCTGGTAATCAGCCGTCTAATCGCCTTTATTTACAAACACATAGTCGAATTAACGTCCCCAAAGACTTGCAAATCAAGGTTAGCCCCCGAGGCGTCGGGACAGGAGGATGAACCATCGCTGGTACCAGAGACATAGGCTCCAGGCTTGAGCTGTTCGTCGACGACTGGCTGATCGACACGATGACGGACACGAGCCTCAAACTCCATCCTCCGGCGCCGGCTGAGGTCGCCCTCGACTTCGACCGACCCTGGGAAGGGGAGACGTCCTGGGTCGCCAACGTCATCCTCGACGACGGGCGCTACCGCCTGTGGTACCGCGGCGCCGGCGCTGACGGAACGAACAGGACGACCTGTTACGCCGAGAGCCCCGACGGCATCCACTTCGAGCGTCCAACCCTCGGGCTCCACGAGTTCGAGGGCTCGAAGGAGAACAACATCGTCATGGGGGCCACGCACTGGAACGCCTGCGTCTTCAGGGATCCCAATCCCGCCGCGCCGGCCTCGCAGCGGTACAAGGGCTTCCTGAGGGGTGAAAAGCTGGACGGGCGCTCCACGATTTACGGCTATGGTTCAACCGACGGCATCCATTGGGATCTGATCCGGGACGGACCGATCCTGCATGCGCCACCCGACGACCGCCCCGTCTTCGACTCACCCAACGTGGCCTTCTGGGACGTCAACATTCGCAAGTACGTCAGCTACTTGAGGGGTTTCACGCCCGATTGCGACCGCGGCGAGAGCCCCGCTCAGGGCGGCCCATACCGGTCGATTCGGAGGGCCGAGTCGGACGACTTTCTGGTCTGGACCGTGCCGGAGCTGATCGACATGGGCGGAAGACAGAAAGAGCACCTTTACACCAATGCGGCGACCCCCTACTTCCGCGCTCCCCACGTCTACCTGATGTTCCCCAAGCGGCTCCGGCTTGGCCGGAAGTTCCACAAGGACTGGGTGTTCGACGGCCTGTCAGAGGGGGTCTTCATGTCCAGCCGTGACGGCATCCGGTGGGACCGTCGGTTCATGGGGCCGTTCATCCGCCCGGGCCTTGACTCAAGGAACTGGAATGAGCGGAATATGGCCGCCGGCGTGGGCGTTGTGCCCACCGGCGCCGATGAAATTTCGATCTACTACGTGGAGAACTACCGGAACCCGACGTGCCGGCTCCGTCGGGGCGTTCTTCGGACCGACGGTTTCGTCTCCGTCAACGCGCCCTTCGGCGGCGGCGAGATGATAACCAGGCCCTTCACCTTCGCTGGCACCGAACTGGTCATCAACTACTCGACGTCGGTGGCCGGCGAAATCCGGTTCGAGTTGCAGGACGAACGTGGCAACCCCATCGAGGGCCGCACGCTCTCCGAAAGCGCCGAGATCTTTGGAGACGAGATTGCGCGGGCGGTCAGCTGGGAAAGCGGCTCAGACGTGTCTGCGCTGGCCGGAAGGCCGGTGCGTCTTCGCGCGGCGATGAAGGAGGCCGACCTCTACGCCATTCGCTTCCGGTAGCTGATGGGGCGTTCGACCCTGAGTACCCGTCATGGCCGGGATCCCGCCCTCGATTCTTTGAATGTGTGCGTAACGAGACCTGGAGGAAATAAGCATGGCCGATTCGGGAAAGCCGAATTTTCGAAAGCCGGTCCCTGAGGGCGTTATCGAGCATATCGGGGTTGGCGCCGGAAGCGCGACGGCTGTTGTGGAGGCGCGGGGCGGGCTGCTGATGATAGCGGGCCGCAGATGTTACCGGTCCGGAGACGCCGGATTGACCTGGGAAGAAGCGGAAGCGCCCGACTGGGAATCCCTGGGAGAAACCTCCTGCCTGTCGTGCATCCGGCTGCAGTCGGGCGGGCTTGCCCTCGCGCATCTCGGAAAGGGAAACCGGCATCGCGGATCCGAGATGTTCAACTGGAATCCGTTCTACCTGTCGGTGTCTGACGACGAGGGCGGGTCCTGGTCCGGAGGGTGGCCGATGAATCTGCTCGGAGGGCCGTATTACGATACGATGATTCAGATGCCAGGCGGCAGGCTGGTGATGCCGAGCCGGATCTGCCATAGCAATAACCATCATTCGGGGTTGGAGTACGCGCGGGTGAGCAGCTACGGGTCCTGGAAGGGGCTGCGCCTTCAGGTGAGCGGTCACTATCATTACCCGGAGGTGGATATTGCCGCGGTGAGCTATTCGGACGACGACGGCCGTACGTGGCAGATGTGCGGGGGGCAGTTGATGGGCTGGTTCGATGCCGAGGGCATACCGAACGGCCGCGGCGGCATCACCGCCGTGGATGAACCCGGCGTGGCGGTGTGTCCCGACGGACGGCTGATGATGATGGCGAGGTCCACGGTGGGGCGGCTGGTGCAGTGTTACAGCGAGGACGGCGGCGAGACCTGGACGCCCGTGGTTCCGAGCGACCTGGCCGCATCCTATTCGCCGCCCAGGCTCAGACGGATTCCGGGTACGGGCGACTTGATGTGCGTCTGGAACCAGACGTCAAGGGAGGAAATCCTGAGAGGGTACCGGCGCGGAAGGCTGTCGTCGGCAATTTCGAGCGACGGCGGCGCCAGCTGGTCTCGTTTCAGGACCATCGAACTCAGCGGCGGGATGGAGGACGTGGAACGGGTCCCCCCTCAGTATCCCGTCAGCCCCGTGATCGCGCTTCCGGAACTGGGGACGCTGCCGGACGACTTTGCGACGTTCGATTACGCGAACGTCTGGTTTCACGGCGACCGCGTGCTGCTGATGTATCATCGAAGCTGGGTGGAGGCGGATGAGGACACCGGCGAAGCTGTGACGCTCGGTGAACGGAAGCTCACGGCCAGAAAGCCCGGCGAACTGGTACTGCGAGTCTATCCGCTCGCGTGGTTCTACGATCGCAAAGGCGCTTGAATACGAATCGGCGCGCCTTTCTTAGGGTGCTGACGGAAATCGCCGCCGTGGTTAGTGCGCGCCGTTTCGGGGCAGATTCAACCAAATACATTGACTAATCTGATAATTTGGATTATAAATTAGGGATTCCTGCGAGAATCTCAATAGAGGACAACCAACTGACCAGGAGGCTTCGGTGGATCGCGAGATGAATAACATGGGGTTTTGCCTGGGCGTTTTCGGTCTCGGCGCCATCATCGGGATGGCTCTGGGGATAATCGCCGGCGTTCTGCTGGCGCCCCGGAGCGGTATCGAAACCCGCCAGACCGTTCGACGCAACGTGGACAAAGCCGTCAACAAGGGCAGGTCATTCGTGGAACGCATCCGCGCGCAAAACGGCGACGGTGCGGAAGAACCCGCCGAATCCTAGATTTTCCGTCCACATGGCATTCGACAAGAAAGGCAGGCCATGGATTTGTACTGCCTGCGCGCCGCTGGATCTGGATACTCGCCTGCGAAGGAGTGACTCTTGAAAAAGGCAATTGCCGCAGCGATTCTGGGTTGTCTGCTCAGCGGGGGACAATGGGCTTTTGCCGGAGAATTGTCGATTTACGGCTTTGTCCGCTTCGACGCCGTTTTCGACGATTCGAAGATGCAGAGCCACCAATTCGGCTTCTGGGTAAAGCCGGAAGAACCTGGGGCCGAAACCGATGGCAATTTGACCATGTACCCGCGTCTCACCCGCCTCGGGGCGAGATTCAAACCCGTGAAGTTGGACGAGGTCTCAAGCATAAGCGGACTCGTCGAGATCGATTTTCAGAACGGGGGCAGCGAATCGCGCCAGATTCTGCGCCTCCGGCAGGCCTATTTCAATCTTCAGCGGGGAGACTGGCACTTTCTTGCCGGTCAGTGCTGGGACGTCATTTCGCCGATATTTCCGATCGCCAACAATGACGGTCTGATGTGGCATGCGGGCAACCTGGGAGACCGTCATCCCCAGGCGCGGCTCACGTACAAGCCTGAGGCCGGGTTTTCCCTGGCGATTGCGGCGGGACAGACCGGTGCCGTGGATAAGAAAGACCTGGACAAGAATGGCATTCTGGATGGCTGGGATGCCGCATTGCCTTTCCTGCAGGCCCGGCTGGGATTCGCGCAGCCGAAGTTCAAAGGAGGCGCCTGGGCCCATTGGGGCGCCGAGGAGACAGCCGTCCCCGTGGGTGTCAGGGGCGAGACAAGCTTCAACTCGACCGCGGTGGGAGTTGACGCTTCGATTTCACTTACCGACCAGTTTTTGGTTCAGGGCGAAGCCTGGAAGGGAAAGAATCTCACGGACATCCGCGGCGGCATCGGACAGGGGGTCAACACAGCGACGGGCGAGGAGATCGCCTCCACCGGCGGGTGGGCGCAGATCGTGATCATGCCCAATGTCCAGTGGAAGCTCTACGCCGGGGCAACGGTGGAGCAGCCGGATGAGGATGCCGTGCCCTCGGGAGGGCGCACCAGGAATGGGGCCTTCTTCGCTGTCGGCCGTTATCGGCCGTGGAAGCCGTTACAGGTAGCCGTCGAATATCTTTACTGGAAGACCTCCTACAAGGGACCGAACGACGGGATCGCCAACCGGCTGGATATTCACTTTACCTACAATTTCTGAGGATCTGTCGGCCCGAAGTTGAATTGACGTGAAGTCACCTGGCTTCAGGCGAGCCGGTATCAGTTGACGAGGAGCGGAATGAGAATTCCCAATTGCACCGAGGAACACGACGGGCGGGGCGGCCAGGCGTCCGATCTTACGCGAAGGTCGATGCTCCGTCGAGGTTTACTCGGGCTGCTGGCGTTATCCTGGGGAGGTTGGCAGGACGCTGGAGCCCAGGACGGTGGTTCAGGCAGGGTTTCACCAGATGATTCGGGCAATGGCGAAGGTTTTGAAGGCGTTTATGACGGCAAGATCGTCCTGGGTATGTCCGCCGCGTTTTCCGGGCCCTCCCGGGGGCTCGGCAGCGAACTCTATAGAGGAGCCAAATCCTACTTCAACCATGTTAATAACAATGGCGGCGTTGGCGGCCGCCAGATAGACTTCAAGTTGTATGACGACGGGTACCAGCCGGACCCGTGTGTAAAGAACACGATGAGACTTATGATCGAGGATCGTGTCTTCCTGCTTTTCGGCTACGTTGGCACGCCCACCGTTACTCGTGCGCTTCCCCTGCTGAAAAAATTCCAGGACCAGCGGGTCTATCTGTTTTTTCCGTTTACCGGCGCCCAGCCGCAGAGGGAGCCGCCCTATGGGGATTTCGCGTTCAACCTCCGGGCGTCCTATCGCCAGGAGACCGCCGGCCTTGTGAACAACTTCGTTCGGACCCGCAGAAAGCGGATCGCCGTGTTCTACCAGGCCGACGCGTACGGACGCAGCGGATGGGCGGGTGTGAGGGCGGCAATCGAGGTGCACGGCGGACAAATCGCCGGCGAGGCGACCTACCGGCGGGGTCAAAGGTTCACCGGAAGCATGAGGCGGCAGGTTGAAATCTTGAAGAAGGCTTCTCCGGACGCCGTCATCTGCATCGGATCATACGCCGCATGCGCAGCCTTCGCCCGCGACGCGATCGACCTGGGCCTGAAGGTGCCGATCGCCAATCTCTCGTTTGTTGGCAGCGAGAATCTGCTGCATCTGCTCAGTGAGGGTCGGGATGACGCGGAGACTTATACGAAGTACCTCGTCAACTCCCAGGTCGTGCCCAGCTATGAAGACACGTCCATTCCTGCCGTGAGAGAGTACCGGGAGTTGATGGCGCGCTACAATCCGGCCGTTCCCGAGGAACTCGTCAAAGAGCCCTACAGTCCGTTCGAGCAGAGCTTTGTCAGCCTGGAGGGTTTTCTCGACGCAAAGCTGATGACCGAGATACTCAGGCGCCTGGGAGACAATCCCAACAGGGCCGGGCTGGAGGACGCGGTCTTCTCGGTCCGGAATTTCGACCTTGGCATCGGGGAGAAAGTCTCATTCGGACCCGACCGTCGACAGGGACTGCAAACCGTTTACTATACCGTCGTTCAGGACGGCCGCTTCGTCACTCTGAACGACTGGGAAAGCTGGCTTTCGTAATATGAAAATACAAAAGCTGTTTCAGAAGACCCGATTCGGCATCTTTGCGCTTTTCGGGCTGATCGTACTGTCGACGTCATTCCTGTGCATCTACACGGTAGACACGCAGTTGTCGGCCGAGTACGCGTCCAACAGCAAGGACATCGCGAAGACCATCGCCAACGCCAGTGTGGACATCCTCCTGAACCGGAATCTTGCAACGCTGCAGTCGATGATCGACCAGTTCGTCGAGATTCAGGGGATACGCTACATTTATATAACCAGCGAGAAGGGCGAATACCTGGCGCATACCTTCGTTCCGGGCATCCCCGAGGAGATTCTGGCGAGCGATCCGTCCAACACCGAACCTGTTGAACGAAACATACCGGGTCTGGGCGATTTCCTGGAGGTGGGCAGCCCGATCCTGGCCGGAGTGGCCGGCACGGTTCACGTCGGTATGGACCTGGACATCGTCGCACTCAAGATTCAACGCGCGATCGGCCAGCAGGTCATTCTCATCAGTATCTTTCTCGTTGTGGGCGTGCTGGCTTCGATCTGGCTGGTCAACCTGGCCGCAAAACCGCTGGGAGGGCTTCTCTCCTACGCGGTGGACCTGGCCGACGATCGAAAGCGGGATAAGAAGGAGGACGACGAACTGCTCGCCCGCGATGATGAAGTAGGCGACCTCGCCCGGTTGTTCCGGCACATATCGGGGAATTCGCCTGGCGTTGGGGGACCGGAAGGGTCGGCGGAAAGGCCAGGTTAATCGGAGGACGCGGTGTTGCGTATTCCAAGAAGCGTTATCGCACTCTTTTGCACCGTTCTGCAGGTATGCTTCGGCACGGTCTACGCCTGGAGTTTCTTCCAGACGATCCTGGTTCGTCAGGGCGGCTGGACCCATACCGAAACCGCGTGGGCCTTCAGTATCGCGATCTTTACGCTGGGAGTCTCCGCGGCCTGGGCGGGCAATATGCTCTCGCGATTGGGCCCAAGATTCCTGGCGGTAACCGGCAGCATCCTGTTTTCCGGCGGTTACCTGGTCTCGGGCGCGGCATTGCAACTGGACTCTATCTGGCTGTTCTACCTGGGTTACGGCGTGATAAGCGGCGCGGGAATCGGATTGGGGTACGTCACGCCCGTTGCCACGGTAGCGAAGTGGTTCCCGGACCGCAAGGGACTGGCCACCGGTATCGTCGTCATGGGCTTCGGCGTCGGCGCCTTCCTTCTGAGCAAGGGGCTGGCGCCGTTTTTGATCGTGACCACGTCGGGCACGCTTCCGCTTGTCTTCATCTGGCTTGGGGTCATTTTCGGCGTCATTCTGCTCCCGTGCAGCCTGGCCCTCAGCGATCCGCCTGCGTCCGCTGCTCCCGCGGGCGGTACCGCCGATGATGCGTTTGACTACGGGGAGCCTGACTCCGCCGTAACGTACCTCAAGACGACCCAGTTCGTCATCATGTGGATCGT
>JAAXHE010000195.1 GCA_012271065.1 Candidatus Latescibacterota bacterium
GTAGACCGGATGGGCTTTTTCAACGGACTGCTAAGACCGGATGTGAAATATCCGGCCTTGAACGATTCGAATAACTACTTGACAACACGATAAATTATAGGAAGGCGGATTTGCAGGCAAGTTTTTTTTGTCCGTCGGAAAAAAGCCGGCGCCCGCTTGACCCCGGACGGCAAAATACCTATACTGTGTCGCGCATGATCCGGGAAGAAACAACCGCCCACCCTATGGTAAGGGAAGTCTGACAACGATGCGTGCGATCCTGCTGATTTGGGTTCTCTGCCTTGCGGATTCAGGCATCGCTGAATCCCGCGACTACCATTGGCCGATGGCGGCCCCGCCCGCGCTCACCTCTTCCTTCGGCGAATACCGGCCGCGGCGTTTCCATGCCGGGCTCGACTTCAAGACGTGGGGAAATGAAGGGTACCCCGTGCTGGCCGTGGACGACGGGTACGTCTGGCGGGTCAGGACCTCGCCCTGGGGCTACGGAAAAGTTGTCTACATCAGGCTGAAAGACGGCCGGACCGCGGTTTACGCGCACCTCTCGGGCTTTGCGGCTCAGGTACGGGCCGTCGTCGAGGCGGAACAGGAACGACGGGGTTTTTACAGCGTGAATCTCTTCTTCAAGCCGAACCAGATCAAGGTGAAACGCGGTGAAACTCTCGGCTATTCCGGCAGTACCGGCAGTGGGGTGCCGCATCTGCATTTCGAAATCCGTGACAGGAATCAACGGCCCCTCAACGGGTTGCTTCACGGCTTCGAGGTGAAAGACACCGTTGCGCCAACTGTGCAGTCTCTGGCTCTGATTCCAATGGACGCCGAGTCCCGTGTTTCCGACAAGACGGATCCGGCGACGATTGGCGTGAATTGGCGCCCCGAGCAGAAGCGCTACGTCGCGCGCAGCGTACCCATGATAGTTGGGCGCATCGGCGTGAGCGTCAAGACGTACGACGGGGCCGACGCATCCGTGCTGAGCAACCGCTTCGCGCCGTACCGCTTGCGGTTGTACGTAAACGACCGCGAGGTCTTCGAGACCACGTATATGGTCTTCGCGTACAGTCAGGTCAACCAGGTCGAGCTGGACCGGAATTTCGTTTTGAAGCGGCGTGGCGCAGGTCTCTATCACAACTTGTACCGGTCTGCAGGGAATCAGCTTCCAATGTACGGTGAGTACAAGGTTGGAGACGGTATTCTGCATGCGGGAATACCGTCCCCGGGACGCGGTGCAGCGCTGAATCCCGGCAGAAATCGTATCCGGGTGGTGGTTGAAGACGTGGCCGGGAACCGTTCCCGTGCGGACCTCGAGGTGATTGTGAATTCGGTTCCTCGCGTCCTTGACGCCAGTGCCGAATTGAACGGCGATTCGGTGCGGGTGCGGGCACGGGTGCGGGACGAAAATCCAAAGCATATCGTTGTGGAGCGGTCTTCGAATGGCGGACGTTCCTGGCGTCCCGTAAGCCCAGTCGGGTTGGATGCGCTCGGCCTTGTCCGTGCGGCATTCCTGCACGTCCCGGAAGCGGTCTACAGGGTTCGCGCCCGGGACCGTTTCGAGTCTGAGGGTTTTCAAGTCTGCGCGCCTGCGCCGCCGCCGCACAGCGACACGAAGCCAGGCCTTCTGGAATGCGACGTTCGCAACTATCCCGACTTCGCCGTATTGAAGATCGTGTCGAAACGGCTGCTGTCGGCCCCTCCCGAGGTAATCGCGAACTGGCTTGCGAACAGAGAGACGGCGCCTGAGGTGATCCAGCGGAGTCTATACGGCTATGAAACCGTTCTGCGATTCAATCCGGACGTGCAGGGCGACGTTGCGGCAGTCATTTCCGCGGTCGATCGGAATGGCAGTACGGGGCGCACCGTGGTACACCTCGCCCAGACGCCGGTGCGCCGGAGCGGCGGGGTCGTGCGGTCTCCAGACGGCAAGGCGGAGGCCCGCTTCAACGCCGATGACGTCTACCGGCCTTTCTTTGGCCGGATCTCCGTCGCTCCGGGGAAAGGGGCGAAACGTCTGACGATGGTTGGAACGCGTTACCGGTTCGGGCCGGAGGATGTGCCGTTCCGGCGCAAGGTGGAGGTTGTCCTCCGATACCCTGCGGACTTCAGCCGGCCGGAGCGATTGGGAATCTATCGGTTGACCAGGGGCGGAGTCTGGGTCTTTGTCGGCAACCGTCCGGTCAGGGGCAGCCATGCCATGGCTGCCCAGGTCGCGAGTTTTTCCACCTATGCGCTCTTGCTGGACGAGACCCCTCCCCGCGTGAGAATCCGGCGACCGGAACCACGCGCGAAGGTTTCCGATAGGCGGCCGGTTCTTATCGCCACGATCGGCGACAGGGAATCGGGCATCCGGCGGGAGGAAGATATTCTCATGCATCTGGATGGAAAACGGTTGATCGCGGAGTACGATCCCGAAGCGGGCCAGGTGAAGGCCCGGCCCAGGCAGCCGCTACGGGCCGGAATCCACAAGCTGGAGGTCGTCGTATCCGATGCCTGCGGCAACCGGGGCAGGGCGGTGCGTTCGTTCACGGTACGATAGGCAGATGATACTGCCCATTAAAGATGACAATCCCACACGCCGCGCCCCCGTATTCACGGTGAGCATCCTGCTGCTGAATGTGGGGGTTTTCATATATTCCCTTTCCCTCGGATCGATCGGTTTCGACGTATTCACGCTGCGGATGGGTCTGATTCCGTTTGAAGTTACCCATGGCGTGGATGCCGTCTCGCCAACGCCGATCCCGCTCTATCTTACGTTCCTGACGGCCCGCCTGTATCATACAGGCGGGCCGTCTTCGTTGCGGCGTAATTGTTCTCGGCTATTCGTCCTTCGCTTCGTCCTCCGGTTCAGGTTCTGAACCGTTCTTCAGGGCCGGTATAAGGAACTGAAGATGCTCACGAAGTTGTTCTCTTTCTTCCTCGTGAGGGCTGATGCGAATCAGTTCCTCCAGGCAGAGGCTCGCACTGTCTCTTTTTTCGGCACGGAGATAGCTCACGGCAAGCTTCCGGTAACTCTCGTGCATCAGCGAGTACCACACCTCCCGGCCTACTGATTCGGGTGGGATGGTGCTCTCCGCAACCCTGATGACTTGCAGGGCCTCTGACGGACGGTTCTGGAGATGCAGCGTACGTACGAGGCCTTCGAAGATAACCAGGTAATTGCTGATGAGGCGCCGGGCGACCGGGTCCTTGTAGACGGTGGCGTCCGCAATTCCGGTGTAACGGTAATTCTCAAGCAGGTGCCGGGAGGTCAATCCCGCGTCGAACTGCCCGGGGGCGCGCTGTCTGACGAGACGGTAGACCATGCCTTCCATGGACAGGTTTGAACGCAGGCCGCCCATGTTGCGTTCGGGAACGGTCACCGCGAAATATAACGGACGCTGCCAGTTGTTCCGGTCAACCAGGTACCAGATCATGAAGGTGTGGGATTCCAGGACATCCATGCGCCGGCCGCCCACCGGGAATTCGGTGAGGGGGATGTCTTCGGCCTTGACGATAATCGTGCTGTCGGCGAGCGGGATGTCGAATCGGGTCCGCCACGGGCGGGCAATGACCTGCTGATCAATGGTTGCATCCGTCATCGGAATGGGAAGCATGGGATCCAGGTCGCGCAGCTGTTTGACGTACCAGGGCGTCTTGAGCAGGCTGAGGTTGACGACCCGGACGTCCCGGCGAAACCCCTCGACATACTGGAGAAACCACAACGGGTAGGTGTCGTTGTCTCCATTCGTGAAGAGGATGGCGTCGGGCTCGCAGGAACTGAGGATGTTCCGGGCATAGTCGCGAGCGACCAGGTCCCCGTCGCGGTCGCGTTCGAAGTAGTTGCTCTGCAGAAGGCCGATTGGCACGATCAGGCACACGACTGCGGCCAGCGCGGCCGCGGAAACAGCGGCGTGACCGCGCGCAACGGCGACGATGAGGGCGGCGGCGCCGCCGCCGATCCACAGGGCGAAGAACGTGTAGGCGCCAACGAAGATATACTCCCGTTCGCGCGGTTCGGGGTCCGGCATATTCAGATACAAGACCAGCCCGAGCCCCATGAGCAGAAACATGGCGAATACGCTGGCAAATCGCTTCCAGTCTCTGCGGAAATGACTCACCGCGCCGACGATACCCAGGAGAATGGGCACGACCGAATATGCGATGGTTTCCCGGTTTCCGTCCATGTTGGCCACGGCCCTGCGGAACGTCCCTGACAGCATCTGGCCGACAGAAAATCGCTCCGTGAACGAAGGAAGCGTCTCCGAGAAGAAGCGTCCGACGAGCCCCTGATCGTAAAACGGGAATTGCTGGAGGAAATATTTGACGTGGATGTTGAACTGAAAGTCCCAGAAGTCACCGCGGCGTGGAAAAATGGAGTGGACCCCGTATTGCTGGCGGGTGAGGAAGGCCTTGAAATTCTCGTAGGTCTCCGGATTGTTCATATCGATGAACGGATTCAGGCCCGAACGGATGTAGAGCATGGCGTACGTGGAATATCCGAGGGCGATCATCCCGATGGCGCACAGCCAGAACGCGGGATGACGCCACGCCGGGCGCAACATCAGGAGCGAGGCGAGCAAGGCCAGTACCAGGACGACGGCGCCTTCAATTGGAGAGATGATACACAAAAAGGGAAATACTGTAAGCCCGATTACGACGGATGCCTGTACGGAAGAGGAACGACCCTTGAGCAGATCGGAGAAGACCAGGATGAGGATTCCAGGCACGGTGAGCAGGCATTGCAGATGCACGCCCGCGCCCAGGAAGAAGAGAAAGACGATGAAAATGAGCAGGCGGTCGCGATACCTGTCTTCGGGCGCGCCGTCCCAGCGCAGGGCAATGTAAAACGCCAGGACGGTGAACAGCATGGACAGCGCATAGACTTCGGCCTCGGTGGCATTTGCCCAGAAGGACGTGGAGAACGCGGCGGAAAGAGCCGCGACCGCGCCGCCGGTCAGGATGGCAATGCGGTCGGATATACGTTCGGGTCTGAGCCACCGCGAGAGCAGACGAACGCTGCACAGGAAAAGCAGGAGCGCTGTGGCGGCCCCCGATAGAACAGAAATCAGGTTTACGCTGAATGCAACGCTATCGGGATCCGCGAAAAGCGTGAAAATGCGGCCCAGGAGGGTATGAAAGGGCGCGCCGGGAGGATGTGGAATACCGAGGATGTACGAGGCCGCGATAAATTCGCCGGTGTCCCAGAAGGTTACCGTTGGCGCAACGGTTCGGATGTATACGAAACACGTGATCAGAAAAACCAGGGTGCCGATGAGCCGATTCTGTTCCCGGAACGTCCTCATGGATGCCTCCGCTTATGTGGACCGGCGGAGATCCGGGGGCGGAAATACCGGCTCTTCGTTGAGACCGAATGACGACCCATGGTGGCGATCACTCTTCAGGCAGTTCTTCGGGACCGTAGATGCGAATGGACTCGTACTCCTTTTCGTAGATGGCGTAGTAGACGTTGCCGTCCTTCAGAATCCAGGCGCTCGTCCCTGCGCCGGTGATGGCAACACTGGAGCCCGCCTCCTCACTCTGGGCATGGGCCGTGCCGGGAGACCACAGCGGCCGGACCAGGTTGGCAATCAGCAGGAACGCGACAACAGCCAGCAGTGACTTCAGGGATTTACTGTTTGACATGGGTCTGAATCCTTTCGGCGAATGTGGACGTTGAACTGTCGTGGAGGGATTTGAGTTCCACCAATCTTTCAGGTTTCGCGCGGTTCCGTCAAGCGCGGGCAGGCGAGACCGGGTCGGCCGCAGAGAAAAAAAGCCACAGCCAGCGCGTGGCGCTGGCTGTGGCTAAGCAGTCCGTTGAAACAGTCCATCCGGGCTGCATCCGGCCCTTGCGGCCGAATGACTGCGTTGCGTTCCCTCGCCGAATCGCTGGATGGGAC
>JAAXHE010000222.1 GCA_012271065.1 Candidatus Latescibacterota bacterium
CGGTCGCGCGCCTTGTCTTCGGCCACTATGGCTCGGCCTCGCCTGCAGAACGACTTTATCAACGGACTGTTAGAAGCTTTATCCCGCGTTGCCTCTTCCCGGCTTCAGGGACCCTGCCCCCAGCGCGACCAGGGCGACTGCCTGAGCGGCGATTCCCTGCTCCATTCCTGCAAATCCCAGGCCCTCGGTCGTCGTTGCCTTCACCGACAGCCGTTCCGTCGCGATTCTGAGCGCCCCGGCCATCCTTTCACGCATATGGGCGGCGTGCGGCGCAAGCTTCGGGCGCTGCGCGATCACGGTGGCATCCACGTTTACAATTTCGGCCGCATTCTCGCGTGCCAGTTCCGCCACCCGCTCCAGCAGAATCAGGCTTGAAATCCCGGCGTATTCCGGATCGTCGTCGGGAAAGTGATCACCGATATCGCCCAGACACATCGCGCCGAGTACGGCATCCGCAACCGCATGGGAAAGCACGTCGGCGTCGGAATGCCCGTGCAGGCCCCGGTCGAACGGAACGGTCACCCCGCCCAGAATCAACGGGCACCCGGAAACCAGCCTGTGCACGTCGTAACCGTGACCCACGCGGAGATTCGATGGCACGCTCACCGTTCTGGATCTCAGGATCGAATCCGCCATCGCCAGATCCTCGGGCGCAGTAATTTTAAGATTATCCTCCCGGCCCCCCACCACGTATACCGGCACATTCAGTTGTTCGACAAGCGACGTATCGTCCGTACCTCCATACCCCCTCCGCGCGGCCTCGCCGTGCGCTTCCCGAAATATCGTCGCGCGAAACGCCTGCGGGGTCTGAACGCACCACATTCGCGACCGGTCCAGCGTGTGCAGAACCCGTCCGTCTTCAATCTTCTTTACCGTGTCCGTTACGGGCGTACCCAACACAGCTGAGCCCTTCCTGCGCGCCAGATCGACGACAGCGTCGATCTGTTCGGGCAGTATCAGCGGCCGCGCCCCGTCATGGACGGCAATGACACTCGCGGCGGCCGGCACCGCCCCAAGTCCCTCTGCAACGGAGTCCTGACGCCGTTCCCCGCCCGCTACAACGGCGGTGACTTTTCCCATGTCCCACCGGCGGACGTCCTCCCGGCATCGATCCACGCGATCCGCCAGCGTGACAAGCGCCACGCGGTCGACCTGACTCGCGCGTTCGAACGCCGCCAACGCATGGAAAAGCAACGGACGCCCGGCCAGACTCATGAACTGCTTGGGCGGACCGCCACCCATCCGCCGGCCCTGGCCGGCGGCAAGCACAATGGCGTAGACCATAACGACAGACGATTCCTGAACTCCGCCGGCAGAGCGACGTTATCAACTGACCGTTAGAGAATCAACATCGCGTCGCCGTAGCTGTAAAACCGATACCGCTTCCGCACCGCCTCTTTGTACGCCTTCAGTATAAACGCCCGGTCGGCAAATGCGGAAACAAGCATCAGCAGCGTAGAGCGGGGAAGATGAAAATTCGTCACCAGCGCGTCTATCAGCCTGAACCGGTACGGGGGATAGACAAACAGCCGGGTCCATCCCGAACCGGGATTCAGAGTCCAGCTGTCGCCCGACTGCGAAGCCGAGGACTCCAGCGCGCGCACGGTGGTCGTACCAACCGCGACAACGCGCCCTCCATTCCTCCGGCTTTCGTTCACCTTTTCGGCGGCGGCGGGTCCGATCTCAAAGTACTCGGCGTCCATTTCGTGCCGGCGCGGGTCCGTCACTTCCACGGGCTTGAACGTCCCCGGACCCACGTGGAGCAGAACGGGCGCGACTTCCACCCCGGATACACGGATACGTTCCAGCAGATCCGGCGTAAAATGCAGCCCCGCCGTGGGCGCGGCCACGGCCCCGCGGGTTCGCGCGTAAACCGACTGATATCGTTCCCGATCGGCCGGTTCCTCCTCCCGCCTGATGTATGGCGGCAGCGGGATGCGTCCCCGGCTTTCCAGCACCTCCGCGAGAGACGAACCGCCCTTGAACCGGACCATGCGTCGTCCCGAGGGCAGTACCTCGGTCACCTGCGCTACGAGGTCCACGTCCGGAAAGGCCACCTCCGCGCCCTCCCGAAGCCTGCGGCCGGGACGAACGAGCACTTCCCAGCAATCTCCGTCGCAACGAACCAGCAACAATTCAACGGATCCGCCCGTGCCGGGACGGTACCCGTTAAGGCGGGCCGGGAAAACGCGGGTCTCGTTGACGACCAGACAATCACCGGGACGCATCAAATCCGGAAACGACCGGAACACCGTATGGTCGATCCGCCCGGTCTTCCGATCCAGAACCATCAGCCGGGCGGCGTCCCGTTCGGAGGCCGGGTACTGCGCGATCAGTTCCTCGGGAAGCTCATAATCGAAGTCGGCGAGGTCCATTGAGCCCGATGTCCGGACACGTATGTTTACGTTTGGTCGCGCATAGCAGGCTTTTCGGGTCGGCTGCCGGAGGGCGACCTCAGGCGGAGTCTGCCGTTGATGGATTCGCTCGATTCGGGTCAGCGACGGGAAATCAGGTTCAGCACGAGTGTAAGAACGATGCTGACCACGATGCACGTCACAACAGGGAAATAGAGTCTGAAACCCTCGCGGCGAACGACGATATCTCCCGGCAACCGCCCTGCAAAAGGAATCCGGTCTCCGATCCAGAGTACCAGGCCCACGGAAAACAGGAGAATCCCAGCAATCATCAGGACCCTGCCAAAGCCGGAAAACTCGCTCATGACAACGACCTTTCAGAGAAGTGAAAACTTACAGAATTCTCTATCCGTCGTCAAGGTATTGCGGCCCGAGAGGAGGTCCCTGAACCAATGGGCGGGCAGCCGGAGCCGGTCGTATCCGCTCTCCGGAATCCCGGATTGACAATCGGGTCCGGACCCGCGGTTTTCGCAGAAAAAAACGTGAAACGCGCCACGCCGCGGCGGCGGGCAGTTTCACGTCTGTTGGCTGGCGGAGGGTTTCACTCAGGGCGTAAATACGACCTTCAATGCCTCCATATTCTCGGCTGCCGCGAAGCCTTTCTCCCAATCCGAAAGGGGCAGGCGGTGTGTAATGATGGGATCCACGTCGATCTTGCCGTCGGCAATCATCCAGATGGTTTTGTCCCAACTCGCGTATTCGGTGGACATGTTGAAAAAGAGCGTTACGACTTTGGTCATCGCCGCGTCCCAGTCCAGTTGCACGGGTCGCTTTCCTGTGAGGCCGATGCCGCATATCCGGCCCCACTTGCATACCAGATCGACAGCCTGGGCAATGGCCGGAGGCGCACCCGAGCACTCGATCACCAGGTCCGCCCCTTTCCCGCCGGTCAATTCCAGGCAGCGCTCCACGGGATCCGCTTCCGCGAAATTCACCACGTGCTCGACGCCCAACCTGTGCGCCGTCGCCAGGCGCAATTCCTCGTCCGCCGGCGCGCCTACGATCATCACTTCGCGTGCCCCCGCCACCCGGGCAACCTGTGCGGCCAGCAGGCCGATAGGCCCCGGCCCCAGAACCACCACGAAATCGCCCACCTCGATCGCCTGCCGATCGATGATATCCGTTACCGTATTGGCCGCCGGTTCAACCAGCGCACCCTGCTCGAAAGTCATATGGTCGGGAATCCGGTGCAACAGGTTCGTGGGATATTTCATGAATCTCGTAAACGCACCGTCGATTCCCCAGCCGGGCGATCGTTTCTCCAGGCAGTTCTGAATGTGCCCCTTTCGACAGAGGAAACACTTGCCGCAGTGCAATGTATGCGGCTCGCCAACCACGCGGTCGCCCACCTTCCAGTCCGATACCGATCTTCCGGCCTCTACGATCTCGCCCGAGAATTCATGGCCCAGGATCACAGGCGGCCAGTACGGAAATGTATCGTGTTTCACGTGTACATCCGTTCCGCAGATGCCTGCCGCCTTTATCTCTATCAGAACCTCGTCGTCCGTAATTTCGGGCTCTGGCACGTCCTGCAATTCCAGAAACCCAACGCCCCGTTTGGTCTTGACAACCGCCTCCATAATCCGCTCCTTTTATATCAGCCCGCTTTCGAAAAAAGATAGCCGCTAAATCGACCATAAAAAGCCTGAACGCGGGGAGCCGGTAGAGGTGAGACGGGAGAAGAAGCCCATGCCCAGTATGTTCTTACTCCTTGAGCCTTCGGCGCGAGAAGAATCCTCACAAGGCAGGAAATCTCTACCCTCTTCCGTCTCACGTCTCCCTGCTTCTAGGGAACCGGGGGGAGAGGTCCCGAACACGTACAGTGAACCTATACGTCCTGCCTGCCTTTAAAACCTGGCAGACAGGCAACTCCAACGTCAATTCGCCTTCGTTCCATGGCTTTGGAGATGTCGTAGCCTACGTCTCCTCTGAAGACGAAAATGCGGTGAATTCCAGCGAAAGAGGCGCGCACGACGCGAATTAACCTTGAATTAACAGGTAGGATACTGTATAATCAATTTCACGTCGCGGCCGACCGGATTTCACCGGTCGGCTGATCCGGTTGTAACCGCTGTCAGCCGCAATCCAGACAACGAACTTCGTCAAAAATCCGGTCCTGCTCATCCGGCTCGTCAATTGCAAAATTAACCAGGCAGCGCACGGCCTTGGAAGCGTCTTCGAGACGGTATCGGGCGGCGACTTCATTCAGAAACGCCATCTGGTGTGTTTCCAGCGAGATCTCGAAGGTCTGCTTATCCTTGAACACGCCAGCACCTCCCTGTAAACTCGGATTCCACCGCATTGCGCGAAATATCCCTGCGTTTTCAACTATTCATGATAGGGTTTCCGCAGTGTATTGTCAATGGGGATTCATCTTTCCACACCCGTTCCTGCCGAAGGGGCCGGTACCCGAAAATCCTTTGCGACGTCTGGTGGAATTCTGATCGCCGGCGCCCGATTTCATGTCAATACTCGACTCCTTCATCGCCATCGATCTCGAGACCTCCGGGCTCGAACCCCCTGGCGCCGAAATCCTGGAAATCGGCGCGGTTCAGGTGGAAAACGGCAAGATCGTCGACCGCTTCCAGACTTACGTCAAACCCGTGGGGAACATCTCCGAAGAGACCGTCCGCCTTACAGGGATAACCTCCGAAACTGTCAGGAATGCGCCGCTCATCCACGCCGCCATGGGTCGTTTCCGGCATTTCGTGTCCGACATGCCCCTGATCGCCAACCAGGGCCGCTTTGAATCCCGTTTTCTTGACGCCGCTGGCGATTCCTCCGTTAAGAATTCCGTGCACGGCGTCCGCGAACTCGCCCGCGCCGCCCTCCCCACCCTCCACGATCATCGCGTTGAGACCCTGGCCGGACACTTCACCATACATTGCGACACGCCCCATAAAGCCCTGGCCGACGCGGAAACCCTTGCGGGGATCTACCTCAAACTCGTAGAACTGCTCCGATCCGTATCGCTGCAATTGAAACAG
Organism: Candidatus Latescibacterota bacterium; assembly: GCA_012271065.1. The sequence continues at coordinate 5,402 of JAAXHE010000222.1, forward strand.
CAGATGCTTCGATTGCTGCAGGGCTCCGGATCCGATCTGCTTCCCATTCTGGTCGAATTGGCAAGCGAAGGCGCGAGGAAGGAATTTCTGAGCTCGAAGCCGGGGGGCGGGTTACCGGACGCCCCGCTGTTCAATGCCGGCGGGGAGGCGCGTCAGATTCAGCGAGACCCTTCCGATGAGCCGCTGGACGTATCGGCGGTCTGCGACATGCTGAAGCCCGGCGGATGCTTCGAGGAAGGAATCTCCGGGTATGAATTCCGTCCCCAGCAGGTCGAAATGGCGCAGGCGGTTACCGAAGCCATCAACAACGGGCGGCACCTGGCCGTGGAAGCCGGTACGGGCGTGGGTAAGTCGATCGCCTACCTCGCGCCGGCCATACTGTATTCCGTACAGAACAACATTCGATTCATCGTGTCGACCAACACCAAGAACCTCCAGGAACAACTTTTCTATAAGGATCTTCCGTCGCTCGCGGCGATCCTGGACGTGCCTTTCCACTTCGCTCTGCTCAAGGGTCGCAATAACTACATGTGCCTGAACAGGTGGGAGTCCGCACTGGCCAATCCGGACGCAAGCTTCACGCAGAACGAACGCATCGGCGCCCTGCCCCTGGTGCTTTGGGCGGAAACAACAAGAACGGGAGACATCACCGAAAATACCGCATTCAACGCGGCGCGCCACGCCAGCCTTTGGGCCAAGATCTGTTCCGACCCGGGCTTTTGCCGCAGCCAGCGGTGCCGCAACAACGGCCGGTGTTTTGCGAACAACATTCGGAGAACCTCCGCACGGGCGCATATGGTGGTAATCAATCATTCGTTGCTCTTCTCCGACCTTGTCACCGAAAACGCGATCCTCGGGGAGTACTCCCACCTGGTCCTGGACGAGGCGCACAACCTTGAGAAAGTGGCCGCGCACTACCTGGGCAGGGAACTCAGCATCTGGCGGGTCAGAAACATCACCGACCAGTTGTGCGGGCCGGGTACGTCGGACGCGGGTACGCTGCCTACCCTGAGACACTGGATTGCAGTTGCGGATCCCGATCCTGCAACAGTCAGAGCCTATGACGCCGGAATCAAATCCGCGACGGCCGCGACGGAGGACCTGTGGCTGCGTGCCAGGGCCTTTTTTGAAGACCTTACGCAGCACTTCGTGCAACAGACGGGGAGGCCGGGAAGCCCGTACAGAGAGAAGATCCGCTATCGGCGGGGCGAATCCACCTTCGAAGCCCTGACGGAATCGCTGGACCCGTTTTCGCATGCCCTGGGCGCGCTAAGCAGCCGGCTCACGGACCTCTCGGACTGGCTTCGAGACCTGCCCGGGCACACGTTTGTAAACCAGGACGAGATCTGCAACGAACTTGGCGGGTGCATCGAGACCACCCAATCCGTTCTTAAAGACCTGAATGAACTCATCGCCGCCAGCGATGAAAACGCCGTCTACTGGCTGGAATTGCCCGGCCGGGAAAAAAGCGCCGACACCCGTCTCTTTTCCGCTCCACTGGATGTTTCCGAGATGTTGAACGGCGGACTGTACGAAGGCAAGTCCTCGATCGTATTCACATCCGCCACGCTGGGCATCCGGGGCAAGCTGACCTATTTTCTCCGGCGCGCGGGCCTGGAATCCATGCCCGGGACCCGCCTTCAGACCCTCTGCCTGGGCTCCCCTTTCGACTATCGAAAACAGGCTCTCGTGTGCGCGCCGCGCTTCATGCCGTCGCCCAAATCCGCCGAATATCAGGACGCCGTCGCCACGCTGCTGCACAAACTGGCGTTGAAGACGAAACGGGGTACTCTGGCCCTTTTCACGTCCTACGGGATGCTGAACCGTACATACGATGCCATCAAGCCCGACCTGCGCTCCAACGGCGTTCTCGTACTTGGACAGGGTATCGACGGCTCCCGAACCAATATCACCGACCGGTTCAAGCTCGAAGAATCCGCGATGCTTCTGGGAACCGACAGCTTCTGGGAAGGCATCGACGTACCCGGCAACGCGCTCCAGATTCTGGGAATTGTGCGTCTGCCATTCGCAGTGCCATCCGAACCACTCGTAGCGGCACATATCGAGGAACTCGAAAAACAGGGCAAAGATCCGTTCCTGAATTACTCCGTGCCGGAAGCCATTCTGAAGTTCCGGCAGGGCTTCGGGCGACTCATCCGTAAAAAGACCGACCGGGGCGCCGTCGTCGTGCTGGACAGCAGGGTGCTGAGAACCCGGTACGGCCGGGCGTTTCTGGAGGCCCTGCCGGTGGGACATCATGCATTCAACACCCAGGACGAGATGATCGGCGCCATTGCCGACTGGTTTGAAGATACAAACGGAACGAGCCATTGAATCCCCAGGGCCTGACATCCATCAAGGAGCCCCTGGCGAAGCTGCTCGCGCAGGTGCCCCAGACAAACCATCCGCTGATCGGGCATGCGTATCACCTCGCCAACGCAAGCCACGAAGGTCAGCACCGCGACGAGGGGCAGCCGTTCATTACCCATCCTATTGCCGTGGCGCTCATCCTTGCATCCGAACTCGGCTTCGCGAGAGATACGGATATGATATCCGCCGCCCTGCTTCACGATGCCGCGGAAGACTCCGTACTGACGCCCGACGAGGACATTCTTCCCACATTCGGCGCCCGGGTTACCGAACTGGTAAAGGGCGTAACCAAAGTAGACGAACCCAGCACGCGCAGTCGGTCCGCCCGCCGGTCCGCTACGCTCCAGCGTCTCTTCACCGCCGCACACCGCGATCCACGGGTACTTATTCTGAAACTGGCGGACCGGGTTCACAACATGCGCAGCATCGCGGGCATAAAGGACATCAAGCGGCAACACCGGATTGCACAGGAAACCGTCGACGTCTACGCGCCGCTCTCCCGCCTGCTGGGCATGGACCGCATCCGCAGGGAACTGGAAGACCGCAGCTTCGGATGCCTGCACCCAAGAGTCTACGAGCAGCTTGTCCGCCTCATGCAGGATGGCCCGCCGCAATCCTATCTGGATTTCCAGACCGAGATGCGCAATATTGTGACGCGCAACGGCGTCCGCACCCGTATCCGCCTTCAATCAAAGAGCCTGAGGAGTATCTACGGCAAGGCCACTGGCGCCGGTTCCGGCGAGTCATCCTTCCCGGTGGAAAACGTCCACGACCGATACACCGTCATTGTGATCACCTCCAACCGTTACACCTGCTACAGAACACTGGGATTGATCCATCACAGGTTCACACCCTTAATGGATGGAATAAAGGACTTTATCGCCCTGCCCAAACGGAACGGCTATCAGGCGCTGCAGACAACGGTCATCTACCAGGGACAGCGATTCGAAGTCGCCGTCCAGACGCCTTCCATGTACAGAATGAGTGAACTGGGGGTCGCGACCCTGCGCGGCGGACAACTCCAGGAAGAGCGGAGGACCCGTTGGCTCCAGGAACTCGCCGAATGGCATGAACATGCCGGTTCCGGTGTTCACTTCCTGGACGAAGTCAAACGCATGCTCTTTGTCCATGAAATGGCCGTTTTCACCCCAAACGGGGATCCCATTATCCTTCCCGAAGGCGCCACCCTCACGGATTTCGCTTTTGCCGTCCATACGGACCTCGGCCTCCATTGTATCGGCGGGCGCATCAACGGAAGATCCGCATCGCGTTTTTCGGTTCTTAACTGGGGCGATACGATTGAAATTGAAACTGCGCCCCACCATCAGACGAAACGCAGCTGGCTGCGCTACGTAAAGACCTACCGCGCCCGCCGCCTCATCCGGCGTCACATCACACGGGCCGAATCGTCGGGCGAACAGATCATCAAGTAACCGGAAATCCGCGTCAGCGCAGGCGGCGTATGCGGGCGGCGATTCCCGCCTGCAGCCTTTCATTCACGTCTTCATTGATTTTGCAGGAGTCACACTTTGAGAGCCCTCCTTTTCCTTTTCGCCGCCCTGTTGACCCTCGCGGCCTGCAGCCGGGACGACGAGCGCCTGATGGCTGAAATCGCCGCGCAGGAAGAGAAAATCGTCCAGGCACGGACGATCCTTCAATTCGAACAGAAGCGTAAGGAAGCGTTACAGGACAGCCTCGAAATCAACATCCGGCAGAATATCGCCCTGAACATGGACTCAACCGCTGCCGCGTCGATCGAGAAAGACCGCCTTGAACTCCAGGGGACGATCGTCGAATCGGCGAAACGCAACCTGGACGGCCAGCGGGAATTCCTGGCCCACCTGAAGAAACGCCTTCAAGCGCTCAGATAACCCATACGGCCTTCGTGTGAGGTGCATCGTGAAAATTCCGCCGAAGGAATTCACGGTTTCGAATCGGTTTATCTATTATTACGCCAACTTTGTGGAACGCTTCTACGGCTATGTCCTGCGCCGGGATGGCCGCAATATTCCCGAAGAGCATTACGTGGGGCGCATGAAAGAATCAGGACGGTCGTCACGTTCCCTCCCCGGAAGGAACCCACTCCATCCCGCGGTCCGACGCCGTTGGCGCGAACTGCGTCTTCCTCAATCGCCTTCCGGACGGAAAGGCCTGTCCGAAACGGCTGCCGACGAGATCGTACTCTTTCTCTATCGTAAGCGTCTGATGCTGGGATGTTGTGCTCATCGACTCTGGGGGAACCGGATCTCCGTTGTCGCGGAAGACGGAAGGCGCCTCACCATCCGCAGAAAATCCCTGGTCTACCTTTCCGGCGTCGGCGTCAGGGACAATCACGACTTCCTCCGAACCTACGGCGCGTCGGTACGCGCGCTGGCGAAGCACATCGACCTCAGGGAGATCTGGCACGCTTTTAAAGACGACCACTCCGTTATCGGCATCCCGGACATCGGCGCGCTTTACTGGGGCGACGACCCCGACCCCTCACGCTGGCTTGCGCTCTACATTCACCTGGATTCCGCGTGCCCTTACTTCGTACGGACCCGACTGGACGCCTGTCGTCCGCTCGAAGCGCACCAGGTAAAAAACCGAAGCAACCAGCTCGCGGGCAAGGAGAGAATCACCCACGAACTGACGGAATTCCTTTTCTGGCTTGGGAGCGACGAGGAGGGTTACGATCCGGAAACGCTTACGGGAAAGCAACGCAACTGGCTCGAACAGATCAGGAGCTACGCGCTGTGGGGAACGGAAGCGGATGGGGGCGGGCGAACCCGGGAGATGCTCCGCAAAATGAATGTCGTGAAAGGAGACCTTCAGCAGTACGCATTCGAGCTGATGGTCCGAAAACGCATCTGGCGCCCCGACGAGAATCTGGACCTCCTCCGCGCAGGTCTCACACCTGACTTTCCGGCCGACGTCCTGAAAGAGGCCGAAGATATCGACCTGTCGCGAATACTGAAAGGCCGTCGAAGACTCCGGCGCGCGTTTTTCTCCCTGCGCACGGGCTCCGACGAACAGCCGGAACTCGCTTTCTCACTCAGACGCCGGTGGCGGGGCGGATACGAACTGGGCATCCATGTCCCGGATATTTCCGCCTGCATACCCGCCGGGTCCGCGCTGGACAGGACGGCTTCCGACAGGCTCGCAACGCTCCGGCTGCCCGACCTTTCACTGACCATGCTGCCGCCGCGATTCGCGGACGACATCGGCAGGTTCAGCGTGAATCATCATCGTCCCGCGCTCAGCCTGCTATGGAAGCTCGATCGAAGTCTGAATATCGGAGACCTCCGCATCGTCCGCTCGGCGATCAGGCTGCGAACCCGTCTCTCCGCCGATGAGGTCCAGGGGCTGGAAGAGGAGCAACAGCATCCCCTTGCCGGAACCCTTCGAATCCTGGGAAACCTGGCCGACTCCCTCCGCGAACAACGCAGGCGCAACGGCGCGTTTGAGCGTTTCGGCCACGCGCAGATCAAGGCCGTGAAGGAGGGGATCGTCATCCATCGTACGGACCCGACCGACCTCACAACCGCAGTTCACGACGAAATGGCCCTGCTTGCCGCCGTGGAAACAGGTAAGTGGTGCGTGCATCGCAATATCCCCGCTGTTTTCATTGTCCAGGACGCGGTCGAAGACCGGCGCGAACTCGAGGAAATCCGGCATCCGATCGTGCGCCGCCACGAAATCAGCCGCCGAATCCCCTACCCGGCGTACAGCGCCGAACCCTCCGCACATTTCGGACTCGGGGTTCGCGCGCGCTGCGCCGCCGTCGCTCCCGGAGACCGTTACGTGGACCTGTTGATCCAGAGACAGATCGTGCATCATCTGAAAACCGGCGATCCACTTTACACCGCTGCTGAACTCGATCCCGTCCGGTATCGCGCACACGAGGAAAACGCGCGCCATGCGAAGCTCCGCTTCCGTCGCGAGCGTTTCATGACGTTGAACCTGCTCGAGGCATCGGCGGACCGTACGTTTCCCGCTGTCGTGCTCCATCCTGGTCGCAACGGCGCCCTCGTCGAACTCGAGGCGTTTCCCGTCAAGACCCGGGTCCACGCGCCGTGGCCCGTGAACGCGGGCGACACGCTTCGACTTCGCCTGACCGGCGTCGATCGCTGGCGCTGCAACCCCCGTTTTCTTGTCTTGCGGGCGTCCCTGGAAACTTGAACCGGGACGGACAGACGTACCAACGAGGGAGAACCCGATGAGCGAAGACTCAGCCTTGATCGCACACTGGAAACTTAATGGCGACTGCCGGGACCATGCCGGCGTCAGCCACGGCGAGAATCACGGCGTGGCCTTTTCACCCGACGGCGCGCGGTTCGACGGCCGCGGCGCCCATATCCTGGCGCCCTCCACCCGGCCGCTCGACTTCGGTTCGGATGACTTCTCCATATCCGTTCACATACATACCGACGAAATTCTGGACGACATACCGGGAGACATCCTCAGCAAATACGATCCCGACGCGCGCGCCGGCGTCAACTTCGGCCTGGCGAACAACGCCGGCGTTACGGCGGCCCAGGCCAACTACCGCCACCTTCATTTCGGGATCGACAGCGGGCATACGGGCGAATGGATCGACTGCGGCCGCCCCGGAAACAACCTGCGCGTCTATTCTCTTTGCGTCTTCGAGGGCGATCTCTACGCCGGCACGTTCGAGACCGGCGCACACGAGTCCGGAGGCGTCTACAGATACGACGGAGACGCGGGATGGATCGACTGCGGGCGCCCGGACACATGTAATACCATGGCATCGCTATGCGTGTTCAACGGCACGCTGTACGCGGGTTCGTCCCGCTACAAGGCCGGAGGTTCAGCCCTCCCGGAATCCGAGAACCAGAACCCGGGCGGCAACATGTTCAGGTACGAGGGCGGCTCCGACTGGACACCCATCGGCCACATGAAAGGCGCCGATTCCTGCGCCGGAATGGCCGTGTACCGGGGCAGGCTCTACGCAATCCCGCTCTACAGCCAGGGCGTTTTCCGCTACGACGGCGGCGAGGTGTGGAGCCACTGCGGCACCCCGGGTCGACGCATGATGTCCCTGGGCGTCTTCAACGGACATCTATACGGCGCGGGAAACGAAGGGGAAAGCGCCGGCGGCGTCTTCCAATACGACGGCGGGACCGGGTGGGCGCACGCCGGCGGTCAGGAGGGCGTGAACCAGGTCTATTCCTTCGCCGCCCACAACGGCAGACTCCACGTGGGCACCTGGCCGGAGGGCAAGGTCTTCAGGGACGACGGCAATGATCCATGGACGTGCGCCGGACGCCTGGGAGAAGAAATGGAAGTCATGGCGATGGCCGTGTACAACGGCAAGCTCTACGCCGGCACATTGCCCCTTGGCCAAGTCTACCGGTACGACGGGGGTGACACCTGGACCCTGACGGGCCAGCTCGATACGACCCCGGACGTCAGATACCGCCGGGTCTGGTCCATGGCCGTCTACCGGGGAAAACTGTTCGGGGGCACGCTGCCTTCCGGTCGCGTCTACGCGATGGAGGCCGGCGCCAACGTGAGTCACGATCACGAACTCGCGCCGGGTTGGCGGCATCTCGTGGCGGTCCGCCGGAACAACCGACTCCTCCTGTACGTCGACGGCGAGCAGGTTTCCGCCTCTTCGACCTTCAATGCATCGGAATTCGATCTTTCAAACGATAAGCCCCTCAAGATCGGCGCCGGAGGCGTCGACACCTTCAACGGGCGGCTCAGGGACCTTCGACTCTACCGCCGCGCACTCACCGCGGAGGAGATCGCAAACTCGTAGGACCTGCGATCCAATTCACACATTCGACGATGGCCGGAACCGCTCCGGGGGAGGCATTGAAGCCGGACGCCGGCGAATTCTGGAGAACAACCATGCTCAGGGCAGGCGCCTCAAAAGTCAACATCACCCCGTTTCTGGGCGGTCCGATGGCCGGTTATTCGGCACGCGACCGCGGAAGCGAGAGTATCCACGACGAACTTCACGCAAAAGCACTGGTGCTGGATGACGGGAGCACCGGCGTCGCGCTGATTACCACCGACCTCATCGGCATCCACCGGGAGCTAGCGGCGCAGGTCCGCGGGCTCGTCGAAGCAAGTGTCGGACTTGGCCCCGACCGGGTGTGGATGACCGGGTCCCACACCCACTTCGGTCCGGCCGTCAGCCCTGGCGGGACCGAGGACGAACAGGCGGGCCCGCATGACCGGTCGTATGCGGACGTACTGGCCGCGAAGCTGACAACCGCCGTCAAGCTCGCGCACGACCGGCTTCGCCCCGCCCGCCTCGGCGCGGGCGCCACCCGCGCCGAAGGCATCAGCTACAACCGGCGGCTCATCCGCCAGGACGGAAAGGTGGAAATGAGTCTCACGCTGCCGCCCCCCTACGAGGGATTGAAGTTCGGTCCGGTGGATCCGGAGGTGGGCGTGCTTAGAGTGGAAGGCGAAGCCGACGGCGAATCCATCGCCTCGCTCGTCAACTTTGCCTGTCACCCCGTCTCCAGCACGGACCGCAGGTACGAAATCACCGCCGACTATCCCGGTTACGCCATGGACCTCATCGAGTCCGTGGAAGGCGGGACCTGTCTGTTCGCCCTGGGCTGCGCAGGCAATATCGTACCCATCCAACGCCAGGGCCGGTCCAAACGCCATGTGGGTCTGTCGCTTGGCGGCTGCGCGTTGAACGCGCTTCAGTGGATCCGGACGACCGACCGGGTCCGTATCCGCGCGGCCAGAAGATCGATTGAATTGCCGCTGCGCAATCGTCGAGGCCGAGGGCGCAAAACCCGCCCTACGGAAATCCAGGTGTTCTGGCTCGGCGATATCCCCGTGGTCGGGCTGCCTGGTGAAGTCTTCGTCGAACTCGGACTTCGTATCAAGAAAGCCCTGGATGCCTCTCCGGTCCTGGTTGTGAGTCTCAGCAACGACAGTGCAGGATACATTCCGGTCCGCCGGGCGTACCGGGAGGGCGGCTATGAATCCCGCGTGTCTCCCTACGCCCCAGGCTGCGGTGAACTGCTCGTGAAGGAAGCCCTGGACCTGGCCGAATCGGTTCGTTAAAAATAACCGGGTCTGCTGGCGCGACCCGGGACAAGGCAACGCTTATGTCGATACTTGCGATTCTTCTACTCTTTGCCGTCGTGCTGCACGTTACAAGATCTCGTGCGTCAGCCGCTGATGTCACGCTTGCAGCCGGCGCGGCAAGGACCGACGTCACACCCGATCCGGCGATGGTGAACTGGGTGGATGACAGACCCTACGACGGCGTTCTGGATCCGCTCGTCCTGCGTGGACTCGTTCTCTCGGACGGCGCTACCGAGTTCGGCTTGATTTGCTGGGACCTCATCGACGCCACGGAGGAGTGTGTCATCGACGTGCGCCGGGCGGTTCGGGACGCAACGGGCATCCCCGATTCGCATGTCCTCGTGGCCGCATCGCACACCCATTCCTCGCCCCGGTCTCCGTTTGCCCCATCCACGTTTACCGGCCGCAAGAGCGAACGGTTGAGAGCGATCCTGGACGATCCCGTCTTCGAGGCCTGGAGCCGGCGTCTGCCCGGACAATGCGCGGAGGTGCTGAAACGCGCCCGTGACCGCCTGCAGCCCGTCACGATGAACATCGGCCGTGCGAATGCCTCGGAATGGCTGTTCAACCGGCGGCCGCTGGATCCCGACGGCAACGTCGTTACGATGTTTCGGCCCGGCGATCCGCATTCGCTGCCCGACGGCCTGCGTTTCGGATCGCTGGATCCCACCCTGACCGTCCTCTCCCTTCAGAACCCCGGCGGCGCAAACGTCGCGACGCTGTACAGCGTTCCCTGCCATCCCGTTTCCATCTATCCCTGTCACCGCGGCGTCTCGGCGGACTGGCCCGGGCCGGCCAATCAGCGGATTTCGGAAGTCCTGGGAGGCGAAACCTTCTTCCTGCAGGGCTGCGCCGGAGACATCGTCCCGGCTGTTCGGGGAGAAGAAGCGCGCACGGAAATGGCCCGTTTCTTCGCGGAACGGGCCATCGCGGCGGCTGGGAATTCGCACCGCCTGCCGTCTTCACCGCTGAAAGTCGCTACCGGGATTGTCGGCTTGCCGCTCGTATCCGAAGCGCGAAACATTGCAGGCGCCGACATCCGGCCGGTCGAGATTCAGGTGGTCGTCTGCGGACCCTTCGGCCTGGCCGTCCTTCCCGGAGAACCCCTCAACGGGCTCGCGCGCGAGATTCAGGCGCGATCACCGCTCCCGCACACGCTTGCGATCGGCTATGCCAATGGGCGCGGCGTGAGCTACGTGGGACTTCCCGGAGAAAAAGCCAGGGGCGGATACGAAGCAGGGGCGGGGCAGGGTACCGAAGAAGCCGGCGACTTTATGATCCGGACCGCCGTTCGGCTTCTGCAGGAAACGGTTGACGGCACTTCAGAGGGTTAAACGACGAATTCCCCGAGATGGCGTCGATCATCTCCATCGTCTTCACCGCGTCGTCCATACTGCAGGCCGGGAACGGAAGTGCGCCTCCATTCCCGACCCATCTCAAGAACGTGCGATCCTGCTGATAGAATCCTGGTTTGTAGCGGCGATCAAAGTCATCCCCTTCGACGTTCTCAGGCTGTACATCCCTGCGTTTGATCGTTGCGGACTGCCCAGGAGCGGACGTGAAGGTAACTCCGTTGCCGCGCACTTCCACACGGTGCCCTCCCGGAGCGAACCAGTCCATAGAGGCACGCCCGACCGCCCCGCCCGCGAAGGTCAACAGCGCCGAACAGCAGTCCGGCATGGGACCTTCCACCGTGTGGTGCATCGGCTGGACGCTCGCCACGTCACCTCCGAAGAATCGCAACAGGTCCAGGGCGTGGATGCCGTTTGCTACGCTCCAGCGTTTCAGGACCTCTTCCGGAAATTTCGGGTTTACCCGGACCCGCTGGATATCTTCGTGGGCGTCCACAGTGACACTTTGAACCGGCCCGGATTCGAGGATCAGCTCCCTGCCCTTGAGAAGCGTGGAATAGAACCGGCGATTTACACCCACCATCGCCGGCGTACCCGCCGCTCGCGCCAGATCCGCCAGCGCACGGGTCTCGGACGTATAAAGGCCGGGAGGCTTTTCCAGAAAAGTCGGGATACCGGACCGAATGAAGTCTGCGGCGACCGCCGCGACCTGGAGAACACTCACGAGAACGAAGACGGCGTCGGGCCGATCCCCTTCCAGCAGGCTCTCGTGCGAGTTCAGGCGATTCGGCACGCCGAACCGCGCTCCAGTCTCTTCCAGAACGCGGAGGTTGGTGTCCACAAGCGTCGTCACACACCCCTCGTGAAGGTCGGTGAGTACTTTCAGGTGCCTCTGGGCAATGTTTCCGGCTCCGACTACCGCAATGTTCAGCATCTGGTCCTGTTTCCTGTTGGCATTGTACTCGCATGATGTACTATTCGGGCGACCGCCGGTCGCTTAAAGGCGGTAAGACGGTAGAGGGTAGACGGGAGAAGACATCCTTACCCGATGCATAATTCCTCATTGCCTCCGGCACGAGAAGAAACCTGACAAGGCAGGCAATCTCTCCCGGCTCCCGTCTTGCGTCTCCCCGCTCTTATTCCTTTTCATCTTCGATCCGATGCTGGCGATCGATGGATTCGAAAAGGGACCGGACGTTGAAAAAGCCGCCGATTCCCACGATGACGGTGACCATTGCGAAAATCAGCAATCCGATGAGGAGCACGGCGCCCCAGAAAGGAACCCAGAATGCCATGGATCACGTCTCCTTTTCGTCTCGTGAACGGTCGGGAAACAGAAGAGAGCCGAGAACCATCAGGACGAGCGCCAGAACGGTCACCCCCAGGCCGATGTGCGCACCGGTGAAGGCGTCCAGACCCAGTGCCCTTTTCACCGGAGTCAGGCCGGTAACGGCAGCGGCGCCGGCCACAAGGGCGAGGTACGCCCCGGCGGTGCTGGCGCGCTTCCAGTAGAGGCCGGCGAGAAGCAGGGCGAACGCGCCCGTGAAGTAGATGGCGCCGCTCACGAGCATGTAGTCCCAGAGGTCCTGGCCGAGCTCGTACCAGAGCCCCCACACGAGCAGAAAGGCGCCGATGACAAATATAAAGATCCGGGAGAGCGTCAGGCGCGCGCGCGTGGAAAGGGTATCGCCGGTGGCGGGGGCGACCACGTCGTGCGTGAGCACCGAGGACCAGCAAAGCAGGTAGCTGTCGTGGGTGGACATGAATGCGGCAAGCAGCCCCGCGCCTATCAGACCGATGAGACCGGCGGGCAGGATCTGGCTGAGGAAGACGGGCATGGCCATAAGGGTCAGGTCGGCATTCCCCGTGGGCGCCCCGGCGGCGGAGAAGAAGACCGAACGGGTCACATCGTTCTGGTAGAGATAGACAAGGGCGCAGATTCCCAGAAACTGGGGCACCATGAATCGAACGAGGAATCCGATGGCCGACCAGGCGTAGAGTTTTTTCACCACCGAGGTACTCTCGGCGGCGCATGCCCTCATGACAGCGGTCTGCCACACGGCGCAGGAGACGATCCCGGCAGTGAAGATCATCCAGACGACGTACGACGGCCCGAATCCACCCCCCGCATGAAGTGGATCGAACCCGGGTTCGCCGTGAATCGACGCAACCGTATCCACGATCGCCGACCAGCCAAGCCTGTCCACGGCGATACCGCAGGTGACGATAACGCCCACGGAAAGCACGATAAACTGGATGTAGTCGGTGAGCACAACCGAGACCATGCCCCCGAGAATGGTATATATTAGAACCAGCAGGAGCATCACGGTCATGATCAGGCCGACCGACGTGGGGTTTGTGATACCGGTCAGGCCCGCAACAAAGATCGCGCCCGCTTTGAGGAACAGACCCATATTGAGGATCCCGGAAAGGGCGAGAAGCAGGCCGCCGAAGATGCGGACGCCCCGGCTGAACCGTTTTTCGTAGAATTCGGGAATCGTCATCACGCCCAACTCGCGAAGCGGGACCACGATAAACCCGGTCAGGCCGATGATCAGGGTCACAATGCCTGCGATGAGACCGATGTGAAAGGCGGCGAACCCGCCCGTGAATCCCTTCTGGGCGGAATACATGACCGTCACGAGCCCCAGTTCGCTGCCGATCATGGTGGCAACGGCGAGATACGGTTTCAACGAACGACCGGCGACGATATAGTCGCTCATGTTGCGAATGTAACGGTTGGCGTATAGACCGATCGCAACCGTGCCCAGCATATACAGGCCGACAATCGCCCAATCGATTGCGCCGAAGTTGGAACTGATGCTGTTCAGGAGGTCGGATGACATAGAAAATACCTAAAGAAATCCTGAAGTCGAGGCACGACGATGGCGTTGAAGGGATCGCGGCGCAGCCCGTGGCCTTCCGACGTCCTGTAAAACATGTTCGCGGCCTCCCTTTCCGGATGTCAAGCCGCTTTCTTTCCAGCAGGTACTACCTCCACTTGAACAAGACACCCAGCGCATCTGTCGGGCTATCGGCGAGCATGGTGTAGATCTCCTGGCACTGTTCCGGATCCGCGACATGGGTGATAAGGTCTTCGACCGGCAATTTGCCCTCGCCCATCAGGCGCATCACCAGCCTGCGGTCCCGTTCCTTCGCCCATCGGTAATATATGTGGTCGGCCTCCGGCGTCTTGGGCTGGTGGGCGCCCAGGATGCTGACTTCCCGCAGATGCACGTCGGCCAGGAAATCCATGTCCACGGTGCCGCGCGGCGAACCCAACGCGACCACGCGGCCCGCGGTGCACGCGACCCGGACGGCGGTGGGATACACGGCGGGCTTGCCGGTCGCTTCGATGACGACGTTGGCGCCGTCTTCCACGCAGCATTGTCCGACCACATCCCTGACGTCGTCCACGTCGCCGGGATTGATACAGATGCCGGCGCCACGGCTGCGGGCAATATCCAGGCGAAAACCGTCCAGATCGATGGCGATAACCGGAAGGGCGCCGGAGAGCCGCGCGAGGGTTGCCGCGAGCTGACCGACAATACCCAGGCCGATGACAACGACAACCTCGCCCAGTTCGATGCGCGCCACGCGGACTCCGTGGATGGCGATAGCGCCCATGACCATAAAGGCGGCGGCCCTGGACGACACGGAATCCGGGACCTTCACGTAGAAGGCCCTCCCGCCGTAGAGAATGCAATGGCTGGCGTGGTTACCCTGGCCGGCGACGCGGTCGCCCGGGCGGATGCCTTCAACGTCTTTGCCGACTTCCAGCACGGCGCCGACGTTGCAATACCCGGTGGCGCGGGGAAACCTTGCGGGATTCCCGGGTTCTCCGCCGTGGGTCCATCCGTGGATCTCGGTGCCCACGCTGACGGCGGTGTACTCGTTTTCGAGAAGGATGCCGTCATCCGGCAAGGGCCCCGTTTCGAACGGCGCGACCTCCATCCGCCGAATACCGGGAATCAGGAGACGACTCGCTTTCATCTGTATGTCCTTTCGGGTGCTTGAAGGCCGGCAGGTACCCGTATCAGCAGCGGATGCAGGTACCAGCCAGGGGCCGGGCGCGGTCTCTACGCCTGCCCGCGGTCCAGGGTTTGGCGGAAGAGCCGAAGGAAGTTCCCTCCCCACACCTTTCGGATTTCGTTTTCGGTAAGACCGCGAGCGAGCATGGCGCGGGTGAGGCGCACAAGCTTCGAGACGTCCCCGAAAACAGGCGTCTGTGAACCCATGCCGTCGTAATCGGAACCGACGCCGACGTGGTCGATGCCGACCAGGTCCGCCACGTGACAGATATGGTCGACCATCCGGTCCACGGAAGGATTCTCCGGATCGATAAAACCCGGGAGAAACGCGATGCCCATCACCCCGCCGACCCCGGCCAGCGCCCTGAGCTGATCGTCGGTCAGGCAGCGCCAGTGGTTGCAGACGGAGAAGGCCGCGGTGTGGGTCATCGTCACCGGGAGCGAAGACTGCTCCAGCACCTCGTAGAAAGCCTTATCGTTAATATGGGCCAGGTCCGTGATGATGCCCAGCCGGTTGCTCTCCTCGAGTACGGACCTCCCGAAGTCCGTCAACCCGACGGCATTTCTGCGTTCGCGGTCGCGCTCTACAGGCGTGCAAGGCCCGAAAGAACTCCTGCTGCCCTGCAGCAGCGACGGGTCGTCGCCGCCTTCGCCGTGGGTGATTCCGATACACCGAACTCCCAGGCGGTGGTAGAGACGCAGTGTATCCATTTCGCCTTCCAGCCAGCGTCCGGCGCCTTCGATAGTGAGCAGGATCCCGATTCTTCCGGACGTTCTTGCCCGTTCAACATCCCGTGACGAGAACACCAGCATCAGGTCGTCGGGATAGAGTTCCACCGACGCCAGGGTCTGCTCCAGGGTAACCCTGACGTTCGCCGTGGGCCCGTTGCCGACCACGAAGAAGCCGGCGTCGAACCCGCCTTCTCGCATCCGCGGAATGTCCATGTGATACGCGAGGTCCCGTCTTTTCAGGTCCATGGGACGATCGCCCCGGTGTACGTGCTCCACCGGCGTGTCGTTGTGGCCGTCAACGATAAGGCAGCGGTCGTGTGCCGCCTGCGCTTCTTCAAGGGTGATTTTCGGCATGTGGTTTATCCTGGGCTGAGTGGCTTTGCAGAACGGATGGATGGTTTTTGCACGTGCGCTACGGCGGATCGACGGGTACTTTCTGTCTCTTGCTGACCAGTGGATCGTAGGTAAATCCTTCGGCGCGTTTTTCGAACTCCGCGCGCGCTTTTTTCAATTTCTCCGGGTCCCGGCACAGGTCGACAGCGCTCCCGGCGAAGACTTTGGCTGTCTGCCGGACCGCGCGCTCGGCGAAGGGCAGGGCGGCCTGCGCGGCCATGTCCCGGTGGTGGCCGGGGGTTCCCTTCGCATAACAGACCATCTCGAAGCGTCCCAGAGGGGCCAGCCAGGATACGTTATCCTCGTCCGTAGATCCCCTGCCCTGCGAGCCGCTGCCCTTCGCGATTTTCGTATTGAAACCCTTCTTGTAGCCAAGGGCCTCGGCGTGCTCTATGTCGGCTTCCGTCGGTTTGGGAGGCCCGAAGAGTTTCAGGTTCTTCCGGACGATCTCACACATCGCCTTATTGGGCAGACGCGGGTACACGGCGGTGATACGCGACCATTTCATCTTCGTATCCGTCGCCCTGGCGGCGCCCCGGGCGCAGGCGGTGAGGCGTTCACGCACTTCGTCGACCTGCGCGCGGTCCTTGCCTCGAACGAAGTACCAGATCTTGGCATAGGCCGGCACCACGTTGGGCGCGTCGCCTCCATCGCGGATCACGGAGTGGATCCTGACGTTTTCGGGGACATGCTCCCGGAGATAGTTGGCGGCGATATCCGTGAGCATCACCCCGTCCAGCGCGCTGCGGCCCCGGTGGGCCGACGCGCCGTGGGCGGTGCGGCCGAAGAACTCATAGACGAGGGAGTCCAGCGACGACCCGCCGTGGTTGTTGACGCCCGAAGCATCCTCCGGATGCCACGCAAGGCAGACGTCCAGGTCCCGGAAGGCGCCGTCGCGGGCCATGTATACTTTGCCTCCCAGGGTTTCCTCCGCCGGACAGCCATAATAGACGATTTTGCCCGGTGTTCCGGTTGATTCGAGGACTTTCGCAGCGGCGACCGCACCCACGGCCGGGGCAACGCCCAGGAGGTTGTGACCTCAGCCGTGACCCCATTGACCTTCTTCGGGGCCGCAGCTGGGCAGCGCGTCGTACTCCCCCAGCAGTCCGACCGCCGGTTCTCCGGTTCCCCGGGTAGCGCGAAATGCTGTGGGAATTTTCGTGAACGGAAATTCGACGTCGAAGCCCCGTGAGTCCAGGTAGTCCCCGATGGCCCGGGAGGACTTGACCTCGCGGAAGGGCCGCTCCGCCCAGCCGTGCACCTTCCTCGAAAGTACCCTTGCCCGTTTCGACTCGGCCGCGACCGCGCGGTTGACGAGACGCTTCTTTTCTTTTCCTGTCATGTGAAATCCCTCTTGTGAACACCCGGATTCGCGAACGATCGGGTTGACGAAATCTTTCGTCGAGCGTACCGGCTCGAACACTATCCAGGGTAATCAATCGATGGTTTCTACGGATGAACGATGGCATCCACGACCGCGTCGCCCACCCCGGTTGTCCCGGCGGCGCCTCCGAGATCGGCCGGGTGGTTCTTCGGATTCTCCAGCGCCCGATCGACGGCGCGGTCGATTGTGTCGGAGGCGGCGATGGCCTCCTGATCGTCATGGCGGGCACCCAGCCAGGACAGCATCATCCCGGCGGAGAGGATCTGGGCCATGGGGTTGGCGATGCCGTTCCCGGCGATATCCGGCGCGGTGCCGTGGGATGGCTGGAAGACGCCGTAACGGTCGCCGACGTCGGCCGAGGGCGCCATCCCCATGCCGCCGATGGTTGCGGCGGCCAGGTCCGAGATGATGTCGCCGAACATATTTTCGGCGACGACGACGTCGTACCAGGAGGGGTTTCGCAACTGGTACACGGTGAACGCGTCCACGTAGGCGTAGTCCCGTTCAACGTCGGGATAGGATTCCGCGACCTCGTCGTAGATCTGTCTGAAAAACGCCATGCTCTTCAGAATGTTGGCCTTGTCGACGGAGGTGACGCGGCTCCTGCCGTCGGCGTGCGCCCCCTTCCGCTGCCTTGCGATTTCAAAGGCGTATCTGACGATCCGCTCGGTACCGGCGCGGGTGATGACCATGTTATCCACGGCAAGGCTGTCTCCAAGCCGGACCCCGGCGCCGCGGGAGGCGTAGAGGCCCTCGGTATTCTCACGCAGGATAACGTAGTCGAGCGGCGGATTCCCGTTCAGAAGCGGCGGCACGCCATGATATTTCTTGATTGGCCTGATTCCGGCGTAGAGGTCCAGTTCGAAGCGCAGCGTCAGTTGCGGCGCGATTTCCGTGCCGTCGGGAAAGCGGATTTCCGGGTCGCCGGCGGAACCGAAAAGCACGGCGTCCGCCTTCTTGCAGGCGTCGAGCGTGGCTTCGGGGAGGTCATCTCCGGTTTCGGCGTAACACCCGGCGCCGACCGGATGTTCGGAGAAGGTGAAACGAAGATCGGGATGCGGCTCCTCGAGCGCCAGAAGCACTTTGAGCGCTTCCGCGACGACTTCCGGGCCGACGCCGTCTCCGGGGAGTACGGCGATGTTGTACGTGGGCATGCACGTCCTTTCAGGATTTGTGGTTCAGCGGGATCGCTGGCGATCATCGATGCTGACACGGAATCCGCCCTCCGACTTCACGCCCCGTTCCAGCGCGTCCGGTTCGACGTCGAATCCCGCGCCGGGCGTCTCGGGCACGATCAGCCTGCCGTTGCGCATCTGCCATCCGTCCAGGGCGATGCCCGGCATGTCCGCCGGGGCCGCTTCCAGGAGGCTGTAGTTGGAAATGGAAGCGGCGAAGTGAGCGTGGGCGAATCGTTCGACGACACTTCCCCAGCAATGAGGGGCGCACTTCGCACCCCAGGGCTCGATGCGGTCCGCGGCGGCTTTCCACCACGTCAGCCCCTTGTAGCGAAAATCGTGCTGCACGATATCGATCCATCCACTTTCGACCATATCGAAGAAGTCAGGCGGAGGCGGCCCGGACTCGCCGTCCGCCACGAGCGTATTGTAACCCTTCCGGTCGATGGCTTCCTTGAACGCCTCGTTGAACGCCCGGTCTTCCGGGAAGGGCTCTTCGAACCAATAGACTCCGGCATCCCGGCAGCGTTCAAGGATGTCAAGAGCGATATTGAGCGTGGTTCCGTTGTTGGCGTCTATGAGGATTTTCGCATCCGGTCCCGCAGCCTCCCGGACCGAGTGGATCACCAGCACGTCCCGGTCCGTTCCTTCCCGGACGGGCATCCACCGCGCGCCGCGCCCGATCTTGATTTTGAAATTTCGGTAGCCGTAATCGTGCCCGGTTCGGACTTCCTCGCGGAAGATCCTCCGCGCCTGGTCGTCGGTCGCTCCCAGATCGTCGATGTAGACGGAGCCGTCGTAGAGTTCGACTTCCCGGGAACCGCGCGCGCCCAGGAGTCGATAAAGGGGCACGCCTTCACATCTGGCGGCCAGATCCCACAGTGGAAGGTCTATGGCCGCGCCATCGCCGGTTGACCCGACCGGAAATTGAAAAAGCTCCAGGGGGCGCATTCCGAGAAGTGCTTCGGCGCGCGCCCGGTCGAGGGTAGACCAGCCGATGCCCACGGCGCCGCCAGCGGTGCCGATGCGCACGACCGGATCGGTGACCGCCGGACCGTGTACGCCGATACGCGCGTTGGATCCGATGTTGCGCGGGCGCGTGCCGTGGAGGACCACCTTTTCGATTCTGACGATAGGATCGGAAAAAGCACTGCGCATAAGGGGTTTCCGGGAACCGGGTTGCATGTTCGATCCGGTAAAGTACGCCAAAAACCGGCGGTTGGAAATCAAAAAAGCCGGTGTCGAAAGGCCCCGTCTGTCGCACACGGGAATTAGGTCTTGACCGGCGCTACAAGATATAGTACTTTTCAGACACCGCAGCGGATTATTCCCCAATCTGTTGCGTATTCCTCACCTCCCCTTCGTTCCCCTTTCATTCTCATACTCGCTATTTCAGGCCAATAGCGAGCGTCCGGCACAGTCCGGGTCATCATACGGCGGATCGGCGCGGCCTCGTTTCCTCCTTGCCGTCGCGCTGCATCTGACTCGTCCCGTTCGTATGTACATACAGGCCGGATGCGTATGTCTTTCAGGAGGCGGAACTTTGTACCTTTCCCGACTGACGGCATTGGGTTTCAAATCCTTCGTACAACAACTGGATCTCTCGCTGCAGAAGGGCATTACGTGCGTTGTGGGTCCCAACGGCTGCGGCAAATCCAACGTGGTGGACGCCCTTCGCTGGGCGCTGGGCGAGCAGCGGGTCAGGTCGCTGCGCAGCAACAATATGGAGGATGTGATCTTTTCAGGCACGCGGAACCGGAAACCGCTGGGCATGGCCGAAGTGTCCATCACCGTCGACAATGCGGAACGGATTCTGCCGATTGACTACACCGAAGTGACCGTGACCCGCCGGCTGTTCCGGTCCGGAGACAGCGACTATCTGCTCAACAAGGTCCCCTGCAGGTTGAAGGATATTCAGAATCTCCTGATGGATACGGGGCTGGGCGCACACGCCTATTCCGTAATCGAGCAGGGGATGATGGACGAGATCATCAGCGACAAACCCGAAGAGAGGCGGCGGCTGTTCGAAGAGGCGGCGGGCGTAACGCGGTACAAAGTACAGCGTCGGGCGGCGTGGAACCGTCTGGAGTCCGTCAGGCAGGACCTGCAGACAGTGGATGCCGTGATGGCGGAAGTCGAGCGCCAGGTGAAGTCACTCGCCCGGCAGGAGCGGAAAGCCCGCCTCTACGGGCAACTATCGGACCAGATGAAGGACCTCGAAGTCCGGCTGGGAAGATACCGGTTCTTTCGGATGTCCGAAAGGTCCCGCCCGATCGCGGATGAGACGGCATCCCTGAAAGAGGACGTCGAGGTGGCCGCGGGGGACATCGTCCGACTGGAAGCCCGACTCGAGGAAGTCAGGTCTGAACTGACCAGACGTGATCAGGCGCTCAGAGAAGCGAACGCGGAAGTGAGCAGGCAGAGTCAACTCGTGCACGGGAAAGACACGCATATCCAGGTGGCGCAGGAGAGAATCCGATCCATTGACGCCTTCCTGAAGCAGGCGGACCGGCGACAGGAAGACATGGCGGTCCGGCGGGATACGGCACGGAAGGAAGCAGCGGAGGCGCGGCGGCTGGGGGTGGAGGCCCGCGAGACATTGCAGCACGCGGAAGGCGCATTGGAGGCGGAGCGCGACGAACTGGAAGACAGGAACCGGGCGCTTGACGCGCGGAGAACGCGCGCGGACGAACAAAATACCCAGCTGATAAGCGCCATGGATGAACTCAGTGAAGGAAGCGTCCGGCTGGAACGCGGACGGGAAAGACTGGAGGGAATTGAGCAACGTCAGGCCCGTCTTCAAGCCGACGCGAGGCAGTCGGCGCTACGCAAAGAGGAGGCGGACGCCACAAGCCTGGAGGCGGAACGGCAGATCGATCGCCTGGAACGCGACGTGGCCGACAAGGTCCGTCTCAGGCAAGCTGACGCCGCGGAGTACGGACGGCTACGCGAACAACAGGAGAAAATGACGGAAGCGCGCAACCGGCTGCTGGCCAGCAGGGAGGCCGACGATGCGAGGATCGGACTGCTGAAAAAGCTTCGCGAGGGATTCGAGGGGTATTCGAGCGGCGTCCGCGCGCTGGTTGTGGAATCTCCATTTGTCGATCGCGTGCGCGGCGTGGTTGCGGACCGGATTGAAGTGGACGGGCGGTACGCGACAGCCATCGAAGCTGCCCTGGGGCGTGCGCTGGAATGTCTGCTGGTGGACGAAACGGCAGATGCATTGAAAGCCATCGACTATCTGCAGGCGGGCGACCTCGGTTCGGCGGCATTTCTGCCCCTGGACTCCCTTTCGAACGGTAACGGCGCGCCCTGGACGGCGCCGGATGCGGACGGCGTGGTGGGTAGAGCGTCTGACCTCCTTAAGGGCGAGGATTCTCCGGTACACGCGCTGCTTCACCGGACGCTCGTGGTGAAAGAAACCGAAAACGCGCTTGCGCTGTTGGAAGAGATGAGGTCCCTCGGCGTCGACCTGGTTACCGAGGGCGGCGAGTTATTCTCGGCTGACGGTACGATATACGGGGGTAAGACAACCGAGAATGGAACGGGCCTGATCGGGCGCAGGCAGGAGATCGAAACGCTGGAAGCAAACCTGAGCGCTGCAGGCGCGGATCTGCAGTCGCTGGATACGAGGCTCGAGGAGACCTCTACGTCGCTGGTCGAAATTCAGACCCGAATAGACGAAACAGACGGGATTCTGGCGGACCTGAACACCCGCCTGGCCGCACTCCGCAGGGACCTGCAGATCGCGCAGGAGGAAGAACAGCGACAGTTGCGCGTGGAGGTGGACTTGCGGAATGAAATCGCTGCGGTGACGTCCGACGAAACCGGGCTGAGAGAAGCAATCGCTTCCGAGGCAGCGGAATTGAACGTGCTCGAGAAACGCCGGGAGCAGCTGGAAGCGGCGACACGTGACGCGGACGCGGCGCTGCGGGAGCAGGAACATCAGCAGCGGGCCGGACAGGACGCGTTCTCAAGTCGGCAGGTGGAAATCGCTTCGCTGACAGCCAGAGTGGACCGTCACGAACACGAAGGACGAAGGTGGACGCGGGACCTGACGGAAACCGACAGAGAGATGAAACGACTGGCCGCCGACTGCGAGGAACGGCGTAGGGAAAGACTCGGACTGGAGAATGCCGCGCGGGTTTCCGGGAAGGAACTGCAGACCCTGCATCGCACGCAGGACGAACTGGAAGCTAAGCGGGACAAGCAGGCGGAGCGCCAACAGGCGTTGTTGACGGATGCCCGGCAACTGGAAGAAGAAGTGAGGGACAAGAACCGTCGCGCGAGTCAGAACCGGGATCGGCTGGGTGAACTGCAGGCAGAGATGGCGGAACTGAAAACCGGAGCCGAGGCGTTGCGG
The DNA here is from genome assembly GCA_012271065.1 of Candidatus Latescibacterota bacterium. The sequence goes on from JAAXHE010000222.1 coordinate 28,264, forward strand.
GCGCGAATCCTGGATGAGTACGAAGTGGACGTCAGAGAAGCGGGCGCATTGGACGATCCGGAATTCAGCGAAGACACAACGGAAAGGCTAAAAGACGAGCTTCGCGAACGCATCCGGCGGATGGGTCCGGTAAATCCGGGCGCCGTGGAAGAATACGAGGAACAGAAGAAACACCACGAGTTTATGTCAAAACACAGGAGCGATCTGCTCGAGGCGGCCGAAACCCTCCAGCGGACGATATCCCGGATCGACAGGACGGCCCGCGGAAGATTCATGGCCACGTTCGATCAGATCAAGGAGAACTTCCGGAATACTTTCGAGGCGTTTTTCGACGGAGGCCAGGCGGACCTCCTGATGCCCCCGGACGAGGATCCGCTGGAGGCGCCGCTGGAGATCATCGCCCGCCCGAGAGGCAAGCGGCTCCAGCACATCAATCTACTTTCGGGAGGAGAGCGGGCGCTCACCGCGATTGCGCTTCTATTTGCGATCTATCTGGTTAAACCCAGCCCGTTCTGTATCCTCGACGAGGTCGACGCCCCCTTGGACGACGCCAACGTCACCCGTTTCGTGCGGGTGCTCAAGAGGTTCGCGGCCGACACCCAGTTCATCGTGGTAACTCACAACAAGGTAACGATGGACGCGGCGGACTGCCTGCACGGGATCACAATGGAAGAACCGGGGGTGTCCAGGCTGGTATCGGTCAGGCTGGACCACGAAACCCACGGCGGCAACGGGCAGGCGGAAGCGGTGGCGGAGACCACGGCCGCGGACGATTGAACGCGGAGGCGGGATTTCGCAAACCGGGACTCGACGATCCGGCGATAAATTCACAACGAAAAGCCAAAGGATCGGCTGCTTGAAAGCTGCCGATCCTTTTCTACGGTGAATTATTCACGAAGACCGGTGTTTGAGTTTTGTAACCGATTGTATTTCTATCAATCCAGCGAAGTCTTGTACGACAGCGTCCAAAAAAACGGGGATCTGATTATTCAGTGTGATGTTGCGCGGCATTCATAGGTAAGGATTCATCGCTTTGGCCCTGAGAAGTGAGCATTCATCCTGCGCCTGGCTTCTAAGCCTGCCGTTCGGTTTTGGTCTTTATCCTGCATATCCTGTTTATCCATGTTAGATTGGGTTCTTGAATAAAGGACGCTATAAGCGCGAAACCCGTGCGATGACGTACTCGGCCGCGGGCCTGACATCAGGGTTGACGCAAACGGGATGTGTTCACACGGAACCCAGGCTCTTCAGGATCTTCGCGACAACACCATCCGCATTGGTGACTTCGAATCCGTCCAGCCGCTCGACGATAATCCCTCTCGGATCCACAAGGAAATACGCGGGTATCGCCCGCACGTTGTAGGCGTTGGTCGTGCCGGAACCCCACACCCCGGAACGCACGTGCACCCCTTCGATCCCGTGTTTCTCGATGGCTTTACGCCACGCGGCGTCGCTCGAATCCAGCGAAAGGTTGACGAAAACCACCGGTAGATCGGCGGTTTTCTTCTTTAATTCCCGGATGTGCGGCAGGTTGGCGATGCATGGCCCGCACCAACTCGCCCAGAAATCCAGCAGGACTACCTTGCCCCTGAACTGGCTCAGCGACACGGGTTGACCTTCCGGATCCCTCAATGTGAAATCCGGCGCAGGACGGCCCGGCCGCAGCGCCATCGCCTTGTCTAGCGCCGCCAGAACTGCCGCGTTGTATTCCGGATAGGGGTTGGTCGCCCGGAATTCCTTCCAAGCGCGTTGGAGTGACGCGAAGCTTTGCCTGCCGCGTTCAAAACCACGGATCAATTCTCCGGCGAGGAACCAGTAGCGCACTCTCCCCTTAAGCTTCTTCTCTGCCAGATCGTACCGGCTTGTAAGCGAGGAAACAACCGTTCGTTTTTTAATTGCGTAGATCGAGTCGAGCTTCGCCTGTACCGACTGAGACAGACCCAATCCCGAGAGGTCGAGCTTCTGAGACAGCCTGAGCGGTTGACGGTTATTGTAAATTGAGTCAATCTGAGCCTTTTGCCCTTTCGACAGTTCAAATTCAATAAGATCGATCTTCTCTGAGAGCTTGAATGGCTCCCTTGCCAGAGAATCCATTTTTATTTCGAGAGGCAAGTAAAACGCCAACATCCCGCCCGTTGTAGCCACCCTGGGTTCCTTCTCCTTACTGGAAGAGGTTATGCTATAGGTCTTGGATTTTTCGTAGAGGGAGTCGACTTCAGCTTGCGCGGTTTCCGAAAGTCCAAAGGCCGAGAGATCGTAACGCTCGGAGAGTGTGGGGAGTCGTTTATTTTTGTACATCGAGTCGAGCCGCGCCTGAACAGCCGGAAAGAAGCCCAACGCTGACAGATCGACCAATTTCGACAGCATCGGGCGTAGACCGTACCTTTCGTAAAGAGAGTCAAGTTGGGCCAGAGTCTTCTCCGACATCCCCAATCCCGACAGGTCATAGCGTTCGGACAGCCTCGTTAGCCTAGATCGCCTGGGCTCCTCGAATTCCCCGCGGTCTCTCGGTGGGCGGCCAATCACCCCACTTGGCAGCATGGATGGTCTGGACAATATGGCATCTGAGAACTCCCGATCCAGTACATCGATGAGAAATGACTGATAGGGTTCCACCCCAATTGCCCCTTCATCGACCAGGGGTACTTCTTTGACAAAGTCGTAATATTGCGGCGGAATGCTTTTGTCGATGCTTCCCACGGCGAACCGGAAATTGGCCGCGTAGGAAAACCTCAGGTCGGCCCAGAGGTAATTCAAGTAGCGCGATGAATATTCGACAAATCCGGGAGAAAACGCGTATTTTGTGCGCCGCATTTCCATGTATTCGAGCTGATCGGTGCGCCACCTGTCCGCTATGCGAGTAAAGACATCCACGTCCAGATCCTCAGAGGCTACTTCGCGCTGGAACGCCGAGAATTGCGGGACCCACTCGGCGATAAAGCGGCTGTTGTCCGCGTTCCTGCCACTGAACCGATAGGAGGTATAGAGATGTCCGGGATGGATTGAAATATGCAGACTGTCCCCCGGTTCGACGAAGCAAATCAGCGGACTTTGCTTCATAAGAAACGCCACCGCCTGCCGCACCGGTTTCCAAGGGACGCGCTTGCCCTTGTAGCTGCCACGCACGAGGGTACCGCGCACGACTGGAATCTCCAAGACGAAGCGGTTCCGACTGTCCAGATTCACGCGCTGCTCGGCCTTCCTGCCCAGCGCAGCAGGCGTGTCGTACTTGAACGTGATTTCCCGCGAGACCGGGTCCCGGACTTCGCCGGTGATAATCGCGACCGATGACTCACTGCTTTCCGCGGCCGGACCGGCAGTTGACATCACGAGTATCGCGACGAGGATAAGTCTGGATATATTCTTCATAAAACGATTCCTCTGTTCGGTTTCCGCAGTACCGGCTACCTGATAAGAGGCCGATCCTACATAGATGATATCTCACGGATGGCTCTCAAACATCCCTGGCGCTGACAGCAAGGGATACATCCGTGCGACAACTAAATTTCCAACTAACGGGGCCAGTGGAAATTGCACGTGATTCGACGGTCATGATTCCGCCATCCATGCCACTTCAAAGATAGCCAAATTGCCGCCTGGAAGCGAACAGAAATGTCATACCGACGGGGTTATTGTATTGGCGACAGGTGGCGGAGGTGATCAGCCGAATGCCCGTTAGTCATTCCACTTTCCTCGGATTCTCGAAGATGGCCAGGTGGTTTTTCAGAATGGCGTAGATGTGCTCGCCGGCCACGATAAACATGTCTCGGCCACGTGGCGTGTCTTCCGAAGTGGATTCAAAAAAGCTCCGGCTTAGCCGATACCTGAACCGATCAGACAGCCCGAGCGTCTCCTTCCGCTTATACGCGCCGTAAACGGTCCTGGCGTACGTCTGGACCGCGTTTCCTATCAGGGCGTAGGCGGATTCCCCGTCGATTATCATCATCGTAGGCAGTCGGGTCCAGGGGAGGTAATCGACCTCAATCGGCTTTCGTGGATCGCTGATGTCCATGATCGCGATTTCGCGGGGGAGATGTCGTTCGATGTAGACCCTGTCTTTGGTAACGGTTAGGGGCCCCAATCCGGGAGGCGCCGCAATCATGTAGGATTGCAGCCCGCGGGACTCGAAGAAGCGCCAATAAGCCGGCCCGATTCTGCGCCTTGTTTCCTCAAGTTTCTTCTTTATGCGTTCCTTAATCGAGCCGGAAGCCAGTCCTTCAAGGACCTCATTTACCAATTTCTCATAGTCGACGGAACGCCCGAAACGACGCAGCGGAGTCCGGCTCAGTACTTTGGGACCACCTGGGTCGTCCAGATCAAGAACTACGAAATCGTGTCCGATATTCAGAAACACGCGAGGCCCAACAACGCGCATTGCCCACTCGTTGTTCCAGACATGTTTGTTTGTTTCTACGATTGGAAACGCACGAATGTATGGGGGCGAACCTTTCTCCCGCATGTCGAAACTGTGTAACTTCAGAAAGTCGTTACTGAGTAAACCGACGTATAAACGGCTATCCCAGACGCCCCATCCCACGAGCCTGGGAACGCGCTGCAGCCACGGGGTTGGACCCTCTTCAACCGGTTGCAACAGGTTCACTGCCTGCACGAGGGGGCGGTCGGGCCGGCTGAGATTGAACACGGCTACACCCACACTGTCCCGATACTTGCCCCATACATAGGCGCGGGTCGCAGACAGGGCCAACCGTTGGAACCGCCATCCAGGCTTCTCCACCCGACCAATCTCGGCGGGCGCCTGCGGGTCCGATAGGTCCACTACGCTCAGGCCACGCTCAAGAAGCACGACCGCCATTCCATCCTTTAACGCCAGGTCCGCCACGTCCATCCTGTATGACAGGCTGCCAATCGGCTGCACCGGCGGCTCCGGCCTGCGTCCATAGCGGGACCAGTAGACATCCATCCCAACGACTGCAATCGCACAGATCGCCGCGAGCCCCCCTACGGTCCATTGAAAGCGCTTGCCGACCTGCTGTTTGAACACTCTACACGACAATACCAGAATGGCACCGGCCACCAAGACGCCTGCCGCCCCCCTGGTTAACAAAAGGGGTATGTCGAACGCCTTTCGAAGGATTCCGGCGTGTCTGTCCACGCCAATGGAGAACAGGAGCCTGAAGTAGAATGCCACGATTGGCGGCCCCCAGTTCCACGCGATCCCTATGAATACGGTTGCCACCCATGCTGCCATCAGGCACATCACCGCGGCCTTGAAGGGATGATCGGTAAGGGTCGATACCAGTACGGCCGCGCTGTACGGAATCAGGAAGACCAGGAACCACAACAACAGTACACGGACGAACCCGACGTCCGCCAGAGTCTCCTCCGCCGGGATAGACGACGTTATGGAAAATACAGTCGTGTGGAACCCTCCCTCACCTAAGATCGAGCTTCCATCCAGTGACATTCCTACAAAAATCCCGCCCCAGTACGCGGCGGATTGTCAGCAGGGCTACTGCACCCACCACGAATTTTACGATCAGCATCTTCCGGGTTTCAAGGGGCCGACACAACAGAAATGGCAGCGTCGTCCGGCTACGCTCCCGTGCGATCGCATCCATCCCCATCAGCACCGCTCCAATGAGCCCGACGAAGTGGCCAACTGTACTGACGTCTGCGCCGGGACCGACGCGTTGGGGATACTCCCAGAGGTTCTGAACCAGCCCCGCGATCAGCGCCAACCCCGCGCATGCGACGACTTTATAGGCGGCCTCGCGTCCTTCTTTCCAGAGCAGTGCCAGAGTCGGGTTCATGGCTGTCCTCCCGGGTCAGATCGGACGTGGGCGACGAATGCCTCCTCAAGACCCACGTCCATAACGTCCTCGATATGCCCGCCCTGCGCCTGGATGCGCGCGGCCTGCGCCTCGCCATATCCCACCACCGTCAGCAGCCGCCGGGACCCCTCTCCCTGCACCTGGCGCAGGCCTTCAATATCCGACAGTTCAACCGCGCCATCCGGCATGCGCGCCACCACCCGCTTGACCGACTCTTTCACCTCGTCCACGGCGCCGTCGGCCACCAGGCGGCCGTTGTCGATGATGGCGACACGGTCGGCCACGCGCTCCACCTCGTGGACGAGATGCGAGGACAGGAAGACCGTGCGCCCTTCCTCCTGGATGAGTCCGATAATGCTCTCCAGAAAATCGCGGCGCACCACCACGTCCAGCCCCGAGGCCGGCTCGTCCAGGATCAGCAGGCGGGGCTCGTGACCCAGGGCCAGGGCGAGTGCCAACTGGGCGTTCATCCCGCGGGACAGATGCTTGACCTTCTGTTCCGGGTCCAGACCGAACCGGCTGATAAGGCCATCCACCCTGGCCTGATTCCAGGTCTCGTAGAACTGCCCGGTGAACCAGACGAGTTCCCGCACCTTCATCCAGCCGTACATCACACGGTTTTCCGCTACGTACCCCACCTGCCGCCTGAGCGCCAGGGAGTCCGCAGCGGGATTAAGCCCCAGAACCTCGACCGCCCCGGCTGTGGGCCGCAGCAGGTTCATGAGGATCTGGATCGTGGTGGTCTTGCCGGCGCCGTTGCGGCCAAGGAATCCGCACACGGCGCCCGCGGGCGCCTCCAGATGCAAATCGTCCACGGCCGTGAGTTTGCCGAAGCGATGGGTCAGGCCCTCTGTCGCGATCGCTATTCCGCTCATAACGACTCCTTCCTCCCGGTCAATCGTCTCCCTCCTGCTGCCGAAACCGGTCGAGACGTTCCCGGATCACCTGCGCCATCTCCTCCGGGCTCAATTCCAGTTCCACGCCCTGCACGAGCGCCCTGTCGAGCAGTTCTCTGACAATCTCCAGCTTTTCTTCGCGGGATATGGTGACGTCCCGCTCGGCGACGTACGTTCCCAATCCCCGTTTCTTGTAGATCAGGCCGTCGCGCTCCAGCTCCCGATAGGCACGCGCCACGGTATTCGGGTTGATCAGGTACTGGCCGGCGAGTTCCCTCACCGAGGGCAGTTCTTCGTGCGGCTTCAGCACGCCGCGGGCCATCTGGTACCTGATCTGTTCGATCATCTGCAGGTAGATGGGTACCCCATTGACTGAATCGATGCGCAAGGGCAGCATGAAGGCGCTCCTGGTGCTTTCCTGGGTTCTGCTAAACGCGATGAAAACGACGCGACCGGCATCTGCACGGGCAACCTGTCGGCTATCAGGTCTCGCGCTACATTTCAGAGTGCCATTTCAATCAGTATTACTGTATCAGTGAACCGATACAGTAATATACTAACCAATCACGTCCGGAAATGCAAGTTTTTTTCATCAACCACGAAAAAATAGACCGTCGACCGCCGCGGAAGGCAGGGCGCCCACGAGGGACGCCCCTACAATGGCGAGGGGGAAGCAATCAGTACGATGGATGCGCACCGAATCGTAGCGCGAATTGCCAATTTGAGGCACGGCATTTGCATGATCATGCGGCGGAGACTGGCAGTTTGCGGATCCGCGGCAATGCGGCCCGATTTGGCAATTCGCGGCACGGCGGGCGGGGGAAGTGGTGGGATGGAGAAGGCGTCGGGGAAGTTAGCGTGAAGGAGGGGCGGACAATCCTGTATGCCCTTTTCATTATAGCGCTTCCCATTGACAACCCGCGGCTTTTTTCGTTATTTTAATCTATTGGCGCGAGAGGGAAAAAACCGGAATGAAGTGGGTGTCCATCTGGAGCGTCAAACAAACTGACAGGATCTTGTTTGGGGTTGTTTCGGTTCTGTTGTTCTTGTATGGCGTGTGGGATCTCGTTTCCAGAAAGAACTGGTCCAGCCTTTATTTCTCCGAAGACATTGTCATTTTGGGCGCATGGTCGGTCACTGTCGCCTATTTCACCATAGGGGCAATTGACATCATGGTTATGATTGTCGGTACGATGACAGAATTTGTGGCCGAATGGTATAAAAACAGAGTTCTCGAAAATGCGCGGGAAGAGATCCGGGAACAGGTTCGAGAAGAGATCCGGGAACAGGTTCGAAAGGAAGTCCTTCAGGAACTACGTGAGGGCGGGCAGGACAATACAGATGGGGATGAAGTGAGATAAACATTTCGCGTCGACAACCGTCTTCAAACCGATCACAGAAAAAGCCGCTCAATATATGGACGGCTTATTCCATGATGCCATCTTCGATAGCCGTGGTCAAGTGCAACGTCCTGGCAATGCAATTGGAGTCGTTCACGTAAGCAAATAGCCCCTGAATTCCCATTGTGCCTGGAATTTCGCCCCCCGGAGGATAGCATTCTCCGGCCGACGCTCCTGTCCGCGGCAGGGGCGTTTCTTTGTGCATACAACACGAGCGTGTTCGTGCGATTGACAACCCCCACCGCATCAGCCGTCGCCGGTGTCCCCTTCGACACCCTTCGACAGGCTCAGGACAAGTGCTTTGGGGACCGGCTCGGCTTCTGCGACTCCCCCTCAAGGGGGGAGTGATTTGGTTGCACGGGCATTCTATTTCTTTACCCTGAACAATAGGTCAGGTCTTCAGTCATTCTGAGCGAAGTGGAAACGCACCAACCGAAACGCGGTCATTGAGCTCGCCGAAATGCCCGAGTTGCGCTACTCAATCGGTACTCTTCGATACCCCCTTTTTGCCCCTCGCTCACTGTCGCCACTAAGCCGATCATGAGTGGCGTCAGTGCACCGATCATTGACAATGCAATTAACCAGAATAATCTTGCAACTCTTCAAGTCGGAATGTTATATTTCAAGCGTCCACACACTGGCAATGTATGATATGGAAATATCCCCATGGCGAACGACAAGATGACTCATGAAGAAATGATCCAGCGCATGCTGAAATTGGACATCGACGTTATGATTCTCCGCATAGTCCTCTTACAGGTAATTCGTTCAATCGGAAAAGATCGTCCCGACCTAATTCAGCAGCTCCTCGTGACAACCGATCCGATAAAGGCTTCAGAGAAGACGTTCCCGATAAAGGTCGCTCTTGGAAACGTCATTCCGAAGTTAGTGCCACTGCCGGTATTTAATGAAATCTTCGATGACGCCTTTAAAGAAATCTACAACAACATCGTCGCAATCGCCAACCTGGACCACTAAGACACTCAAAATCAATAAACTGGATGACCCCAGACCACAGAAACCACAAAAACAGGGAGAGGCAAGACGAAGCGCCTCTCCCTGCTGCTTTTTATGACGTGGCTCTTTCGGTTATGAATCCCAAATAAAAAGTAGGACGGGGAAACCGGCCCTATTGGTATCTAATGATGCAGTCATCCCTAGAACAGATCCCGTTGGATCGACAGAATTCCATCCCGAGATTTCGATTCCTCAGTGCGCCGGATTGCATCCAGTTGACCATCCGTTGAATCGCATTTTACCTCATCGTGTTCATCGTACAATCCGCAGTATTTCTTCTGCGGATTTGGATCATAGAGCAATTCGATTTGCTGGTTCGACAGCATGCGGACCTCCCTGACGTCATTGATCAATATTCCGACCTCCTGTTTCGTCATAACGGGAAATCCGTAGTTTTCGTTTTTGTATTTTAGCGAACGTCCAGAAGCCACTCTCTTAGATACGAATTCCAGGTGCCTGGCCAGCCTTTCGTCAATATACTGATTAGATGATGCCACAATGTCGTTTGTTATTTCAGCTACCGCATCCGAGAAATTTGGGTCGATTTCATAGCCTACACTGTTTCTGCAAGAGGCCATCGCAGCAGCCATTGAAGTGCCTGTCCCTAAGAATGGATCCAAGACAACATCACCTTTCACGGAGAACATGTTTATGAGCCTGTACGCAAGTTCAAAAGGAAAGGCCGCGCTTCTCTTGCGGAGATTTTCGTTTTCAAGGTCCTGCCTCGCTCCCTTCATGTCCATCCATATATCGGAAAACCAGATATTCCGTTCTTCCCAGAAATAGGCGCTCCTCTTCCGACGTCGTCTGTCTGCTTGTCTTTCGAATTTCCTCTTCCCCCCTTTTCTCAATACAAGGATGAACTCGTGCTCTAACGTAACGTAGGCCCCGGGCGGCAACATTCCACTGCCCATAAATTTGTTAGGTGCGTTCGTCTGCTTTCTCCAAAGAATCTCCGGCAATGCCTGAAATCCCGTCTTCAAACAATGGCTCATTATTCTTGAATGGCTGGGATAGAGTTTGAAATCTCCGTCAATCGTCCTTGTGGCATCTCCCACATTTATGCAGGCAATCCCTCCTGGCCTCAGAATTCTATAGACCTCCTGCCATACGCCGTCGAGAAGTTGATTCATCAACTCAAATGCAAGATTGCTGTTCTTGTCCCTCAATGCCTCCCCTATTGCAGGATTCTCCTTCGCGAATACTTCATCCCACATCTCAATCATGGGATACGGTGGAGAAGTAATCATCAAGTCCACAGATTCATCGTTAAGTTCTTTCATCCGATTGGAGTCTGCGTAGAATATCGTGTGCGTTGTTCTTATCTCACCCATCTTTCCCAATCATCCTCCGGTGTTTTCCCTAACGACAATTTCCATATCCAGTTTATTTTCAATTTGATATCTTATCTAAAACGAGCATCCTGTGTCGATCCGGTCAAAAAAGCGTCGGGGGATCTTCATCTGGAATTTCTATTGTAATTCCGTCGCCCTTCTTATCATAATATATAATGGTCACGTAAATTGCATCAGCCAAACTTGGCTTTGATTTAAACGTATTCGGCTTGATTGAATACGGATGGTCTCCGACAAATCCATCTATTCCCTGACTTTCTTCGTATGGCGCGGCCAGACGATAATCGCAGCCCTTCATCTCAGCCAGTCTTTTCAGAATCGCTTCTTGAAACCTAAGGCCTACGAAAGTCTTCACGAGCACCAAATCCTCGACCCATCTCTTAACGAGCTCTCGACCGATAACCGGGAATGCCGTCTGTAAATTTTCGAGCATCGACGTAATTCGATCGGTCGCCTGGTCAATCGCGTCAGGGTTTCTTTCAAGATACCACTGAACCCACTCTTTATACGTATTGCCAGGAAACTCCTGAATCAAATCACTCATCTGCCCGACTACCTTCGGTCTGGTACCCTGCGCGTTTTGATTAGCCAGGTTCATTATCTGTGTTGTGTATTTGGGGAACTCGGAAATTGGGGCTTCCAAGTACTCCTGAATATCTACATTCTTCAGCTTAATCTTCATGAATTCCCTCGAATAATCGTGGCCTCTTGTGTCTTGTTCGTCATAATTTCATGGTAGTCTTTACATTTGTGGCCAGCACCGGTATTCTTGCCTATTGTATACATCTGCCAAGCGTCAACTATCGCTAATTTCCGATATTTTCAATGAGTGGTGAATATTTCCGCAATACCTGTCGTCGTCATTTCTTTCGTTTAGATTTCCATCTCTCGGGACAATATAAACCGTAGCCATTCGCTTTGGTTACCTTTTCCGGTAACATACTCAATTGAAGCTTCCTTCTGCCAATCACAAATGAACCAGTAGCCAATGCGCTCAATGCTCCGGATGTTCTCGATGGAGGAAACGCGACAACAATACGCTTTCGATACAAATCGGTCACCCTTTTAACCGGCGGAACAAGGTCGCTGTCGCCCGAAATCAAGATCGCAGTGTCGAATCTGTCCTGTTGAGCATCAACCAACATTTCCACCGCAATCGCGACGTCCGTCCTTTTTTCTTCCGGACTGTCCCAATTGAAATTGCAGGAAGGACAATGCATCTTCTTTTGAACATAGTGTCCCCAATGGAATTTGATGCCACCCCTCGCTTTTAGTGCTTCAAGGTATGTGTTTTGTCTCTTCCACTTGCCGGGGTCTCTCTTGTTCTGAGACACACGGGACGTGAAATAGTTCACCTCTACCAACGACTGAGCCTCGCGAAGGAGATTTCGAGATAGCAGTCTCAAATCCAGCCAAAGAAATCGATTCTTCCACTTTGACTTTAAACCATAGTAAAGATTGAGTCCCCTCCGAAAACGGGTGTAATGGGGGCATCGTGAAGTTGGTCAGCG
>JAAXHE010000043.1 GCA_012271065.1 Candidatus Latescibacterota bacterium
GAAAAAGGACCAAAAAGAACGGCGCCGCTCGGCGCGGGGCCGGTTTTTCCGCGAATCTCTTTGGTGAAGGAATCGCGAGACATTGCCCTGAGACCGCCTGAGCATCAACGAGGCGACATAGCTCGACGGATCAGCGCGGAAAAACCCCCTCTCCGCAACCGGGCGGTCGCGAGGATGAACCGGCAGGACTGCCCAATGCGTTGCGAGTCCGGCCGCATTACGCTGATCGCTGGGGCTACTTATGAATTGCAGGTTGCTAAATTCCATCGTCAACCTGCTTCTGCTGATTTTCGCCGCCTGCGCGCCACGGGAAACCGTGACGGTGTCCGGCGCGGTAGGCCGGCCGTGCGACGTAGGCTACCGTGCGGATTGGACCCTGGAGAATTATGTGGCCGCGGCGGGGGGATTCCTTGCCGAAGCGGATACCGGACGGGCCGTGCTGGTCCGCGATGCGGGAGACAGCGTGGTTCCCGGAGCGCAGGGCAACGTACTGAAATGGGCGGTCGAAGACGCCCCGGCCCCATTGCCGGGCGACCTGATAACCGTTCCGCTGAAGTCGTATCGGGTCCGGTTCGATACGGTGATGGCGGTCGGGGACCTGCGGCTGGAATGGAGAGATCATGTCTACCTTATGGCGCATGGCAGGGCGGCGCTCGGGACGACGCCGCGGGGGGTGGTGGCTGCGGTGTTGTTCGGGAACGGGGAGGTGATCCGGCAGGCTTCAGGGAACGCGGCAGGTCCGTTTCAATACCTCTATGTGACAATGCATCCCGATCGGTACGGCGGGCTTCTGCCGGCGACTGCACTTCCAGTCTCCGACCGCGAGTCGCTCGAAGACGCGGCGGCGCTGCACCGCTATATGTTCCTGACGTCCACGTTCAGGGCGGGAGAGCGTACGCACCTGCCGCCCGACGGTCACTTCCGGGTGCAGGCCGGCGTCTGGCTCATGCCGAAGAATGCGGCGTATCCCGGTAGTGGCGTTCGGAAACGGCACTACGGTGACGGCAGGGTATGGACGACGTTTCCGGACGGAAGGCAACGGTGGCGGTATCCGAACGGGCGAATTGTGGTGCAGTTACCCGATAAGACGCGGGAAACGCGTTTTCAGGATGGTTCGGTCCAATTCGAAGATGCGCTGGGGGGCATGAGGACAACGTATCCGGACGGCCGGATGGTGTACGTAGACGCCGGCGGCAACCGGCGCCGTGTGTACGGAGACGGCCGTCAGGAATGGCGGCATGCGTCGGGGAACCGAATGACGATATTTCCGGATGGGCGGCGGGAGCACCGATTTGCCAGCGGAACCGTGCGCACGGTAAATCCCGACGGCGTCGAGCGGACGGTTTTCTCCGACGGGACCCTGCACGTGCGATACCCCGGCGGAAAGGTGGAGATCGAGGCGCCCGGCGGGTCGCGAGAGACGCGTTTTCCGGACGGAAGTGTCCTGGCAAAAACGCCCGAAGGACACCGCATCAGGATCTTTGCGGACGGCCGTCAGTTTACGCGGATGAACGACGGTACAACGATTGACGAGTTTCCGGATGGACGAAAGATACAGAAACATCCATCGGGCGAGACGCTGGAGGTATTTAAGGACCGGTCGCGCCGCACCGTGTATCCGGACGGCTCCGAAACGGTTCGACTTCCCGACGGCGTACGCGTCGCACGGCTTGAGGACGGGACGGTAATCGAGGAATTCCCGGACGGCAGGATTGTGCAGACCGATACGTCGGGTGTGCGGATCGAGTTTCTGACTCCGGATCGATATACAATTACGGACCGGGAGGGCAACCGCGTCGAGGTTGGCCCCGACAGCACCGCCACAAAGCAGTTCGTGGAGCCCTATAGGTACCGCGGTTCGATTCGGCGCGATCTGATCGGCCTGGAACGCGTACCTGAACGAATCTCTCCCGGCATGGAAGCATCCATCCGGGGGTCGGTGGACGATTTAGTGAAATCGCTGTCAATGGTGGCTTTTTCGCTGCCGGATGGCGACGTCCTGGATATGTCGATGAAGCACGAGGCGGGACTGTTTTCAGGGTTCCTGCTGATTCGTGAGCCCGGACATTATCGACTGCAGATCCAGGGGAAACTGGAAAACGGCGATGCTGTGATGCTGGAAGACCGCATGTTGAAGGTCGGGAATCCGAAGCCCATCGTGAAACTCCCGATCGAAGTCGAGCTTTATCCGGGCGACGCGGCCGCCGGCCGGCGGCTGATGGAGCTCGTGAACCAGGTGCGCGGCAGAAAGGGCCGCATGAGATTGAGCTGGGACGACGAACTGGCTTACGCGGCGTCGTCGCATCTGAAGGACATGCTGGCGTACAGTTCCGTCTCGCACCGGTCGCCTTTGTACGGAAACCTGACGAGCCGCCTGGAACGACTGGATATTCCATTTGAGGTGGCGCTTGAAAACCTTGCGACGGCACCCTCGCTGGAGGAAGCGCACTGGCACCTGATGTTGAGCGCCGAGCACAGGCGGAATATTCTCGACCCGCGGCTGACGCATATCGGCATTGCCGTGACGCACGAGCGGGGCCAGGTGTGGGTCGCCGAAATCTTCAAGCGGAGACACTAACCTCAATGTGAAATAAATCAG
>JAAXHE010000109.1 GCA_012271065.1 Candidatus Latescibacterota bacterium
AGTATTTCGACCACAAGGGCCGGCCGCAGCCCGGATGGGCTTTTTCAACGGGCTGCTAAGGTGGGTACTCATAATAAAAGGAACAGGGGCGAGATCTTCTCACCCCTGTTCCGCAGGGTCTTTCCTTTGCCATGAACCGGAATGCCGATTACTGGATCTCACAACTCAATCTGAGAGAGCATCCCGAAGGCGGATACTATCGGGAAATTTACCGCTCCGGGGAGACCGTGGGGGCACGGGCCCTCCCTGAGCGTTTCAGCGGTCCCCGGGCATTCTCAACGGCGATCTACTTCCTGCTCAGGGTCGCGACTTTTCCGCCCTTCACCGCATTCAGTCCGATGAAATCTGGCACTTCTATACCGGATCTCCCATCACCATCCATACGATCGATCAAAGCGGCGTATACGACCGCATACTGCTTGGCGACAACCCCGAAAACGACGAATCCCTGACGGCTGTCGTCAACGCCGGCTGCTGGTACGGCGCAACGCTGAATGAGCCCCATTCATTCGCCCTGATGGGCGGCACCGTTGCTCCCGGTTTTGAATTCGAAGACTTCGAGCTGGCGGATCCCCCAGACCTTTTGGAGAGCTTTCCCGAAAACCGTTCCGTCATAGAACGGCTGACCCGCTGAAGCCAAACGTCGTCCGGCCGAGACAAGCTTCAATCCGGTTCGGGAGAGCGTTTCTGCATATACCGGATACCTTCCTCGATTTCCTGCTTCTTTACGGTGTCGCACGACACCGCCTGGCCGATCGCCTCCGGAAGAACAAACCGGATCACGCCATCCCGCGCTTTCTTGTCGCTCGCCATGCGCCCGATCAGTTTTCCCGGTTCAAGCGCGCGGGCGCCGGACGGGATCCCGAGTCTTTCGATCAGTGCGTTCTGGCGTTGCAGTTCGGCCGGTTTCCACATCCCCTTGATGACGCCGATTCTGCCCGCGGCCAGCATGCCGAGCATAACCGCCTCTCCGTGTTTGTAAACGGTGTAATCCGTCACCGCCTCTATGGCGTGTCCCACCGTGTGGCCATAGTTCAGGATTTCCCTCAATCCCGCCTCGTTCTCATCCGCCGCCACCACGTCCGCCTTTATTCGGCAGTTTCGTGCAATCAAACCAACCAGCTGTCGGGGTTCAATTGCCAGATCCGCCACTTTCTCAATCTTGCTCTCGAGAAATTGCACGAGCGCTACGTCGCGGATCAATCCGTGTTTGATCACCTCGGCCATGCCGGCAACCACCTCCCGCCTGGGCAGGGTCATCAGTGTTTCGGTGTCAATATAAACCAGCTTCGGCTGATAAAATGCCCCGATCATATTCTTGCCGAGCGGGTGATCGACCCCGGTCTTGCCGCCTACGCTTGCGTCGACCTGCGCCTCCAGGGTGGTCGGGACCTGCACGAAATCGATACCTCGCAGGTAGGTGGCCGCCACAAATCCGGCCGTATCGCCCACGACACCGCCCCCCAGCGCGACGATGCAGTTGCGCCGGTCCAGGCCCGCCCGTATCAGTTCGCCATAGATCCGGCCCGCTGTCTCCAGCGTCTTGAATTCCTCTCCATCCGGGATCTCAACCACCGTTGACGACACACCCTGCGCCTCGAGACCGGCCCTGACCGGATCCAGGTAGAGCGACGCAACCGTCGGATTGGTCACGATCGCCGCAACCGAACCCAGTTCCTTCGCCGCGTACGCCCTGCCGAAATCGGACAGGATCCCGTGTCCGATCAGGATCGGATAACTGCGACTGTCCAGATCGACCCGTACGGTTTCCATACGCCTCAGTACGCCTTTCGATAATTAGGACACCGGCCTTCAAACGCCCTTATTTCAACACAACGCCCTTTAATGCCGTTACTGCCAGTTGAACGGTCTCGTCGGGCGTGCGGTACTCGGTTGACTCCACGAATGCGTCCGCCCGGTCGTAAAACGGCGCCCGGTCGGCAAGCATCGACCGGATTTTCGCCATCCGGTCTTCGTCGTTCAATCCGGCCATTAGCGGCCGTTCCCCGTCTGTCCTGCGCAGGCGCGTGAAGATCGTCTCCGCGGATGCCCGAAGACACAGGCAGACGCCGGATTTGCGAATCGTGTCCCAGTTGTCCTCCTGTGTCACGGCGCCGCCACCCAGCGCAATCACAGCATCTGCCATTCCCGCCGCCTGCTTCACGCAACCGCGTTCGATGCGACGGAACGCGGTCTCGCCGTCTTCCGCGAAGATCCGGGGGATCGACTTCCCGGCGGTCTCTACGATCAATTCGTCCGTATCCACAAATATCCTCTCCAGACGCCGCGCGAGAAGTAAGCCGATCTTGCTCTTTCCCGTTGCCATGAAACCGGCCAGGAAAACCTGTCTGCCCTGCAGCGGAGAAGAGTGCCCGGTCCGACTCACATTTCCTCCGGCGCCTTCAGGCCAAGGAGATGGAGTCCCGTAGCCAGCACGGCGGTAATCGAATAAACGAGCGCGATACGCGCGCGGGTGAGCGACACGTCGTCCGAAATGACCCGGTGGGCGTTGTAAAACCGGTTCGCCTCGGTGCAGAGTTCGATCAGGAACCCGGCAATCAGAGAAGGCTCACAGGTTTCGGCTGCGTTACGGATTCGCTCGGGAAACCGTTCCATGCACTTGACCACGGCCACGGTCTCGGGTTCGGTCAAAAGAGAAAGGTCCGCGTCTGACGGTGGCACCGCGCCTCCGTACCTGCGCAACACACTGCAATACCGGGCGTGGGTATATTGTATGTAGGGGCCGGTCTCACCGTTGAAATTCAGGATCTCATCCCAGTCGAACACCACATCCCGCGTCCGGCGTGAATCCAGGTCCGCATAGACGACCGCGCCGATGCCCACGTCCCGCGCGATCGCATCCCTTTCGGGAAGATCCGGATTCTTGTCCTCCACAATGTCCCGTGTCAACTCAATGGCTCGGTTCAGCACGTCCTCCAGGAAAATTACGTTTCCCCTGCGGGTCGACATCCTTCCCTCCTTAAAGGAAATAATGCCGAACGGAACGTGTATGCAGTCTTTCGCCCATTCACAGCCCATCCGTTCCAGCACCTTGAAGAGCTGCCGGAAATGCAGGGACTGCCCTGCGTCGGTCGTATAAATCAACTTATCGAAGTCGTAGGTCTTCTTCCGGTAAATCGCCGCTGCCAGGTCCCGCGTGAGATAGACACTGGTATCATGTCCGGTCTGGATAATGGCGGGAGGCATGTCTTCTTCGTCCAGCATGACGACGAGGGCGCCCTCACTCTCCACGGCAAGCCCCCCGGCCTTCAGTTCGTCTATCACGGGTCCGACCTTGTCGTGGAAGAAACTCTCTCCTGTATATTCCGCAAACGTGACATCCAGCAGTTCGTAGATCCGCTTGAAGTCCTTGACCGTCTCGTCTCTGAACCAGCTCCATAGCCGAAGCGCTTCGGTGTCGCCCGCCTCCAGTTTCTTTGTCCAGTACTTTACGTCGTCTCCGAGAGACGGGTCCTTTTCCATCTCCGCGTTGTATTTTACGTAAAGATTGAAGAGCTCATAGGGCGGATTCTCACGAATCGCGTTATCGTCTCCCCAGCGCTTGTATGCGGCGATGCTCATCCCGTGCTTGGCTCCCCAGTCCCCAAGGTGGTTGATGCCGATCACGTTCCATCCCGTGGCCTTGTACAGCCTGCAGAGCGAGTTCCCGATTGCAGTCGAACGGATGTGCGCGATCGTGAACGGTTTGGAGACATCCGGCGAGGAGAAGTCGATCACGACCGTCTTTCCCGCGCCCACGTCGCTTCGGCCGAATTGCCCGCGCCTGGCGAGGATTTCCGAAAGTGTCTCACGCACGAATTCGGTCTGGCTCACGTAAAAGTTGAGATACGGGCCCTCAGCCCGCACCCGGGCAATGCGGCCGCCGGGCCGAATGCTCACCCCAAGATCCCGGGCGATCTGATTCGGCGCTTTACGCAGTGTTTTTGCAAACCTGAAGCACGGAAGCGCGTAATCCCCCATTTCAGGCTTTGGAGGAACCTCAACCAGCGACCGCACGTCATCATGCGGCATGTCAGTTGCCGCAGACACCTGCGATACGATTTCTTCAACAAAAGGATTGACCATATTGCAGGACCTCGCGCCCCCAAAAAGCTATCAGCCGTCAGCAAAAGGCGGTTAGACGTAAGCCGGTAGACGGGAGAGATTGCCTGCCTTGTTAGGGTTCTTCTCGTGCCGAAGGCAATGAGGAATAAACTACCAGGCAAGGACATATTCTTCCGTCTACCCTCTCCCGTCTCCCCGATTCTACGGTTTTGACGCCAGGTAGAGCGTGGCAATGCCGAGGGTCAACCGGCGTTCCACCGCATCCTGAAACCCCGCCTGCGTCAAACGCATTCGAAATGCTTCTCCCTCCGGAAATCCCATCACGGACTCATAGAGATACCGGTACGCCAGAGGGTTCCGTGAAACAAGCCGACCGATTCCGGGAAGGATGTATTTGAAGTAAATGAGGTAAACCGTGCTCAACAGAAAGGCTCTGGGCCGGGAAAATTCCAGAACCGCCAGCCGGCCTCCCGGGCGCAGGACACGCAATACCTCGTGAAGGCCGCCGTTCAGGTCCGAAAAATTCCGTACTCCGAAGCCAATGGTCACGGCGTGAAACCGCGCATCGGGAAACGGCAGCCGCTGTGCGTCTCCGCAAAGCAGAAACATGCGGCCGGATCCCTTCTTCTGCTTCTTGTTTCCAAGCCGAAGCATCGGCAGGGAAAGGTCCGCTCCCACAACCCGCGCCCCCGGGTCGCGCGCGGCGGCTTCGAGACCCAGATCGGCCGTCCCTGTCGCAAGGTCCAGGATCCACCAGCCCGCTTTCAATTCCAGTGCGTCGACTGTCCAGCGCCGCCAGAGAATATCCACGCCGGCGCTCAACAGGTGGTTCAGCAGATCGTACGTGCCGGCAATACCGTCGAACATCTGACGAACGAAGGTCCGCCTGGCATCGCGTTCCTGAGGGTCGGAACTCGCCACCGCTACGCCCGAAACCGGCCGATTATCGCCTGCTTCATCACGTCGACGGGCGGCTCGATACCCGTCCAGATGGCAAACGAGCGCGCGCCCTGGTGCACAAGCATATCCAGGCCTCCATACGCCGGCGCTCCGGCGGATCGGAACTGACGCATCAGGAGCGTATCCAGCGGATTGAAAACCGTGTCGTAGAGCACCAGTTGCGGGTGGACCGCGCGTGTATCCGCAAGCGGCGTCCGCTGCACGTCCGGAACCATCCCCAGCGACGTTCCGTTCACGACAAGGCCCGCATCCGAGAACCGACTCATCTGAGTGCCCTTCGTCAGATCACCCGCGTCGATCGACTTTCCCGTTATCCGTTGCATATCACGCGCAAGCGCCTGCGCCCGGCCGACGGTTCGATTGAGAATGCTCACCCGCTTCACCTCGTTCCGCGTCGCCAGTGCGTAGACGGCCGCCCGCGCGACGCCTCCCGCACCGAGAATCACGCAATGCTCGGGCAACACGCCGAGGCCAGCGGTACGCTCCAAAGCGGTGGCCAACCCGTACACGTCGGTATTCTGCCCGACAAGTTCGCCATCCTTGAGGGAAATCGTGTTCACCGCGCCCACGGCAAGTGCTTCTTTCGAAATCCGGTCCAGGTGCGCCATCGCCGCGGACTTGTGCGGAAGGGTAACGTTCAATCCCCGAATCTGCAAAGCGCGCATACCGTCAAGCGCCGATTCAACCCCATCCGGCAATACATGAAAAGCGACGTAACAATAGTCTATATCGAGATCGTCAATGGCCGCATTGTGCATGTCCGGAGATAACGAATGGGCGATGGGATCGCCTATCACCCCCAGCAATCGCGTGGTTGAGACAATACCCAAAACAGACTCCCCTCGCCCTGCTGTTGCGTCCTGCCGGCAGGCGTTCCTTGACAGCCCGTCGAAAAAGCCCATCCGGGCTACGGCCGGCCCTTGCGGTCGAAATACCGCGTTGCGCTCCCCCGACGAATCCTCCGAGTCGACTCGGTCGCGCGCATTGTCTTCGGCCTCGCCTGCAGAGCGACTTTATCAACGGACTGTTAACGGGTCAGGTCCGACACAAACTGGTCGGCGATGGCGAAACTCTCTTTCCACGAACAGTTGTAGGTGTACTTGATGAAGACCACGCCTCCCAGGAACACCAGCAACGCCAGAAGGAATAACCTGACAACCAGTCTCATAAGGCTCTCCTCGTACCGAAGATTGTCCCGCGCTGTCTGCAGCGGCCGCTGCAGACAGCGCGGGCACCTGAGTAATTACGCTTCCAGTACCGTCGCCAGCCGATCCATCATCGCCCGATCCACGGGCCCGGGGTTCCTGACGAGTGTTTTCCCTTCGCTGGCCAGCGCCGCCAGCGTGAGCGCCATAGACACACGGGCGTCACCGCCGGCATCCAGTTCGGCGCCCTGCGGTTGCCCTCCCTTCACAACCAGTCCGTCCGGCATCTCTCCGACTTGAATCTGTAACTTCCTGAGGCTTTCTACCATAACCGAGATACAGTCGCCCCGACCCTCCCTCAACGCCTCCGCATCCCGGATTATTGTCTCACCCCGGGAAACGGCGCCGGCGACCGCCAGGAGCGGGAGCACGTCCCGCAAAAACCGCGCGTTCGCGCCGGCAATCTTGATGCCACGCAAGTCGGACCCCATGATCCGGACGCTTCGAGCGGGGAATCCGGAATCCGTCCGGAATTGCTCCATATCCATGGCTACGTTCATCCGGCGCAGCATGTCCACGATCCTGCGGCTTCTCGAGTCCATTCCGAAATGGGTTACCGTCAAATCAGACTGTTCCAACATCGCCGCGGCCAGCACAAGAAACAGCCCTGCGTCCGAACTGCCCGGCAACTCATGGGTAACGGCGCGGAGCCGTACGGGTCCTTCCAGCGACAACCGGTAACCTCCGGCGCCCTTGATCCGGCCCTTTTTCAGCCGGCATCCGGCCGCCCGCAGCAGCACTTCCAGATCGTCATCTCCTCCCGTGTCCTGCAGCAGCTCAACCGGACCGTCCACACCCAACCCGGCCATCAGCACCCCGCACTTCACCGCCAGGTCGGGACGTCCGACGCGGCAGGATCCAGGCTTTAACCTCTTCCCCCCGATTCGGGCCGATATCCCGTCCTTAAGCGAAAGGTTCAGGTGGGCGTCCAGCGGTCGGAGCGCTTCAGAAACCCGGTTGACGCCGGCATCGGCGTGAATTCCGGAAAGTGTCGTTACAAAAGGGGCATTCGACAGCAATCCCGCCAAACAGGAAAACAGAACAAGGGACCCGCCCACGTTCAGCACGCCTTCCGGGGCCCGGAATTGGCCGCCGGTTACCGTTGCGGTCTCACCGTCCCAGGCTACCGCAATCCCGACTTCCGACAGCAACTCGCAAGTACGGTGGACTTCGCGGCTTCGCGAGCACCTGTGAATCCTGGTAATTCCATTCGCCGCGGACGAGAGCACAAGGGCGATGATCGATATATTAGCATCGCCGGGGAGGTCGGAAACCCCCTTGAGCCCGGGCGATGGTTTGATGCTATCTTCGGAGATTCCCGACTCCGTGAGTTCCAAAACCAGGCCTTCTTTATAATGCGGTCGCCAATGGAGGGAAAGCGATCCTGCCGGTTCAATCGTCTGCGGCTATCTCAACCTCACGCTGTAGCCCGCCTTCGCCAATACGTCAACGGCCCGTTCCGCGCAGGGACGGGAATCGAACCCCATTCGAATAGTGCCGCCTTCTCCCTCCCGCACATTCAGCACCTCGATGTCGTTTATGTTAATGCTCTCACCGGCAAGCGTCCTGGCGACGTGGGCGATCACACCCGGCCTGTCCTCCGCCAGGAGGAGGATTTCGTGCAGTGGATGCAGGAATCCCTTGGAGTCCTTCGGGATCTGTCCCCGTATCCGGTTCGCGTAGGTAAATGCCTGTTCCAGGCGGTCGTGGTCCACGTTCTCGCGAATTGCCGAAAGCGACTCAATATACAGATCGATCATCTCGCGGATCGGGGTCGCGTTCGTACGGCAGATATCGCGCCACATCTCAAAAGGGCTGGAAGCAATGCGGGTCAGGTCCCGAAACCCCCCCGCGGCCATTCGAATCGGCAACCCGTCGTCTTCCGCCATCCGTCCAATCATGGACACCAGGCTCGTGGCCATCATCTGTGGCAGGTGACTTACCGCCGCCGCCGCCCTGTCGTGTTCCTGAGGCGTCATCCTCATCGGCCTGGCCCCGAACGCCCTTACAAGGCGAGCGAGCTTTTCGACCACGAAACCGGGCGTGTCCGGCGACGGCGTCAAGACATAAATCGCATTCTGAAACAGGAAGGGGTCCGCCGCGCCCACCCCTCGATGTTCGGATCCGGCCATCGGGTGCCCGCCCACAAAATGCACGTCATCCCGATGATGGGCCGCCGCCGCGGAAACAATCGCGTGTTTGGTGCTGCCCACATCGGTCACGACCGTATCCTGCCGCGCCGCTCCGAGCACCTCAGGCAGCAGATCCAGAATACGTACGATGGGAGTGCACAGGAAAACCAGCGACGCATCCCGAATCCCGGTTTCGAGGTCCTCATAGCGATAGCCCGCATCGATAACATCCAGCCCGACGGCTGCATCCAGGGTCTCCTGCCTGCTGATGCCAACGATACGTCGTCCGATGCCCAGTCCCTTGAGCGCCACACCAAGAGATCCGCCAATCAGCCCGACACCAACTATTGCAATCGTCTCACGCGCAAACGGAGGGTCGTTCGCCATGCGGTCATCCTTGGAGGCGGAGGCGAAAGCGCCCGCGGGTCGTTCGGGTCCGTTCCTGTCTTCCGATCCCGTTCGCAATCATATCCCCTCGGCCAGTTCCTTTACGAACGCCTCGGTATCTTCCCACCCCAGGCATGGATCGGTAATGGATTTGCCGTACACGCCGTCATTGACGTCTTGCGCTCCCTCAACCAGATAGCTCTCCACCATCAATCCGCGGATCATGTCGTTCAGGAACGCCGAATTCTGCCGGCTGCGTATCACTTCCAACCCGATCCGCGGCTGTTCACTGAACTGCTTGCCCGAGTTATTGTGGTTCGTATCCACGACGATCGCGGCGTTGGCAAGCGGCCGCTGCCGATACAGTTCCGCCGCGTACATGAGGTCCTCGAAATGGTAGTTCGGCATGCTGCGCCCGGTTACGTCCACGGCGCCGCGGAGTACGGCGTGTGTCATTGGATTGCCGTCGGTGCGTACCTCCCAGCCGTTATAGATGAAGACGTGCGGGATCTGGGAGGCATGAATCGCGTTCAGCATAACCGAAAGATCTCCTCCCGTCGGGTTTTTCATTCCAACGGGTACGTCAACGCCGCTGCAGGTCAATCGGTGTTGTTGGTTTTCTACCGACCGGGCGCCCACGGCTATATAGCTCAGCAGGTCATCGACGTAGGGTAGATTGCCAGGATAGAGCATTTCGTCGGCCGCAGTCAGGTGGGATTCCCGCACCGCCCGGATGTGCATCTGACGGACCGCGTAAATGCCTTCGGACATGTCCGGCGCCTTTCGCGGGTCCGGCTGATGTCCCATACCCTTGTATCCCTCGCCGGTCGTGCGGGGTTTGTTGGTATAGAGCCGGGGCACCAGAATCAGCGTTTCCCGGACGGCCTCCTGCAGTTTCGCCAACCGCGAGACGTATTCACATACGGCGTCTTCATTGTGGGCGGAGCAGGGGCCGATCACAAGGAGAAACTTATGGCTCCTGCGCGCAAAGATGTCGCCGATTTCCGCATCCCGCTGCTCCTTTATTTCTTTCAGATTCTTCGGAAGCGGCATCTTCTCCAGAACGGCTTCCGGCGTGGGTATCTTCATGTTTTTCGTGAATGCCATGCGCTGCGGGCTCCGTGACAAATCTCGGTCTTCAAGCGTGACGAAACGTCTCGACCGATCTCGAGCTATGGTTCAGAAGGGTTCGCACCCGTTTAACTTCCCTGATTCTTCTGCATGAGGCGCCTGGACTCATCGATGATCTGTTGAAAGATCCGTCGCACGGCTTCGGCGTCCAGGGGCCCCTTATTCAGCTCAAGGATTCGGTTCAGGATCGACATCTCCCGTTCCGGCACGAAGATCGGTTGCTCGATTGCATGTTTGATCCTGCCAATCTCAATGGCGCATTCAGCCCGTCGATTCAGAAGCTTCAGCAGTTCCCGGTCCAGCACGTCGATTTCCTTACGCCAGTCTTCAAGATCCATCGAATGCTCCCTTCAACGGTTGCACCAATTCTTCGACAAAAGCCCCGATGTGAACAACGAGGTCCGGGTCGGTCTGCCGCTGGGCAATTCGACGCACGATGGCGCTGCCGACGACGACCGCATCCGCAAAGCCTGCAACCTCTCCGGACTGTTCCGGCGTCGAAATTCCGAATCCAACCGCAACGGGTTGCGAGGTATGTCTCCGGATGGCCGCTACCCTGTCTCCAAGCGTTTCCTCCAGATTGTCCCGTTCCCCGGTCACGCCCGTGCGCGACACGTAATATACAAATCCGCTGGTGCAAGACGCGATTCGCCGAATGCGATCCTCACCGCTGGTAGGCGCGATCAGAAAAATCGTATCCAATCCCCGCTCTTCCATCAGACCCTTGTACTCCCCCGCTTCTTCCGGCGGAAGATCCAGCGCCAGAATGCCGTCCACCCCCGCATCGGCGGCTCTGTCGACGAGCCGTTCGAGACCGAAGCGGTGCATCGGATTGAAATACGTAAACAGAACGACAGGTATCTCGGACTCCAGCCGCAGGTCCGCCACCAGGTCCAGAACGTCGCCAAGTGACACCCCATGCTTCAGCGCCCGCTGCGAGGCCGCCTGGATCTCGGGCCCGTCCGCCAGCGGATCGGAGAACGGTACGCCCAATTCAAGGATGTCCACCCCGCGCCGCTCCAGCTCCGGCACCAGTCTCCGGGTGGTTTCCAGATCCGGATCTCCGGCCGTAATGTAGGCGACAAATCCGGTCTTTCCCGCTTGCTTCAACGCTTCGAACCGTTTACCGATCCTTGTCATCCGGGCAACTCCAATCCTCGATTCCGGTCTAACAGCCCGTTGAAAAAGTCCATC
>JAAXHE010000303.1 GCA_012271065.1 Candidatus Latescibacterota bacterium
TGCGACACCGAATTCGATACGTACACCGAACTCGATATCGCCGAAATTGTGGCCGAAGTCGGCCGCCACACCGCCTCCTGGGTCTGCCTGACCGGCGGAGAACCCCTCGGCCAGAACATCGGACCGCTTTGCCGCGAACTCCGGTCCTTCGACTACCGCATCCATATCGAGACCAACGGCGCGATCGATCCGGACCCGGACCTTCACGACCTCATCGAACACTGGACCGTCTCTCCCAAAAGAAAATCCATCGCGAGTGGCCTCAGGGACATTACGGAGCTCAAATACGTGGTAGGGAAACACTTTGAGGAAGACATGGTAAGAGAGGACCGCGCCCGTCATGTCTACCTCCAACCCGAGTCTAGCAAACCTGAATATATCGCGAAGACCCTCGACATCCTCAAACGGCACCCCGCGTGGCGGCTGTCCTGCAGGATCCACAAAATGCTCGACCTCCCGTAACGGCAGCGCAGGTGCCGGGAAAAAACCGGCCTGGAGGTTCACGGACCGCAGGTCCCGGCAGCCTGTTTGCGTGAGGCGGAATCGCGCTGAATCGCACCGCAGAAACAGGAGTTTTCGCTTGACAACCCTTTCAGGATAATATAAATTGATCTGATGATGTAAATATATGCCCATCAACCTACTTGCGGAGGAGTGTCAACGGAACGGATCGTTTGTCACCGGGAGTTTTTCTGAATACGACGCGCAAGTAGAAAGGTCGCGCGTTTTTTTATTATTCGTAAGAGAAGCCCGACACTCTTGATCGCGCCTGCGTCTGCGATGCGCCGATAACGCTCCCGGCCAGGTAAAACGCCAGTTTATTGTGATTGACGTCTCCGCCGATTCTTCTCGTCAATTCCGAGACCGACAGATCCGATGCCCCGAAACGGCAACATAACCGTCACCCTGCCGGACGGCTCCCGAAAGGACTTCCGTGCGGGCGTTACCATCCTGCAGGTGGCGGCGTCCATCGGTTCGGGCCTTGCGCGCGCCGCGCTGGCCGGAAAGGTCAACGGACGGGCCGTGGATTTAAGCTGTGTGCTGGACGGCGACGTCGACCTGGAAATCCTCACCTTTTCCAGCGACGCCGGCAAGGAAGTGTACTGGCACAGCAC
>JAAXHE010000115.1 GCA_012271065.1 Candidatus Latescibacterota bacterium
GAGAATCTCGCGGTTCTTGGACAGCAGTGATAATTCGACTTAAACAGAAATGCAAGCGGAAATTTACAGGCCGGGGTCTTTTTTAAAAGGTCCCATTCCTGATTTATCCGACCGGGGCGTTTAGTCAGCGCCGAGTGCGTATTGCAAGTCGGTGTCGCTCCCGCTGTCCTTATTTCGCTTCTGCGGGCTGGAAGCCTGCCTGTCTGCCGAACAGGCAGGGGACTTTCAAGAGACGATTTTGCACGGTATTGAACCGAGCGTTCGTCCACGTTGTGCCACCCAACCCGATTTGCGCCATGCAGTGCAACAACACATACGCGACGCTGTGGACACGCCCAGGCGCCGGCCTGACAGGCCCAACAGCGATACAGGCGCAAAGCAAGTGTCTTCGGGCTTTTTTATATGTCCGATACCTGCAATACCGGGGTTGCATGTGCAAGTTCCATATAGCGCCTGTTCGAGGTGTTTGGGACCACAAAACCATCAAAAACAGGCTGATCTCGGGCTTATTCGATTATGGCACGGGGTTTGCACAAGGTGCTCGGCAGGAAAGGAAGACGGTCTCGAGCGGAAGGAAACGACGGCGTCTCTGCACCGCGGTCAGGCAGCGGGAGAACGTCTCGGACGACGTAGAAATCGACGCGTAAGACCTTGCACTGGATCACAAAAACAACACCGTTGGTTAGAACTCAGAAAAAATCCGACAACCCCGCAACACGTATCTCGATATAATCGACGCGTTCCGGAGGACCCCGCATGGCCGGTTCTTGAGAGGTCTGCGAAGGTGCTTCCGACGCACGGGACGGCTGGACAATGGTGTGACAACCTGAAAGGAGATGGGCCCGATGAAACCGACCGGCATCACTCTGATCGCGACGTTCCTTCTTGAGATCCTTGCGCCGTGTCTCTCCCACGCTTCCGCGGACGGCGAGACCGGGCGGAGTGCGACCGCAGTCTACAGGACGGATGGGCAACGGACAATCGCGACCGGAAAGGTTGCCGGAAAACCCCCCGAGTCAGCCAGGAATGCCGAACCCGAATCGATAAATCCGGGGAGAATTCAGTATGACGACATGGACGTGCTAATGCTTGGGGACGATGGCAGCTACGTGAACATGAGGTTGCGCGAAGAGTATTCCCGCGTACGGATAACGGCGCGAAGTTCATCCGGAAGACCAATCACCGGCCGGTTTCAGGGTATAATCCGCGACACGCTGATGTTGGCGTCCAATTACGGATACGAACGTATTCCCCTTTCCTCCATCGATAAATTCGAAGTCAGCCTGGGTCGAGCGAACCATGCGGACACGGGGATGCAGATCGGCCTTGCAATGGGACTTGGTTTCACTGTTACGTTTGGGGCTATAGGATTAGAATTGGAGCAATCCTTCTTCGATTTCCTGTGTTTGGGAGCCCTGATGTCCATACCCGTTGTTCTGGTTCCAACGCTTATCGGAGCTGTAATTAGAACGGAAAGATGGGAGAAGGTGTTACCGCAGAGACTGAATCTGAGTGTCGCGCCCACGCATGGCAGAGGAATCGGCGCCGCGGTCAGGTATCAATTCTGACTGCCCGCCATGGTCGTTTACCTTACCGCCGTTATGTGATAATCGTGCCTGCATATGCGCGATTGCCGCGCCAGGCGGCGCGCAGCCGTGGAGACGATCGACCGATCGGGAGCGACGCCGAATCTACAAATCATACTCGATTCATATAGCGCGAGGAGGCTGTCGCATGACGCGTGTGATCCACATTGTGTTAATCGCAGCAATGCTGCTGCAGGCAACCGGATGCGCCGTCCGGCCCCATGTGATTCGCCAGCGTGCGGACTCGCTGGCCGTAATCCCCGTTCAGTTCCGCGAAGAAGCATACCTGAGACTCCGGAAAGGCATGCGCGCCAGAATTGTCCTCCGGGAAAACGCCTCCGTACCGCTTCAGAATAGAGTCATCGAGGGTACGATCGAAACAGTCGGGATCCGGTCTCTGACGATATTATCCAGAGCTCGTTTCGGTCGTGGTGGCGAGCGAGAAAGAATCACGCTGCGATACGCAGATATCGCAAGCATCGAATACGTGAAGGAATCGCCAGCAAATAAAACGATGCTGTGGGTCGGGGCAGGGTTGGGTGGGGGTCTCATGGCGCTCCTGTTTATTGCGTGGGCATTATCAGGGATCGAGCTTGACTGAGGCGTGCTGACTAAACAACGTCGGGCGTGGTCCTGGTTCCCTATTTCTCCTCGGCGCTAGCCTGATTTGCGATAGTTGACCGATCAGGACGATTAGTCAGCGCAGAGAGCGTGTTGCAAGTCCTTGCCGTTTCCGCTGCGTTTTATCGCTTCTGCGGGCTGGAAGCCCGCCTGTCCGCTCCTGCCCGCGCAGTGCACTGCCTGTCTGCGTGCGGTGTCGCCCGCCTGCGCGCAACGCGCGGGCAGGCACAGGCAGGCGCTCCCGGGAAAACGAGTCTTGACCGTCCATGATGCGCATCGATTCGTTCAGGCGATAGGCTTGCGATTCTTTCAGGGTTGACGAAACTCGGCGTGGGCGCCGTTGTCAGGGAGGGCCCGAAAGCCTATTGCCTTCGGTCAACACGACGAGAGGATGGACTTACGCTTGCAGATGAACCGATCTTTGGTATTCTGGTTGCTCCGTGTCTTTGTGTGAGAATAGGGGCGACCTCTACCGACATCCGCATGCATTTCCTTTGCGGAGGTTCGCGACCACCGTCTGGCCACCGAACTATCTCTTTCCGGGAATGTACAGGTCGGTCGCGGTACCCAGATGGATCTCCGCGGCGATGCCCAGGGATTCGGAGAGGGAAGGATGGGGGTGGATCGTGTGCGCCAGGTCTTCGGCGACGGCGCCCATTTCGACACCGAGGACGGCTTCGGCGATGAGCTCGCCGGCATTGGGGCCGACGATCCCCGCCCCCAGAATTCGGCTGGTTTCCGGGTCGAAAATCAGCTTCGTAAGCCCCTCGGTACGGCCGATAGTTGCAGCCCGGCCCGAGGCGGCCCAGGGGTAGCGGGCGGTCTTGACAGGGCGCTCCTGTATACGCGCCTCGGTTTCCGTCAGGCCGCACCACGCGATCTCAGGATCCGTGTAGACAACGGAGGGGACGATGCCGTCAAACGCCGCGGGTTGCCCGGCGATGACTTCGGCGGCAACTTTCCCCTGGTGGGCGGCCTTATGGGCGAGCCCCGGGCCGTCCACCACGTCTCCCAGGGCGAAAATGCGGGTGTCGGACGTACGCATGTGTCCGTCGACGAGGATGAAGCCCGCATCCGAAAGCCCGACCCGCGTGTTTTCCAGCCCCAGGTCCCGGGTGTTCGGAACCCGGCCGGCCGAAAGCAGGACGTTGTCGAAGGCCTGCGAGCCCCCCTCGAAATCCCCTTCAAAACTCGCGGTTATTCCATTATCGCTTTCTTCCAGGGAGGCGACGGCGGTGTTGACGTGGATGCCGTCGACAATGCCTTCAAGGTGTTTTTGCAGGGGTTTGACCAGGTCCCGGTCCACACCGGGCAGGAGGCTGCTGGTGATCTCCACGAGCGTGACCCGGCTTCCAAGCCGGGCGTAGACGGTGCTCAGTTCAAGTCCGACGATACCTCCGCCGACGGCAAGCAGACGATCGGGGATGTTCTCCAAGTCAAGCGCCCGGTTCGAATCCAGGATCTTCGGGCTGTCGATGTCGAAAACTGGGGGCACCGCCGGAAGCGACCCCGTGGCGACGATGGCATGCACGAAGTCGATCTGAGAGACGTCGTCACCGCCCGAGATTCGGACCCGTTGGGAAGACTCGAACGCGGCGCGGCCGCGAATGCGCCTGACCCGGCGGCGTCGGCACAATGCGTCGAGGCCGCGCGAGAGCTTCGTGAGAATCCCGTCTTTCCAGCTGCGCATCTTTTCGATATCGATTTCCGGTTCCGAGAACGTCAATCCGCATGCCGCCGCCTCACGGGATTCGGAAATCAGACGTGCGACGTGCAGCAGGGCCTTCGACGGGATACAACCCCGGAGCAGGCATGTTCCTCCGAGCCGGTCGTCGGCTTCCACCAGCGTAACCGGGATTCCGAGGTCCGCCGACCTGAAAGCGGCGGCGTAACCGCCCGGCCCGCCGCCGATTACGAGGAGGTCGGTCCTGTGGGTACTTTCCGGCATGGTCGCTCCGGACATGGGTATAAGCATGGCCCTAGAACGGGCCGTAGGGTCTTCGGGATGGGGTTCATCCCCCGAGCAGCAGGCGTTCCGGGTTTTCGAGGGACTCAACCAGATGCCTTGTGAATCGTGCGCCGTCGGCGCCATCCACGACGCGATGATCGTAAGACAGGCAGACAGGCATGATGAGACGGGCTTCGATGCGCCCATCGCGCACGACGGGTTCCTGCCGGGACCGTCCCATGCCGAGTATGGCGACTTCGGGGAAATTGACGATCGGGGTGAAGGACGTCCCGCCGATGCTCCCCAGGTTGGTGACGGTAAAGGTGCCGCCCTGAAGCTCTTCGAGATCGGCCCGTCCCTCCCGCGTGCGGCGGGCGAGGTCGTCGAGTTGAATGGCCAGTTCGAAGATGTCGCGCCGGTCGACGTCGCGGATAACCGGCACGAGCAGGCCACGCTCCGTATCAACGGCCACGCCGATGTGGTAGTAGTGCTTGAGGACGAGCTGTCCGGCCGCCTGGTCCAGGCTGGCGTTGAACTGCGGGAAGGCCTTCAGCGCGCTGAC
>JAAXHE010000147.1 GCA_012271065.1 Candidatus Latescibacterota bacterium
TTCGACCACAATGGCAAGTGTTCTGTACCGGAAATAGATTGCCGAAATTCGATCGCCGAGTCGCCCGGCTGGCAAGGCGCCTGAGCGAGGCGACCTGCGCAAGGTCACCGAGCGAAGGCAACGCCGCCAGACGGGATGAATCGGCGGATGAATGGTGACATATTTCCGGGGCGGGACACCATACCTCGCCTGCAGAGCGACTTTATCAACGGACGGTTAGCTGTATGCAAAAAGAGTACCATAAAAAAGCGGTGATTTGCGGCGCGGGAGACGTGGCGCGGTGAACAGGGTTTTCAGTCGCGGCATCGTGTTCGAAAGGAACTTGCACAGGAACGGTGCGAGGAAGGGAATCGTCGCCGGGTCATACCGGTGATGCCAGAGAGGGTCTATCGGTGGGATTCGCCAGGGCGGTTTTTGCCGACCAGTTTACCTAGGTGCTGCACGAGCCCGGGAATGCCTTCTCCCGATACGGACGAGAAGCAAAGGTACCTGTCCGACAGATATCTGCGCTTCTGGTCGTCTGCGGCCAGGATGTCGATTTTTGTGAGTGCGGTGAGTGATGGTTTCTGCAGCAGCCTGGGGCTGAAGTGATGGAGTTCGTTACGAAGGACATCCAGGTCCCGTTCGGGATGGAGTGATGTGGAATCGATGAGAAACAGCAGGATTCGAGTGCGTTCTATATGACGTAGAAACCGGTGTCCGAGACCCCTGCCCCGGTGTGCTCCCTCTATGAGGCCAGGGATATCCGCAACGACGAAGCTGTCGAAATCGTTGTATGAAACAATGCCCAGGTGCGGCTGCAGCGTTGTAAACGGGTAATCCGCAATCTTCGGGTGTGCGGCTGAGATTCGGGAAAGCAGCGTTGATTTGCCGGCGTTGGGATACCCGACCAATCCGACGTCCGCGATGAGCTTGAGTTCGAGTTCAAGGCGCTTTTCCTGACCCTTATCGCCCGGATGGGCGGTTTCCGGCGCCTGGTTCGTAGGGGTTGCGAATCGCGCGTTCCCTCTGCCTCCGCGTCCGCCCTGGACCACGACCATCCGTTCGTCTCGCTCGGTAAGGTCCGCCAGTGTCTCTCCCGTAACTGTATCCCGGACCACCGTGCCTGGGGGAACGCGTACCGTCGCGCTGGCGCCCCTTCGGCCCTTGCATTTCTTGCCTGTTCCCGGCCTCCCATGTTCCGCGCGAATATGCCTGTGAAAGCGATAATTCACGAGCGTGTTCATTGCGGCATCCGCCATAAAGATCACGTCTCCGCCGTCCCCGCCGTCCCCGCCGTCAGGACCGCCACGTGGTACGAATTTTTCGCGCCGGAAGCTTCTGCAACCGTTACCTCCGTCGCCCGATCTCACGGTAAGTATGGTCTGGTCAATGAACATGGTCTGGACCGCAACCTGTAACGGAACGGACTCGTCAGGCGAACTTTGCCTTCAGTCGTTTCTCAACTGCCGGCGGTACGAAAGCGGTCACATCGCCTCCGAAACGCGCGATTTCCCGAACAAGGGTGGAATTGAGATACGCATATTCCTGGCTGGGCATCAGAAAGAGGACCTCCAGCCGGGGTTCCATCCGACGGTTGGCAACCGCCATTGCAATTTCCAGTTCGTATTCGGTCGTTGTGCGTAAACTGCGTACAACGGTGAAGACGCCCCTCTTTCTGGCAAAGTCGACCAGCAATCCACTGTACTTCGTGACTTCTACGTTCGGACAGTGCGACGAGATTTCCTGAATCATGTGTACTCGTTCATCCGGTGAAAACAGAGGGCGCTTTTCAGGATTCAGGCCCACGGCGACGATCAGCCGGCTGCAGATCTTCGCCGTTCGCTCGATCAGGTCCAGATGGCCGTATGTCACCGGATCGAAGGTGCCAGGATAGATCGCCGCGGTCATGTTCGCACCTTTGCAAGCTTCATGTATGCCAATCCACCCGCAACACTGAAGGTAGACTGGTTCACCAGGAATTGCTGCTGCCGTTCCGGGAGCGTCTCTGTCGTGCAGTTCGAAAAGGGCAGGAGGGTTTCGAATCGTGGCCCATCCGCCATCTCGATGCGCTGGCTAAGGCCCGCAATCCGATGATCCTCCCCGCACAACAGAACGTGGTCGAATTTTGCGCTGTTCCTGTTGAGTTGGCGCCGACCGTTGAGCCAACGGCGCAATATGGCGTCGGTTTTTTCCGTGATCCCGTATTCGCGCGAGGTCTCAGCTGGCAAGCCGTCTTCCGGCTTCG
The DNA here is from genome assembly GCA_012271065.1 of Candidatus Latescibacterota bacterium. The sequence goes on from JAAXHE010000147.1 coordinate 2,228, forward strand.
TGTTTTCCAGGCAGGCGGCCTCTGCCGAAACCAGATTGCCGGACTCCGTCGCGACAAAATAGAGCCAGGGATGTCCACCCATGACGGCCGCACCGGATCCGGTGCGGCCCT
>JAAXHE010000357.1 GCA_012271065.1 Candidatus Latescibacterota bacterium
GCTGGGAATTTTAAGACAGCTTCTATGAAGGGCGAAAATTACCCTTGCCGGGGAGTCTGGCTTTCTTATATTGCGGACCGTGTTCCGGGGAAATGAGAAACCGGAGGAAGCAGATGGTTGAAGTCAGGATCGACATTGAACGCACGTTGAACGCGCTGCGACCGGTACAGGTATCCCAACCGCGTATGATCTGGCTCTGCAACGGCGAGCACAACGTGCTGCTGCCGATCGTGATCGGGCTGATGGAGGCCAGCGCCATCTACGCCGAACTGACGAACGAGCGCCCGCCGCGCCCGCTTACTCACGACCTGGTCCGGTCCATTCTGGGTCAGCTCGACACCACAATAGAAGGCGTCTACATTGTGGCGTTGAAAAAGGGCATCTTCTACGCGGAGCTGGCGCTCGCAAGCGGCGCGAAGCGCTGGCGGGTCGACGCACGTCCGAGCGATTGCGTTGCCCTGGCGCTGCGTTACGAAGCGCCTATCTACGTATCGGAGGCTGTTATCACCGAAGCCGGACACGAAGACCGGCCGGGCGTCGGCGCCGAGGAGCCGGAAACGATCGAAGCCTGGACGCCGCCCAAGCTTGTCGAGGACACGGAAGAGGCCGTAATGACGGTCACGGAAGTTCCCAAGAGCGGGACAGCGGATGCCGGAGACCCGGTCGAGATGCGGATCAACGATCTCCGCCGCAAGATGGAACAGGCCAGCCGCCAGGAACGTTACGAAGAGGCCGGCAGGCTGCGGGACGAAATCGACCGATTGGAAAACAGCCGGGAAGCGTGAAATTGCCGGACACAGGACGGGCGGATGAGCGACGTTCTCATCCGCCCGTCCTGTGTACTGTGTTCGCAATGCGGTTCACGCCTGGCGCGCCTGGCTTGTTCGCGCTGCCTCCCGGCCCGACCGGATCAGGCGAGGGCCCGCGTCCGACGTTTTTCCTGTTGACAGGTGTTGCATTCTGTACATTTATTCTGGAAATCAGGCCGGTGAACGGGGGTGCATCGGCCGCGGTGTCCCCTTACAGCCCGTTGAAAAAGCCCATCCGGGCTACGGCTGGCCCTTGCGGTCGAAATACTGCGTTGCGCGCCCTCGCCGAATCGCAGGATGGGACTCGGTTGCGCGCCTTGTGTTCGGCCACAATGGCTCGGCCTCGCCTGCAGAGCGACTTTATCAACGGACTGCTAAACGGTTTCCATCTCATCAAACTCCCC
>JAAXHE010000033.1 GCA_012271065.1 Candidatus Latescibacterota bacterium
CGTTTCCAGGTGAAGGTTGTGACCGGCGAAGTTGCCCATTCTCAGGATCCCACTTTTCACTGTACCAAGGCTGGTTCCGGATCTCGACTCTACGCCGAATACGCCAGTTCCATCCCGTCTTCGACGTCCACGGTCACGCGCAGAACGCCCGGGCGGACGAGGGAGGCGGACATCGGCTGATTGTTGACGCGGACCCGGGGATACCGGCACCACGCGGCGTGTACGTCAGCGTCCAGGGTGAGCGCCCGGCACGTCACCCGGTCTGACAACCCTTCCAGGTTCAGACGATAGCGCTTTTCAACGTCCGTATCGACGAGGGTTGTAACTGTGGTATGCCGGCGGGTAAGATGGTAGAAGGTGGCTTCCTCGGGCACGGCGCACCACACGTCGTCTCCGCCTTCCTCGACAACGGCATCGAAACGGCGCCGAAGCTGGTCCGCCGTGCAGTCCTTGTTCCGATGGACCGCCACATCCAGCGGGCAATGGCAATAGTCGATGATCCATCCGCCGTCCGCCTGTGCGTGGCGTATGTTCCGGTACGGATCGAACTCGCTGTAAAAAGGTTCGTAAAACTGGTCATGCAGTGCCGTTCGGTTCAGCCAGAAGAGTTCGTCGCCGGGCCGGTTGAGCGCATCCGTCAGACTCATCGCGCCCAGGTAGCCGTACTCGCGGCACGCTTCCAGTACGTGGTCCGCCATATTCGTATTGTTTCCGGGCGAGCAGTAGAGGTCAACCGGTCCGTCGATGGCCTCCTCCAGCACCTCCTTCGCCTCCCGCAACTCCCGGTCCAGCATATCCGGCTGTATCACTTCGTGGCTCCACGAATGGTTGCCCACGCCCCAGCCGCGGTCGACCATCTCCTTCATTTCCTCACCGGTCATATGCCTGAAACCGTTGTAGCTGGAAGCGCCGAGTTGCCGGATTTCGCCAATGTGGCCCGCTACCGCCTCCATGTGCCCCGGTATGCCGAATGCTTCATGGATCGGCACCGCGCGCTCGTGCAGTTCGATCAGGGCTTCGTCGTACGTAATGGAGTAGACCCATTTCTTTCCGTGTTTCCAGTCACAGATCCTGACAGCCATTGAATCTCCCTTTCTAACCTGTATTCACGGCATCCATGAACGCGTTGAACGTGGTGCTGTATCCGATCTTCCACTCGAAAATGTGGATGCCGTAACGCGTGGCAAGACGCTCGTCAAAGGTATCGGGACGTTCCACGCCCACCGTCCCGTCGCGCATCAATATGCATCGATACCCGCGGGAGAGCATCGCCTGTCCGCCGCCTTCGGAACCCAGAACGCACATATCGGCCGCGAATCCCGTGTAGACCAGGGTGTCGATGTCATTGGCTTTCAGATATGCGTCCAATGTGTCGGTGTAAAAGACCATGGGTTCGTCTCCGACGGGGGACACGATTGCAGCCCGGCGCATCTTCGCGAGCGGGGAGTGTTTCATATAGTCGGGGCCATGCGCGCGGTCCAGCATCTCCTTCTGGCGGCCGGTGGGTTTCCAGACGTTCGTCCTGGCGCGTCGGGACGGGATATGCGGGTATTGTTCGTCCATCCAGTCCGCTTCCACGTGGACCACGGGAAGACCGATCGCCCGCGCCGCGTTCATGGCCGGACGCATCACCTCGCACATAATGCGGTACCCTTCGGCAGTGGCTTCGGGCCAGCCCAGGTCCACGCAGTAGTCCATGTTCAGGGGAGGACCGTCGGGGCAGCCGATGTTCCAGCAGTGCATGCCGATGAGCGCCGTTCGCCGGACGGGAAGCTCGAACGTGACCGATTCGTACCCGGGGCTGTCGATCGGCAGGGCGCGATAGTAACGCGCATCCAAGTGGATCGTTGCGGAATCCGGCATGTCAAACGCCTTTCGGGAACAACGTCGAAACGGGAGGAATTCTCAGGATGCGGCAGCCTTAACGCATCGGTCCGCGGCCTTCGATCAGAATGTCTACGGGATGGGAAAGCAGAACGAGGTCTTCGATATCAAACTGCTCGAGCAGGCCGAAACAGAACGCAACCGGCTCCTGCGTGTAGTCCACGCTCCAGTCGATAAGCCGGCGGAGCGTATCGGGAAGATTGGCGCGCAATGCGTCGACGCCACGGGGCCGCAGGGCTGCCGCGCACAGGGCAATCAGGCCGGTGGAAAGGCCCTGGGTGTTTATGTCCATGGAACGCATGCCGGATCTCGACTCGATCCAGCGCCGGAGGGCCAGCAACTGCGCCGTACAGATACCCAGGGGACGGTCGCCGGCGGCGGCGATGCATTCCATAAACAGGTAGTGATACTCGCCGTCCGCGATAACCTGTTCGCCAAACGCAAGCAGGTCGGCTGCGAAAACGCGTTTGCCGTCCTCAAGCGCGTTCTTAACAGCCCTCGCCGCGCCGGCCCGGCCGTTTTCCGTGAGGACAAGCAGGACGTCGCTCGATCCCCGCGGATCGAATTCCGTGACGGGAACATTCCAGCGGTCCATTTTCAGAAGATGGTGCGAGATGCTTACGCCCGCCAGCGTCCGTGACTTGAGGGCGGTTCGCGACTCCACCGCGTAAGCGGACGGCAGGCGGAGAACCCTCGAAAGGCGCCTTCGGTCCTGCTGCCTTGAATCGGCGGCCGATCGTTTCTCCGGCAGGCGCCGGGCGAGGTCTCCGGCGATCGAGAGGAACGTGGGATTGCCGGGCGGAAGCCCCACATTGAGTTCCCACTCGGAGCGAATTTCGTCGTCGCACGGAATATCCTCGGTGCGGATGTCCAGGTCCCAGGATTTCTTCAGGAGTTCATATAGCCGCTCGCGGATGTCTTTCTCGTAGTTGTGGGTACCCGGATGTTCATTGGCGTAAAAACCGATGTGATCGGACGCGCCGAGTTTCTCATAGACCTTTCGGGCGGGCGTATACAGGGCCGGCCGCATGAATTCCGGGCGGAATATGCTGTCCTTGACGCTGTGTACAAGCAGCGCCGGACGGGGCGCAAACATGGCGGTGAGGGTGTCGTAGTCCGCCACGGTGCAGAGATCGACGGGCGTCTGTTCCAGGTCGCCGTGGTCCTGCCATCGCCTGGTCGCGCGATGCCAGATCGGGGAGTGTCCCGAAACCGGCACGGACACGCCGATGCGTTCATCGATTGCCGTGAGTACGGCCGTCTGCCATCCGCCGCCCGAGAGACCGGTCATGGCCACCCTGTCAGGGTCTGCGTGTTCGTGAGCGAGCAGGACGTCCAGACCGCGTTTCATCGCCAGGTACATCGCGCTGACGCCCGCGACGCCGCACAGGTCGACGTGGGCCTGCTGCATATGGTTGAGAGAGCCCTGAAGTTCGCCCATGCCGATGAATTCGAAGTTCAGGGCAAGCATGCCGCGTTTGGCCAGGTTGATACACCGCACCTGCTTGTAGTCCATGGCCTTGCCGCCCCGATGGTGGCCGTTGGGGTTGAGCACGGCCGGTGCCTTTCCTCGCAGATTCTCAGGCTCGTACAGCAGCGCGGGGATCCGCATGCCCGGATACCCTTCGTAATGGAGTTTCCGGATGCGGTAGCCGTTACCCTTGAGAACGCCGCGCCACCGGACATCCGGCGGGCGATCGTTGACGTCCGGATCGAGTCCGGTCAGGAAGACTGTCTTCAGGAGGTCCCTGCGAATCCTGGCGGTTCGGCTTTTCCACTCCGCGGCGGACGCGGGCGTTTCCAGACGCGGAAGCTTTTCCGCATAGTAGTTCATCATGATGCGGGTATGCCGGTTGCGCAGGAGCTTTCGCGAGAGCGCGTGCGCGATCTGTTTGGACGTGAGGGGCATGCGGGCGGCTCCCGAAAGACCGCGCACAAAAGCGCGTGCCGATCAGTTCAGCAAATAGGTCTCGTACGGGTTTTGGCAGGGGTTGTTCTTGCTCACGTGCATGCGGCCTGCATCGGTTTCGATGATCACGGAGAACGTGGTCGCCCAGTACCCCGTCGTGGGATGATCGTTGGGATGGCGACAGATGGAGGTGGGATGGTCTTCGTGATCGCTCAGGGCGGCTTTCAGGCTTTCGATTGCAAAGGGGCGTTCCATTTCATTGAAGAGTTTCTGGATCCGGATTTTTCGGCCGCCCGACTGGATGAGTTCGGGGAAGACATCGTTATTGTGCGCCAGTTCCGGATGCTCGCAGTGGTTTGTATGGGTCACCAGGCCAACGCCGTCGTCCCGGATCACGTGCACGTTTTCCAGGGTCACTTCCAGGTCCGCGGGCCCTTGCGGTGTGGAGAGAATGATGTTGGCGGGGATGGCGCGCCTCGCCCTTCGCACCGCCTGCACGGCGTCTTCCATAGTGGCCGTTTCGTAAATGCCGCGGACCGTGAAGTAGTGCGGCACACCCACGGGACGGGAGGGCGCGGGCAGCGTATTCAGGCAAAGCCCGATACCCTCGCTGTTCAGGCCGATGTAGGCGATGATGCCGGCCTGGGTAATGTTCAGGATGGCGGGCTTTCCTTCCGGACGGCGGGTGAGGACGATGGTATAGGGGTTGAGCCCGGGGTCGTTGTCCCAGTTCTGGCCCACAATATTGCCGTGTCCGGCGGGGGCGGTAAGTGAAAATGAAGTGCAGCCCGAATCCGCTTCCGCCTGAAGCTGATTGCGGACCTGGAGCATCATGAGATCGTCCATCGAGACGCCGGAGGACTCGGACGTGCCGCGCATCTCGTCGAGCATGTGGGGTGCGTACCGCTCCACGTACGGGATGCAGTCCCGGGCGACGCCCATCGCCCTTTCCACCGGGACGCTGACGCTCTTGTTCACGCGTTCAAGGGCGATATCCGCAAAGCCCCGCACTTCCTCGCGGGCAGCCTCGCCAATCTGCCGCCCCATCTCCAGCGCTGAGCCGGCGACTTCGATTTCACGGTATCGTGTGTCTGACATCTGAACCTCCTGGAACCCGAAAGGCGGTTAGAGGGGAGACCAAAAGCGGTGAGACGGTAGCCGGTAGAGGGTAGAGACTTCCTGCCTTCTGAGGCTTCTCTTCGTGCCGGAGGCAAGGAGGGATAATTTAGCCGGCGAGGATATCTTCTGCCGTCTTACGTCTCCCGTCTACCCGGTTTTCTCCCCCTCTCACGGCTTACGTCTACCCGCTTTTAGCGGTTTCGATCCGCCACTTCCCTGACGATCTGCGCGGCGAGTTCACAGTGTTCGGGTTCATAGCGTTCGCAGAATGACGTCCAGCGTACGAAGGACTCCAGAAAGCGCTGTGCATTGGGGCACGTATCCCCGCTGTAAGTGTACTCTCTGGAAGCCGGTGGCCTGGAATAGGGATACAGTTTCTTCTCCGCTTTTTCGGTGAGAAAGGGCAGCGCCGGAGGCAACAGGTAATACCGTCCCATGCCCGCGCCCGGGATACCCGCGTCCGCGACCTGTTGCGCGAAATCATCCGGTGTACACGCAAACGAATCGGGGTTGACGCTGAACCCGGTCATCCAGCAGGAGTAGACGTTCATATAATCCGGGATGGGAAGCGGCGTGATGCCCGGGATATCTTCCAGCCTCTCCGTGAGCAGACGGATCATCCGGTCGCGCTGTTCCACGTTGGGACGGATGACCTCGAGTTGCGCCAGTGTGACCGCAGCCGTGCACTGGGGCATGCGGTGGGCGAACCCGGGCGCGACGTGCTGCCTTCCGAACCCCTCGAGCATCTGGCCGCCGCGGCTGTGGCCGATGAAACGCATGCGTTCGGCCAGATTATCGTCGTTGGTCACCACACAGCCGCCAACATCCGAACCCATGGTTTTCTCCGAGTCGAAGGAGAAAGCGCCCGCATCGGAGAGAGACCCGGCCAGACTTCCCTTGTATTCCCCGAAGACGGCCTGGCAGACGTCTTCATAGAGAAAGAGACCGTGTTTGCCGGCGAGTTCGACGATGGGGTCCATATCGCAAATCGTACCGGTCATGTGCACAACCAGAATCGCACGTGTGCGGTCTGTTATACAGGGTTCAATCGTGTCCGCGCTGCTGATCATGGTACCGGCGTCCGTGTCCGCGAAAACGGGGATGTAGCTCTCCCTGATGATACCCTGCACGGTGCCGTAGTCCGTCGCTGAACTGACGATGATCTCATCACCGGGTTCAAAGTCCAGCGCGCAGGCCAGAACGGCCAGCGCGGGGGTGCACCCGGGCGTGGCAATGCAGTGTTCCACGCCCATCTCTTCGGCGAACGCGTCTTCAAATCGCCCGATCATGTTGCACGTCAAACCGGAGTCGACCACCTCCTGAAGATAGGTCATCGCGTTGGGTCCGATGGTGCGCGGAAAGGGCTGTGGCAGCGTGCCGGCAAGCCCCGCGGCGGCATCCGCGCCGTACCTCGCCCGTTGGACGGTCATGGTTCATCCTTTCTGGCGGTTTACGCTGCCTGAAGTCTATTTCTTCTCCTGCGCGGCGTACATTTCCTTCGAATAGACGTGTGGCTGTATCTCGTGGTTAGTTGCCTCAATCATTCCCTCGAGGTATTCCACGGTTTTCCGGACCGCGGCTTCAACCAGAATCTTCCCCAATTCCTCGGTAGCCTTCAACGGCTCCTGGACCTCCTGGTCCGACATGGCATCGTGGCGGATGTTCTCCGGGCAGATGACCATGGCCATGGCGGTTTCGTACTCGCCTGCATGGCCGGGCACCCGGCTCGTGCAGTGTTGCTCGGCGATTTCACGACTCAGATTCCAGTAGGAATGGAACTGCACATTGGCTTCCGGCGCGGTTAGCTGAAAGAACAGTTGCCACTGCCGGAGGATGCCCATCATGGGTGCTTCATTGCCTCCGTGTCCATTGAGAATCAGCACATTATTGACGCCGTGGCGAACCATGCTCTCGACGGCGTCGAAGAGTACGGACAGCCAGCTTCCGGGTTTGGCGGTGACGGTTCCCTTATGGATCATATGATGTTCGGAGATACCGACCGCCATCGGTACGTTCACGACAACATTGGGGTAGAGCCTTCTGGCAGCTTCGGTAGCCACGTAAGTCGACGCGCGGATATCGTACTCCATGGCCAGGTGCTCGAGGTGCTGCTCATTGCTCCCGGTGGGAATGATAGTGGTTCCGAACCGACCGGCTTCAAGGGCTTCCCGGAATTCTCTGCGCGTGAATTTGGCCAGCGCGACTTCCTGGTTGGGCATTTGGGTTCTCCTTTTGGGACCTGGCTTGGAACGTCTGGTTGTCGGACCGGCGCGGGCGTACTGTCTTTACGCCGACCCTTCGACAAGCTCAGGGA
>JAAXHE010000120.1 GCA_012271065.1 Candidatus Latescibacterota bacterium
TACCCATTTCTGAAATTCACCACTAGGAGTTCGTCAAACGTAATGACATCAACGTTTTTGGAATTTCGGCGAAAGTGCTCAAATGACTTCTGTTGATCATCGCCTGAAGGCATTTTTCCAATGATTAAGCAACAATGAACAGAATACGTCTCAATGTCATATATCCTGCTGTTTTCCTTGAACTGTGCAATTTCGCGCTCGAATCGATGTTTCTGATCGAGGGCTTGATTGATGGATCCAGATAGCTCGGTTGAAGGTGTGTACACACCGTCGCGATATGGCTCCACGTTGAGCAATTTCCGTTGAGGAGTTTTGATCTCGATGATTGCGGTATTGTTCGTCAGGCTGTTTTTGACTAAGAAATCGGTGACCTTGTCGCCCGATCCTGAGATCCTTCGTCCGCCGACAAATGCCTGGTCCTTAACCTTAATTATCGGATAGCCGAATGCCAAGTTCAGGATGAATGGATTCTCGTTCAGGAACTCTTGCCACCTACTTTCCGGATAGTCCTTGTTGATCATTTTCTCAAACCGTTCTATCAACTGTTCCAGGGTGGCGAGTTCAATGTCGCTCTGCAGCCTTAGTAGGGTCTCTGGCTTCGTTTCCACAAACCTCTTGAGGTTTTTCCCCACGACCTCGATCACTGCCGCCTGTTCATCTTCTGAGAGTGGCTCTTGGCCTTGGGCTACGGCCGTCAATAGCTTTCGCAACGGATGTCGCCCTACCGTCACCGGGACTTCCGGCTTTCCGATCCTCTCAGCGAAGAGATTGTATATCGTCGCTTCCTTGACGGACCGTGCGGCGGTGCGACTGATGTTTGTGATGTTATTTAAGGCCTTTCGGGCCTCCTCGAAGTCGTTGGCTGAAATGTAGAATTCCCTCTCTTGTTGATCAATGCCGGTCTCATGTTCGCTGGAAATTACAATCTCAGTGCAGTCAGAGAGTTTCTCCACCGCATCTACAACGAACCTATATTTCTTCGTCAGACCCAATCCCCAATCGTAGTCTTTGATGAACGTGGAAGGCAGCCCTTCCAGAACTCTCATTACATCCTTTTCTGTTGACGGGACGAGATCAAGAGATTCGATATCTATTGTACCGTCCTCAAGTGCATCTGAAGGCTCATCGTCGTGGTTAGGAAAAACCACCACATCTCTGTCTGCAAGGGTGATGCGTCGTATCTTGTCGTATTTCGGCCGCAGAAAGTCATCTCGTCCTGCGCGAGTGTTGGTCGGAAAAATCGCGATAGAATGATTTTTACCGTCGAACTCCAGCAGTTTGACGCGGTGGCCGAAGCCACTTTGCGCATTGTGCCCAGAATGTTCAAGTTTCCGAGGTGGCGGGACATAGAAGACTTCAACGCGGTAGGAAGAAATCTCTTCAACAACCAAACGACCGTGTTGGTATTCGTCAAGTTCCTCATATATGCGGGCCATAGGTAAGTCCTTCTAGTTAAATATGCGTTTGCGGACGGTTGCTGCTTCTTTAATCAAGACGCTACGTGCCCGAATAGAGTGAAACAACTTTCCAATCTAACTTTACGCAGAATAACGGGCGTAAACGGTGTATTATAGTGCGCCACGACGGAGGTCGAGAACGTCGCGCCCGGATTCAGAATCTGTCGAGAACTTAGAGTGGTAGTGCGTCGCGTTGTGGTTGATTGTCTTCCAAGGGTATTCAATTCGCTGGAATTCATACCTTATTCCTGCCAAATCCCCTTGTCATAGTCGGATCAGATGAGTAGTATATGGTACGTAAGGATTCGAAGGCATCAAATGGATTTCGAATAAATCCCCGTGCGTTGTTGCTGACGCGATATTAAGAAATTTCAGTCAATAAGTGGAAACAATCCAACATCATCGCCCAAGGCAGATATTTGTGTTGGATCATTCGTTGGCCCGCACTTTGTTTCTATTTTCCGCCACCACCGTTCGCTATACATTGTGAATTGATTGATCAAAGTATCAGGAAGCGGAACGATGAACGAACTCCAGGCGGATCTATTTAATCCAAAAGAGTTGGATGCGATTGGAGTTTCTCCGATTCCGGCGGTGAACGTCGCTTCGGTACCACAACGCAGCTCTCTGCGATACCCGGGCGGAAAAACCTGGCTGATCCCGCATATTCGGGTATGGCTTCGCGGGATCAAGACTAAGCCGCGGCTGCTCATAGAACCGTTCGCCGGTGGCGGTACCGTTTCGCTGACCGCTGCAATGGAAGGGTTGGCAGACCGATGCCTGATGGCCGAACTCGATCACGACGTGGCCGCTTTTTGGAAGGCGGCGTTGGAATACGGTCCCGAGCTTTGCACGATGGTAATGCGTTTCGAGCCGACGCGGGACGCAGTAAACGCGCTTGCGAGTAAACGTCCTGACAACTTGCTGGAACATGGATTTCGTACTCTCGTCTTGAATAGAACGCGCCGGGGCGGAATACTCGCTCCCGGTGCGTCACTTTCCCGCACGGGAGAAAACGGAAAGGGAGTTGCGTCCCGCTGGTACCCGGAGACAATTGTCAACCGCTTGTGGGCAATTGCGGATCACACCCAATGCATCGAATTCCGGGAAACAGACGGTATGCGCTTGCTGGAAGCGTTTGTTGCCAATCGCGGTCTTGGAAAGGTGGCAAATGTCTCCACTGTGGTTTTTGTAGACCCTCCGTACACTGCAGGAGGCAAGCGTGCGGGTAAACGCCTCTATGCCCACAACGAGGTTGATCATCCGAAACTGTTCGAATTGCTTGCTGATTGTGGTGCGGAATTCCTGATGACCTATGACAGGGCGCCGGAAATCGTATCCTTGAGCGAGAAATACGGTTTCCACGCGGTTCGGGTGATTATGAAGAATACACATCACGCCAGAATTCCGGAATTGATCATTTCACCTAAGCCGGTGTTTGTCCATTGAGTCCACGATATAGCATCGCGGAATGGTATGGGCAACCGTTCCTTGAGCTGTCACTCGCTGCCCGTCGTCAGTTAGCGAAATCAGCCTTACAAGAAGACAACGAGACCCCTCCCTGTCCATTCCAGTCAGGACGACCTCCCTGCCGAAAGCGCGGTGGCGTTTGTTCAATTCAGCGTTATGAAGGCAGCGCAGGTGGAAGACTCGGTAAACCAAAAGGTGATCCAGCGATCGTGTGTCCCGCACGATTCGAAGAAAAACAGCTTCTTCTGAGGTGGCTCGCCGAAATCGTTGGCTTTTCGCCGAAAGAAGCGATGGTAGCTCGCGAAGTACCCTTTATGCGCGGCACTGGGACAGACAGGCCGGCAGGGAAAATAGACCTTGTTGTCGCCAAAACAACCAATGGTAGCCTCAATTGGTATGGCTTGGAAATCCAGGCAGTCTATTTTTCAGGTCCAGGCATGGATTCGGATTTCTCAATCCTGCGCGATGATGATCATCGACAGCCACCCTACCCAGATTCTGTACGTCGGCCAGATTGGCGCACTTCGAGCGCAAAGCGTCTGATGCCTCAACTACAGATCAAGGTTCCGACACTTCGGAGATGGGGATCGAAAATTGCCGTTGCTGTCGATCGCCCGTTTTTCGAATCGATCGGAGGCCCGAGCGCTGCACCGAGTCGAGACCTCAACGATGGCGACATTATCTGGCTCGTCCCTGAACTCACGCGAAATGAGGACGGGTACTTTGCACTTTCACGCGGTCACTGGGAAGTCCTGACTTTGGAAGACACCAGCAGCAAACTGCTTGCGGCGGAGACAATTCGCCGCGAAGTGTTCGAGCGAGAGCTTCGAAACAAACTCGAAGCGCTTGAGTAATTCGACACGTTGAGGACCAACTCCAAATGACGACGACAAAGTATGAATCCACGATGACGTAATTCCCCGCTCTAACGTTAATCGGTCCATTACTCAAAGTTGCTGAACTTTCCATCCCCGACTTAATCCTACCATCGCGGACGTCCGTCCGTTGCTGTCTAATTTTCCGATCCTGCCATCAAAATCCTCATCACCGGCGCCACGGGCGTCATTGGCAGGTGGCTGGTCCCTGCACTCGAGGGCGAACACGAGTTGCGGCTGTTGAGCCGGCGTGATTTTCCGGCCGATTCCCGCTGGCGTCAAGTGGACGTGACGGATATCGACCAGGTATGCGAAGCCGCGGAGGGGATGGACGTGGCCATCCATCTTGCCATCGCCACCGGAAGGGAGGGTGACTACGAAGAGGACGCCTTCAACAGCCAGCGGATGGATGTCAACGTCAAGGGAACGTATAACCTTTTCAAAGCCGCACGACGTCACCGGCTTAAGCGAGTGATCTACACCAGCAGCCTGACGGTTGTCTGGGGCTATCCTCCGCCGCAGTGGGTCGACGGCGACGCGCCGGCGAAACACGTAGGGACCTACGCCCTTACTAAGTATATGGGCGAATAAATCGCTGAATACTACGCGGACGTGCACGGCATTTCCACACTCTGTCTGCGCATCCCCAAACCGTTCGATATCGACGACCCGAAGCTCTCGAATTCATCAATTCTGCCCCAGTGGCTCGCCTTCCCCGACCTCATCCAGGCCTATAAGCTCGCCCTGACCGCACCGGACGTCGGTTTCGAAATTGTCACCCTTGTCGGTGAAAGCAGAAGGCGCCGGTGGGACCTCTCCAGAGCGGAGAAAGGCCTCAACTACCGCCCCCAATACCGGCTGGAGGACATGGGTTACACCCTCCGCGACGAACCCGACACCTACAACCGTCCGAATATCGTAACTCCTTCCTGAAGGCGGGCATCCCGTCCGTTGTCCCCGGCTCTGTTACAACTTGCCGTCTATACGTTTTTCTTCGTAAGTTACGTGCCGTGGTCACGCGTTTTTTATGCCTGGCAGCGTCGACTTGTCAACCTGCGATGACGTTACGCTATTGTGTCCAATTTTAATCCGGTGCATTTGCCAAATTTAAACCGGTGATGACACCGACACCACGGAGTCGAACATGGAATCCCTGCCCCTGCTTTCCGGCCACACGATGCCGGTGGTTGGCCACGGCACCTATCCGCTGAAGGGCGAACAGTGCAAGCGGGTGATCAAACAGGCTCTCGAGCTTGGTTACACTCACTTCGATACGGCCTGGATCTACGGGAACCAGCGCGAGATCGGCGAAGCGCTAAAGGAGGCCGGCGTCGACCGGTCTGAGCTGTTCATCACGACCAAAGTCGGTCAAGACTACCTGCAGTACGACGTTGCCATCAATCAGGCGGAGGAGAATCTTCAATATCTCCAGATGGATTACGTGGATCTGCTCCTGGTACACTGGCCGCCCCCTGACGTGCCCATGGAAGAGACCATCGGCGCGTTCAACGCAATCTTCGACGCGGGCAAGGCCAGAAGCATTGGCGTCAGCAATTTTTCCGTTGAGCAGATGCGGGAGGCGTTTTCCGTTTCAAAAGCGCCGATCAGCGTGAACCAGATCAAGTATCATCCGGGTTATGAGCAACGCGACGTACTCCAGTGGTGCCTGGAACACGACGTCGTCGTCACGGCCTACTCGCCATTGGGCAAAAGGAACATCCTGGAGGATCCCGTCCTGACGACCATCGCCAGCAGCCACAACAGGACGTCCGCGCACGTCGCGCTCAGATGGCTGATCCAGAAGGGCATGAACGTCATCCCGAAGGCCAGTTCGGAACAACACCTCCGCGCCAATCTGGATGTCTTCGACTGGACCCTGTCCGAAGCCGAGATGGAGACGATCGACCGGATGGCGCTGTAAGAAAACCGACCAATCGTCCGAAAGGCGCCTTGCGGCACGTTCTCTTCCGAAATTTCGTATAGTAACTCCCAACAGACAACGGGTTTAGGATGAGCTATGACGCGATCGTGATCGGCGGGGGAATCGTAGGGATGTCCACCGCCTGGCATCTCGTCCACGCCGGCGCGAGGACACTGCTCGTGGACCGAAAGGACACGGGTCGCGCCACGGATGCCGGTGCGGGCATTCTGTCTCCCGCCACCAACACGCGGGACCCGGACCCCTGGCAGCGCCTGGCCTCCCTTGCCGTCGAATACTATCCGGGACTGATCGAGAATCTCGAGGCCGAACAGCCTGGGGAAACCGGCTTCGCCGTATGCGGCATGATGATCGTCGCCGTTTCCGATGACGAACTGGAACCGTTCGACATCACCCGCCGGCACATTTTCGACCGCCGTAATCGCCGGGGAAAGCCCTCCGAGGAGGACCTCGGCGAGATAACGTCCGAAGAAGCCCGCAACCGGTTTCCGGCGCTTGCCGACGTGCAGGGCGCCATTTACTACCGTAACGCGGCCCGTGTCGACGGCCGGCTGTTGACGGGCGCGCTTCGCCGCGCCGCGGAAGCCCGCGGGCTCACCGTCAGCGAAACGGGCGTCGAGGGCTTGTGTATGGACAACCATACGGTGACCGGGGTCATCACGGAAGGAGAGACCATTTCGGCTGGCGACGTCGTCATCGCAGGCGGCGCGTGGTCGCACGCGTTCGGCCTTCAGCTGGGGGTCCAGATCCCGGTGGAGCCGCAGCGCGGTCAGATCATCCACCTGGGATTGCCTCCGGCCGCCGATACGGCGTCCTGGACAATCGTCAGCGCCGTTCGCGGCCACTATATGGTGCCCTGGCCGGACAACCGGGTGGTGGTGGGCGCCACACGGGAAACCGGATCGGGTTTTGACCCCCGTACTACCGTCGCCGGCGTGCGGGAGGTGCTCGGCGAGGCGCTGCGGGTGGCGCCCGGGCTGGCCGCGGCGGAGATTCGCGAAATCCGGGTCGGTCTGCGGCCGTACACTCAGGATCTCCTGCCCGTGCTGGGTCCGGTTCCCGGCAGGAAAAACGTCTGGCTGGCAACCGGGCATGGGCCCACGGGCCTGCAACTGGGGCCTTACAGCGGCAAGCTCATCGCCGACCTCATCATGGGTAATGACCTGCCAATAGAACTGGACGCCTATCGGATCACACGGTTCATGTCCTGAGAAGTTGGCAGCGCTTCGATCGCGCAATCGAAATAGCACCAGTACCGACAGGAGGAAGCCGGGAACGTACAATGTCCGCGAGTGAATTCAAATGCCTGGTCGTGAGCCAGGAGAATGACGGCTATATCCGCAGGGTAGTACGCCGATCCGTCGATACACTTCCCGAAGGCGACGTGCTGATCAGGGTGCACTACTCCTCGCTGAACTACAAGGATGCGCTGTCGGCCACCGGACACCCGGGCGTCACCCGGCGCTATCCGCATACGCCGGGCATAGACGCGGCAGGCCTTGTCGAGGAGAGCTCCGACGGACGTTTTACCCCTGGCGATGAAGTCATCGTCACAAGCTACGATCTCGGCGCCAACACGCCGGGCGGATACGGCCAATACATCCGCGTGCCTGCCGGATGGGTCGTCCCGCTTCCCCATGGCCTTACCCTTCGCGAGTCGATGGTCTACGGCACGGCCGGATTTACCGCCGCCATGTCGCTCCACAGGCTGGAACGCCACGGCGTTGCTCCCGGCAGCGGCGAGATACTCGTCACCGGCGCTACGGGGGGCGTCGGCAGCTTGGCCGTCGCCGTCCTCTCCCGCGTGGGCTACACCGTTGTCGCGGCCACCGGCAAGCCGGATCGGGAGCGCTTCCTGCTCGGCCTCGGGGCGAACGCGGTCGTGCATCGAAACGCGGTTGACGATGAAGGCAGGCGTCCGCTGCTGGCGGAACGCTGGGCCGGGGTTGTGGATACCGTCGGAGGCAATATCCTGGCAACCGCCCTCAAGTCGACAAGGAGCAGGGGACTCGTCACGTGCTGCGGCCTCGTTGCTTCCGCGGACCTGAACTTGAGCGTGTACCCGTTCATCCTGCGGGGCGTCAGCCTGCAGGGGATCGACTCCGCCGAATGTCCCATGCCGGAAAGGAAGTACCTGTGGGAGAAAATCGCCGGCCCCTGGAAGATCGATGCAACGGACGACCTGGTAACCGAACGTACGCTCGAAACCCTCGAACCTGAGTTCCAGCGCATCCTGCAGGGCAAACAGACGGGCAGGGTTGTGGTCGAGCTAATTGAAAGATGAACCGCGCCAGAATCGGAGTCATCGGACTGGGACGCTTCGGCGTCCAGCACGCCCGCGTCCTCGCTCAGCTGCCGCACGTCGAACTCACCGCGGTCTGCTCCCGTTCGGTGGAGCGCGTGGGCAGCGTCGCCGTCGAATACAACGTACCCGGGCGCTATACCGATTATCGCGACCTGATTCGGGATCCCGACGTCGATGCAATCGACATCGTCACCGAAGTGGACCGGCACACCGAAATCGCCCTCGCCGCGCTTCGATTACGCAAACACGTTTTCAGCGAAATCCTGCTGACAGACAGTCTGGATGAGAACGAACGGCTTATCGAAGAGGCGGAAGAAAGCGGCGCCGTATTCATGGTCGGCTTCCTGGAGCGCTTCGACGTCAGGCGCGCGAATGTCAAACAGAAGATCGACGCGGGCGAACTGGGAGAACTCGTCTCCATCTACGGCCGCCGGAACATCTGGCGCGGCATTCTGGATGCGCCGCGTTTCAAGCCCTATCCCCTGGTCATTCAACCGGGAATACATACCATCGACCAGCTGCTGTGGATGGCAGGTGAGGAAGTCCGGGAAGTGTATGCGAGGACCCGCAGCATGGCGGAACCGGGTCGCCCGGATTCCTGGTGGGCCATGCTCACGTTCGAAAGCGGTCTCATCGGCGTGATCGAACAGAGTTTTTTCATGCCGGACCGGCGGCTCTACTGGTCCGACGCGGGCCTGGAAGTGGTGGGCACGGACGGGACGGCCCACATCTCCGAGCCCAACGACGCCGCCTGGATCTGGACCGGCGAAGCGACGTCCAGCCCGGACCTCTATCTCTCGTCTGAAGTCCACGGCAGAATCGTCGGTGCGCTGGAGCAGGAACTCACCCATTTCGCGGACTGCGTTATCGGACGTCGAAATCCGGCGCACGGCACATTGCGGGAGGCGCGCAATGCCCTGCGCGTGGGCCTGGCTATCGTAGAGTCCGCGCGCAAAGAACAGGCAGTCCATTTATAGACAGGGAGCAAATTGAATGACGATGTCCAGCGATACGTACCTCATCGGAGTGGGCGGTGAAGACATCACGCCGCCGGTCGGGATCTATCTTGCCGGGTTCGCCGCCCGCACGGAACCCTCCACAGCCGTCTACCATCCTCTGAAAGCCAACGCCATCGCGATAGACGACGGCAACGAACCGCTCATCATCGCAAGCGCTGAAATCCTGGGTTTCTACGAACACACCGAAGAGGTCCGGTCCCGCGTCTCGGCACTGACCGGTGTCGTTCCTGCCAACATCGTCCTGAGCGGATCGCATACCCACTGCGGCCCGTGCATCCGGGAAATGGACCGGCATCGCCACGGCGACCTTGATGAGGACTATATCGAGCGACTCCTGGACAGCGTCACCCGTTGCGCGAAAACCGCATGGGAGACCCGGTCGCCGGCCCACCTTCGGTTCGGGAATGGGCACTGCGATATCGCCGTATCCCGCCGTAAATCCGATGGAAAGGGCGGCGTGGAGTGGAAACCCGGTCCCGGCGCGCCCCACGACCACGAGGCGCCGGTGCTGGCCGTCGAATCTCCCGAGGGCGAACTTCGCAGCGTCATTTTCAGCTATGCGTGCCATCCCACCAGCCGGAGCGGCACGCTCATCGGCGGCGACTACGTCTGTTACGCGTATGACCACGTGGAGGCCATGCGCCCCGGCGTCACCGCTTTCTTTCTACAGGGCTGCGCCGGAGACCAGAAGACGCGACCGGTCGACCCCGCCGAGGACCGTTTCATACAGAGAAACATCCAGGAAATCCGCGACATCGGCGTTCTGCTGGGGGAATCCGTGGTCCGGGTCCTCGCTTCGGGCGGGCTCGATCAGGTAACCGGTCCGGTTTCCGTCAGACAGGACGTTATCGGGCTGGATACCGAACCGATCGACATGGATCTCGTGAGAGCGGGACTGAAGGCCGACCAGGGGTACATTCAGGCGTGGGCCCGGCATCTGCTGGATAGCGTCGAAAACAACGCGCCGGTTGTCACCAATATTCCCTTTGAAATTCAGACCGTGCGTTTCGGAAACGCCCTGGCGCTGGTCACGCTCGCGGGGGAAATGACGGTGGAGCACGGGCTGCGGCTGAAACGGGAACTGGGTTCGCGCGTAGACAACGTAATGGTCCTGGCGTACACCAACGACATCGTCGGCTACGTTCCCGTCAGGCGCCAGATCCCCGAGGGCGGCTACGAAGTGTGGGCCAGCCAGCAGTACTGGAAACGGACGGGACCATACGTGGCCGAAACCGAAGACCGGATCCACGCCGCCGTGAGGCGGTCCCTCGGCATCTCGTAGAATCTGAAACGCCAAACCCTTCGTGCATCCCTGGCTCGGCAGACATGACTGACGCGTTGCCCGAAATCGCCCTGGTCCAGATGGACGTGAAGCCGGCGCGGCCGGACCTGAACGTCGAGACCATGCTGCGTTACATCGACAATGCCAGGGCGGCCGGCGCGGAACTGATCGTCTTTTCGGAACTTTGCATATCGGGCTACATCCTGGGCGACCTGTGGGAGGTGGACGCGCTCGTCGAGGACTTCGCGGCTTACAGCGAGACCATCCGCGAGGCCAGTCATGATATTGCCGTACTTTTCGGGAACGTGGCGGTGGATCGCGCGAAGATCGGCGAAGACGGCCGGATACGAAAGTACAATGCCGTCCATGTCTGCGCCAACGGCGGCTACGTGGCACGGAAAAACGTCCCGGCAGGACTTCCCGCGGGCGTTCAGCCCAAGACGCTGCATCCGAACTACCGGTTCTTCGACGACGACCGCCATTTCTACTCGCTTCGCAAACAGGCCGATGCCCGCGGGAAATCCGTCTACGACTGGACCGTGCCATTCGAGGTCCGCCTGAGGGATGGCCGGACGTTCCGGTTCGGCGTGCAACTCTGCGAAGATATCTGGTGCCGGGACTACAGCTATAGGGAAGAGATTCTGGATACGCTGCGCGTCTTCCACGACCGGGGGGCGCAGGCGCTGTTCAATCTGTCCTCGTCCCCATGGACGTGGCAGAAGAACGCAAAGCGAAACCGGGTCGTCACGGATATTCTGCGGCGTTCTCCCATCCCTGTCTTCTACGTCAATCAGGTGGGCGCGCAGAACAACGGAAAGAACATCATCGTCTTCGACGGCGATACGACGGTCTATTCCCCTGACGGCGAAATCCTGCGCCGGGCGAGCCCCTGGCAGGAGCAGATGGTCCTGAGCCGCGGCGGAGACCCGCCCGCCGCTTCGCAGGACGAAATGGCCGCGATCTACGATGCCATCCTGACCGGAATGCGGCATCTGGACGATGTCCGCGAGAGGGAGAACCGGTTTCTGGTTGGCGTCAGCGGAGGCATCGACTCGAGCGTCGCGGTATCCATGCTCGCGCAGGCGTTCGGGGCTGAGCGGGTGTTCGCGGTAAATATGCCCACACGGTTCAATTCGTCCATTACGCAGAAAAACGCTCGGCATGTCTGCCGGACGCTCGAGGTGGATTACCTGAGTTGCCCGATCCAGGACCTGTACGAGTACCTGTCCGATAAAATCAAAGGCGTGAGTTTTTCCAGCGCCACGGGCGTCTATACCCGCCTTGTGGACGAGAACCTTCAGGCGCGCATCCGTGGCGCGGATATTCTGGCCGGACTGGCCGCCAGATTCGGGCTGGTCTTCACAAACAACGGCAACAAGACCGAGACGGCGCTGGGCTATGCCACGCTCTACGGAGACGTGAACGGCGCCGTGGCCCCGATCGCGGACCTCTATAAGGTCCAGGTGCTGCAACTGGCACGGTTCCTGAACGAAGAGGTGTTCGGCAGGGCGGTCATTCCGGATAACCTGATCAGCGGGGAGACGGCGCCCAGCGCGGAACTTTCAGAGGCCCAGGACGTAACCCGGGGCCTTGGCGACCCTATCAAATACGGTTACCACGATGCCATGCTTCGCCAGATCATCGAATACCGGAAAGACCCGGTGGATTTTCTGCAATGGTTCGTGAACGGAATTCTCTTGGACGAGATCGGGTGGAGTGACAGGGAGAAATTCCGCGCGTGGTTTCCCGACGTAAACAGCTGGATTGAAGACCTGGAGTGGATCGCGCGGCAGGTGCGGATCAACTACTTCAAGCGCGTCCAGGCGCCGCCGATCATCGTGCTCAGCAAACGCGCGTTCGGGTTTGATCTGCGCGAAAGCCAGTTGCCGGCGTATGAGACCCGGCGCTACGGGGAATTGAAAGCGCTGGCGCTTTCCATGGAGATATCCTGAATCGAGTAGACGCAAAAACACGGGAGTAGACGGTAGACGGCAGAGGGAAGAGGGCCGCCCCGCAACCACCAGCGGTCGGTTTAACACGAAGGGGAGAGAGCATGAGACATTGGGCAGTCGTTGCGAGTATTGGATTGTTTTTCGCTCTTGGGTGTGCTTCCATCAATCAAACGCGACCGAAATATCCAACCTGGTATTGCTACTATGGTAGCAGCGAGCGGTGGGCGTTCATGTTGCAGTATCGCACCTTGGAGACCGGCGAAAAAGTCGGCAACGTCTGGGTTGCCGGTGTCAGACATGCAGCCACATATAGAGTTGAAGGTATCAACCGGCGTTGGGATTTCGACGGCGGGAAATATGCAATAACGCTTTCGCCGGAAGGAGTAGCGCGATACTACGATTTCGAAGTCGATGCTGCCGCAGACGGCAAGGCAAAAGAACGCCGAAGATACTATTGCAAGTGGAAATAAGCCGGTCTGTGCGATCCGGAGCGTGTCGAGATTTATTTCTCAATGGCGGGTGCGAGCGATCTGACGACGTGGGCGCTCTGGCACCGTGTGCGTGATCTTGAATGTGGACGCGGGAACGGTTTCCGTAACCCAATTTGGTCACCCGAAATGACATCTATCGAAACTGCAATATCCGGAATCGAAGCGACCGTAGGCGTGTTGGCCCGGCACCTGGAAACCGGCCGCGAGATTCAACACAATGCGGACGACGTGTTCTTCACCGCCAGCACGCTGAAGGTCCCCGTCCTGGTGGAACTCTACAGGCAGGTTGACCGCGGCGTTATCGACCTGAACCGGCGCGTCGAGCTCACCGACAGCCTTCGCGTGCCCGGATCGGGCATCCTCAAGGAAATGACAGCGGGTATCAACCCCACGGTGCACGATCTGGCCATGCTGATGATTATCATCAGCGACAACACCGCGACGGATATTCTCTATGATCTGGTCGGCCGCGACAATCTCGACAACACGATGCGGGAACTCGGACTCCATCAGACCCGCATCCCGATGACGGTCAGGCAACTGCTCTTCAGCGTCGTCGGTCTCGACCCGGAGAATGCCGACCATACCTGCGACCTCTGCGCCCAACGGCTGTTCAATGAGGAATACGTCCACGACGGAGCGGGTTACGATCCCGACCGGTCCGACGTTTCCTCTCCGGCCGATCTGTGCAGACTCCTCGAACTGCTTTATTCGGGTGATATCCTGTCGTCCACGTCCCGCAAGGGCGCACTGGATATCCTGAAGCGACAGCAACTCAGGACCGTGATCCCCTACGCGCTGCCCGCAGGGACCACGGTTGCGCACAAGACGGGATTTTATCTGGGCGTGCGCGCCGACGCGGGCATCGTCTTTTCGCCCACCGGACCGTATACCATCGCCATCATGGCCAAACACGTCACGTGCCGGGACCGGATGGCCTTCGACCTCAGCCTCGCGGCGCTTTCACGAGCAGTCTACAACGCGCTGGTCGAATAAAAGCCTGATGGGACTACGGAGGAGAGACGCGAATTGGAAAAGGCCGTTGAAACCAACCTCGACGCACTCCGGAACTCGCGATATCCGGGACGGGGCATCATTATCGGCCAGACGCCCGACGCCAGGCACTTCGTCCAGGTCTACTGGATCATGGGCAGGAGCGCGGGCAGCCGGGACCGGGTCTTCGTCGCCGAGAACGAGACCGTGAGGACCCGGGCCTTCGACGAGTCCGTGCCGGAAAACCCGAGCCTCGTCGTTTATCGCCCGATCAGAGTCCTGAATGCCCGTCACATCGTTTCCAACGGCGACCATACGGACACCATTTTCAACGGGATGCAGAACGGCGGCTCCTTCGAATCCGCCCTGAACACGCGGACGTTCGAACCCGATCCTCCCATCTTCACGCCGCGCATCGCCGGCATCGTTGACCTTAACGATTCCGGCGCCGCCTACAGGATCGGCATTCTCAAAGCCCTCGCCGGGTACGGCGAATCCGCGTCCAGACAGTACTTCAGCTACGCAACGGCCATACCCGGAATCGGCCATTGCATCACGACATACTCGGACGACGGAGACCCCCCGCCGGCATTTGCCGGCGAACCGTATGCCGTCGAGCTGCATGACGGTATCGAAACGACCCGCGATTTTTACTGGAATCTGCTTGACGAAGCGAACCGGGTATCCCTGCTCGTCAAGTTTATCGATGTGGCGTCGGGAAACACCAACCTCAGAATCGTCAACAAGTACCGCCAGTTGAAATGTTGAATACACTCAAACAATTCTGGCCCGCGATCGCCTGCGCCATTGTCGCCCTGGTGTTCTGGGACACGCCCTACGTCAAACCGTTCCGGGTCTTCATGGTGCTCATCCACGAAATGGGCCACGCTGCGGCCACCCTGGCTACGGGAGGCGAAGTCCTTGAAGTCCGCATCAACTGGGACGAATCCGGCCACGCGCAAAGCCGGGGCGGTATCTTTCCGATCATCGCCTCTGCAGGTCACGTGGGATCCGCTTTTCTGGGCGCTTTTTTCATCTACGTCAGTTCCTGGCCGCTGCTGCAGCGGATTCTGCTTGCCGGAATCGGCTTTCTCTCTATAGGGATGGCGGTGCGTTATACCCCGTTCGGCAGCATCGATTTCCTGTTCGGACTCGCGAGCGGCTTCATGCTTCTGGTGCCGGCGATCCTGCTCCCCAGGGTTGCGCGGTGGGTAGCCACGTGGGTCGGCGTGATGCTCTGTCTCTATAGCCTCTACGATTTCCGGACCGACCTCTGGCAATATGCCGAACGCACCGACGCCGGCATTCTCGCCCGGCACTGGGATGCGCCGGTCCTGGCCTATCCGATCGCCCTGGTCTGGGCGCTGATCTCCATCTACGCGATGTATCGATCCATGAAGTCGGTCGTACGGAGGGGCCGGATCCGGGACGCGCGCGACAACGCGGTTTCCCAGGGCGAGGTTTGAGCGGAGGTCTCCCTGACCCGCGACGCGTGCGAAAGACCTGCCGGCAGGTCGCGCCGATTCGGTTCATCACAATACTCGAGGTTGCCCGAAATGCATACCAGTCAGGTACTTTCCGCCCGGGATTTCGAATACCGGCAACGGGACGGGAACGGTTTTCGACGCGTGCCCTTCGAATCCTTCTGTCCCGATTACCATGAGTCGGACCGCACGGGCGTCGTCTCTCCGTTTCTGGAAGACGGCATCATCCACACCTCGCATGCGATTCTGGCCCTGACCACGGCCTTTTACGACGCCTGGCGCGCCCGGACGGACGACTTCTTCATCTATCCCCAGCACTTCGCCATTCTCGACATTTCGGCGGAAGGGGTCAATTCGGGAAGCAGACGCCTTCGCCTGGACAGGGATCGTCTGGGGTGGCCGTGGGGTAACCTGGACGTGTGGCCGGACTCCCAGTGGGTTCCGTCCGACGGCAGCGTGTACGGCGCACTCAAGAGCGCTTTCGATCTCCACATCAACCGCCTGTTCTGGCCCGAGTCGTTTGTCCCCGGCGAAGGTGAAGGCAAGCTGCCCGAGTACGCGTTCAAGATCATGCGGACCCGCCTCAAAGCGGTGTTCTATTACCGAACGATCGAGCCCAATATCGAGATTCGCGGCAATTCGAACGCGGAACAGGTCGCGAAACAAAGCGTATGGCGGCTTTCACAACTCGAGGGTCTGTCGGCGGAACGTCTGCCCGTGTCGGACGATGAGAATGAATCACGAAACGGCCATTTTTGCGTGGAACGGTATCGAAGGGTCAACCCGGAGCAGTTTCTGGAAGACATGGGCACTTGCTTCGAAAGTGGTAAATAAGAGGCGTCTAGGCTGGTACGACGCATCGAACTTCAGGGTACCCGATGCAAAACGCGCGAGGTTCACATCGGCGACCAGCCCGCCCTGATCTGCGAACTCGTGGACTGGGCGCGTACCAACGGATTCGAAGTGGTGTGCGCGGGAAAGGGTACGAAACATCGGCCCGTGTATCACGCATCCACGCCCGATACGGTGTGGGACCACTACGGAATCGATGCGGAAACCGCGTCGCGCGGCGGGATGAACCCGCGGATGTTCAATTCTTTCCTGGACGGAACGAAATCGGCCATTGAGATGGCCGCCGTCTCGAATGCCACGGGACTCGAACCACAGCCGGAGGGTCTGAACTTCCCGCCCTGCGGCATCGACCGGCTCCCGAGAACCGACGTGGAACTCGACGAAGACAGCGACGTTCTCCGCCTCCGAAAAGAAATGGAACGAACGCTTTCGGACGCGGCGTGATGCCGTTGCCGATTTTCGGACATTCGGGAAGTCGATTTTGCGTCGCATAACGAGGAGAAACCGCCAATGCAAGCGTCAAAGGATCTGGGCAACGGGTTCCGCCACCACGGCGTCGCGACCGACATCGCCAACAGCCGGGGGCTTGTCGCCACCGTGGACGGTGAGGGCCGGAACGTGGTCCTGCTCTGGTTGTACGATCGCAGGGGCTGCTACGGCCTTCTGCTGATCGACGCGGAAACCGGCGCCAGCGAACAGTACCCCCTCCCTTTTCCTCCGGGCGATGACTTCAACGCGTGTCCGTTTTCGTCAATTCTCACCAGCGGCAACCTCTTCTGCACCCATTTTCACAGCCACTTCCTGGCCTTCGACCCCGTCGAACGGGCGTTTACGTTCTGCCACGAGACCGTACCGCAGATGGCCATGGGCATGACCGAAGACGATGGCGGCCGCATCTGGGCGGCCACCCACCCGGACAGCGGCGTTGTGTGTTACGATCCCCGTACTGGCGCCTTCAGGGACTACGGCCACGTCTATAAACAGAACTGGCGGCAATATCCGCGTTCGGTTGCGGCGGACGACGCGGGATGGATCTATTTCGGTATCGGCAGCACTGCCAGCCAGATTATCTGCCTGGAGCCGGACTCGGGGGCCGTGGAGCCCGTGTTGTCGAACGACGAACGCGTCCACGGTAGCGGCCACGTCTATCGCGACCTCAACGGGAAGGTCTACGGACATAGCGGGGACAACGCCACAGGCTGGCTCGAACTCTACAAAGGCGCGCGAAGGCCGGTCGGGACGATCGAGAAACAGAACGAAAAACCGGTCGTAACGGGCAGCCAGGGACTCTTCCACCGGGACTTCCCGGACGGAAAACGCATCGTGGCTTGCGATCTGGAGACGCGTACGCTGTCGGTTGAAGATCCAGATTCCGATGAAATCGATGAAGTCGGCTTTGAATACACGACCGAAGGCGCCCACGTGATGGGCCTGGCCGCGGCGCCCGACAACACGATCTGCGGGGGCACCACGTTTCCAGCGCGCTTCTTCTGCTACAATCCCGATTCGGACAGCTGGATCAACCGTCCCAACCTCGGCCAGTGGAACACGGTCACCAGGCAGACGGACCGTTTTTTTGCCGGCGGTTATACTGGCGGCATTCTGCTGGAATGGGATCCCGCCAGCACGTGGGTGCCTACGGAAAAGGACAACCCCGGCTCCAATCCGCGTTTCCTGACCGAATGTAAACCCGCCATCAACCGTCCCCATACGCTGCTTGCCCATCCCGACGGGAAGACGGTGATCCTGGCGGGCACGCCGGACTACGGCCGCACGGGCGGCGGGCTGCTGTTCTGGGACCGGGAAACCGGGGCGCGCGTCCTGCTCGAACACACCGATATTCTCCCCGATCACAGCACGATGAGCCTTATCGCCCTTACGGACGGCAACCTCCTGGGCGGCTCCACCACCAATCCGGGAACCGGCGGCGAGCAAAAGGCGCAAGAAGCCGAACTCTACCTGATGGACCTGAATACCAGGCGGGTCCTCTGGCGGGAGGCCGTTTTTGCCGGTGCACAATCGTACACGGATCTCTGCCTCGCTCGGGACGGACTCGTCTATGGGGTTGTAGACCAGGAACGATTCTTTGCGTTCGATCCCGATTCCAGGGAGGTCATTCGCAGCGAACGTACCGCGGAAAGCTTCGGGCTGACGGCCAGACAGCAGGGCCCCCGCGTCTTCGTGACCACGCCGGCCGGCAGCGTCTACATGCTCTTCGTCAGGGGAATCGTCCGCGTCAACCCGTCAGACCACAGCCTCACCATGCTGGTCGCGTCTCCGGTACCTGTCAGCTTCGGCGGGGACTGGCTGAACGGACGCATCTACTTTGGAAGCGGCTCCCACGTCTACAGCTACGGGGATTGCGAGTAGGGAAGGAAGGCTAGAATTCGTGCTCCCGATCCCTGATCCGAAATCCCAGAAGCGACGCGCGACCATTCGGGTCGACCTGTACGAGCGCGGCGAAATCCCCGGGATACTTCCGGATATCTTCGATAATCCGCTCGCGTTGCTGCTCCGGAACGTCGCAGTAGGAGATTCCGAAGTCCACGAATTCCTGCCATATAGACGCCCACGCGACGGCTTCTTCCTTTCCCAGGGCTCCAAAGGGCTTTTCCGCGTGTCCGGTCGCCACCGAATCCGCCACCCACTCGCCCGTCGGCTTCTTTCGCAGCAAGACGTGAACGGGCATATTGCGACGGGCCGATTTGCCGCGGATCAATACGTTCTCCGCCGATAGCTCTTGAGGCTTTTCCCTGGACGTTCGATTTACGGTCCACGTGGAATCCGGCTGCATGCTCAGTGTGAGGTAGACTGTCTCACCCCGCTTTTGACGAACTGTTAGCCGTGCGACGTTGTAGTCGAGTCGGATACCCGATCCTCTCATCACATCCCGAAGATTCGTAACCTTCGCGGAAAGCCATATCCTTCTTCCCGACTCTTCCCGGCCCAGGGGCAACGCGGCCAGGATGCCGATCTGCACGAGCAGCGCGGCGGCAAACCAGACGTATCTCTTAGCCATCGTCCGCGCCCCCCTGCTTGAGATGCCGCTCGAACCGGATCCCTCCCAGAATCACCCCGATTCCGCAGGCGATGAAGACGAATGACTTGAGAAGCAGATTGGTATCCCACTGAATAAAGTTCTGGAAGATGACCCATGCCAGAAGCAACAGACCCGTCCAGAAAGATATCCTGCGATGGATCTTGACCGCGGTATAGAGCAGGCTGATCCCGATTGCGGCGACGGCCAGGTGAGCTGCGAGAGTAAATCCGACGGGCTGCATCGTCAACGTGCCGCAAGCCAGCAGGACGCCGGCAAGAAGGACCGCTTTCGAGCGGTGTCTCAGATCGTTCCTCTCTGGAGGCTTCCGAATCACCGATATCCAGACAGCAATGC
The DNA here is from genome assembly GCA_012271065.1 of Candidatus Latescibacterota bacterium. The sequence continues at coordinate 19,514 of JAAXHE010000120.1, forward strand.
CGGCCACACAAACCAGCCCGAACGGTACTGTCCACAAAAACCCGGTGGACTGCCACGGGCGTTCCATAAGTTCCATCGCGACTTCCCGAAACGACATCATGTAAGCCAGCAGCAGAATCCCGGCCATCCCGAGAGTTCTCGCAATGACCCCCATGAGCCGTGCCGGTTCGGTCGTTTGCAGCTGGAGACCCAAGCCGTAGAGCGATGCGGCGATTACCGAAACGGCCAGAACGGCCGGCCAGGCTTCGCCGCTGTCGAAGCCCGCACAAACCGGAATTGCCGCCCCTGCCGCCAGAATGACGCCGGTGAAGGCCGAATTGCTGGAACGCTTCAGAAACGGAAGACCCGCGACCCCGATCACGAGAGGATACCAGCAAAATGAATGCGGGTTCCCCTCGGTATAGCCGACGAACCAGGCAAAGCTCGTGATGCACGCCAGAAACATGCAGGGCCCGCTCATCGTCGCAAACGCGATGACACCCGTGCCGATCGCCCAGATCCCGAAGGCCCCGTATGGTTCGCCGTGCAGATTGAACATCTGCGCGATCAGCACGACATTGGCGCCAAAGACCAGCCCGCCCACCACGACGAGGGCCTCCCCCAGTTTCTTTCGGGTCCCAGACACCTTTCGGGCCTCAATTACACGGGGTATCATCTTGTCTCTCCAGGCGTGGAATTCGGTTCAACGGCCGAAGCCGTTCAGGCCATCCATATCGAGTGCTCTCTACTAGTGATCCTTACCCGAGTAGATCCACATCGGTTCTGTTTTGCCTGCCCTGGTGAAACCGCACTTTTCGTAGAAATCGATCGCCCTTCCATCCGCAATCAGCACGTGCTGGTGGAAGCCTTCGTATATAGCCTTCAATCTTCTCATCAATTCCGATCCGATACCTTGACCCTGATATTCGGGATCCACCAGCAGGTGCGGATAATAGACAACGAGATGCCCGTCCGAGATGGCATTGCCCAGCCCGACGAGACGGGCGCCATCCCACGCCGTCATCAGGGCGTGGGAGTTCATCAGCGCATCGCGAAGCTCATTCGGCTTTTTCGCGGACGACCATTCGACGGCCGAGTAGAGCCTCAACAGGGCATCGAGCGGAATGTCCCGGGTTTCGCTGTAGGTTATCGAAGCATTGCGCATAGCTTCTTTCCGCTTTCGCGGTCGACAGATCAGGCTCCTGGATTCCAGCGCATCATTTCGTCCATCTGGTCGACCCGGTCCCGTACGAATTCCGCGACGCCGTCGCGCAGGCCCGGGTTGTCGAGGCGGCCGGACATCCAGACGGCGATCTTCAGGCGGTCTGCGATCAGGAAGGAGGTCAGCATTCGCTCGTGGCCGGCATCGAGGCGCCGGACATCCCTGTATCCGTGAAGAAAGGCGGCTCGCAGCGAGGGGAAATCCTTCCGGCTGACCAGTGGGCCGAGGGTAGCACCCATATCGCCTAGATAGTAGCCCCATCCGCAGTCGTCAAAGTCCAGAGCGCGCGCTTCGCCCTTCAGGAATACGTAGTTCATCTGGTGCAGATCGCCGTGTATCAGACCGAAGACGGACGGGGCCTCTCCCAACCGCTCCATTGCGCGTCTCGTGATCGATTCTGCCCGGTCAACGATGGCCCGTCTTGCGGGATCGAGTACTGCTTTCGCATGGGCGATCGTTCCTCCATAGACACCGCCGAGCAGCCCGTCAGCGCCCCATCGGATGCGCGTGAATCCGGCGGGCGGCACAAATCTCTCCGCGTGGCGTTGCAGCCTGCCCATAAGGCGGCCGACCATTCTCAAATGACGCACGGTCAGGTCGTGCTGGCTGACAAAGCGTCCCTTCACCCACCGAAACAGCGCGCAGACTCGCGGTTGCGGGACCCCCGGCGCCGAGGCGACCGTCAGCATATTTCCTTCCCGATCCGCGACCGGCGCGGGCACAACGAGGTCCGTCTCCCGGGCAATCGCGTCCAGCCACAGCAGCTCCGACCGGAAGAGCGCCAGATCCCTGTGTCCCGGCAGGTTGACGCGCAGGACGTATCGGCAGCCCCCGGCCCGAACCAGGAACGTGGCGTTGTGCCGGTGTTGTATTGGCCGAAGCGTGAAATCACCCAGGTCGTAGGACGCGAGCGCCTCGAGCGCGAGGCGACGAAGGCGGCGCAGTTGTCCTCTGTGTGAAAGATCTTCGAATGGTATCAGGTATTCGGATTCCCTCCTGCCTCGTGAGAAGACCTCCAGGCTGTCGGAGATTGCTGTTCGATCCCGCCATCATCAGATTTGACATTTGGATCGATGAACATAGACGTGGCTTCTCGGGTTTTCTGCTTCATTCGCACTTTAGGGAATCGACTGGATTCGCGGCCGCGGCCTTCAGGGCGAGATAACCCGTCGTTAGCATCGCAATGAACAACACGGTACAGCCACCCAACATGAAGGGCTCCAGAGTGAGATCAACGCGATGGGCGAATCGCTGCAGCCAATTCGACGCAAGATAATATGCAAGCGGCCAGGCAACCGCATTGGCAACGACCACCCACTTTAGATTGTCGCTGACGAGCAGCACCACGATTGACCCTACAGATGCTCCAGAGACCTTTCTGATGCCGATTTCTCTCGTCCGTTCCTCGGCAGTAAACGAGGCATAGCCCAGCAGCCCCAGACACGCGACGAAGATCGCGAGAAACGCTCCGATTCCGAACATCTGTCCATGCCGGACTTCCCTTCGATACAGTGAATCGATCCGTTCGTCGAGAAAGTGATAATTGAATGGTCGGTCCGGGACGAATCGCTTCCAGGTTGCCTTGAGAAAGCTCATCGTTTCGGTTAGCGCTTCCGTTCGAACTTTCAATGACAGATACCTCAATCTGACAGGGGATACCGTTAAGACAACCGGCTCAATCCGGTGCCGCAAATCCAGATGGAAGTCTTCGATCACACCAATGACTCGTCCTTGCGACAAATGTCCTTTTCCCCTCAATGATTCACCGATCGGATCTTCCCATCCCAAAATTCCGGCTGTTTTTTCCGTCAGGATATAGCTTATCTCAGAGTTGCCACGCCAGCTCAATGCGTCTCTATCTGAAAACGACCTGCCCGAAACAAGCTTTAGATCGAAAAATCGTATAAAGTCCACATCTACATCAAACATCCGAACTTCAATCTCTCTGTCGTTTTCTGTCGTCAGAGTCGGAGCATAACTTCCGCTTCGAAGCCCGCCGGGGATTCCACGCGAGGCTGTCGCCATCAAGACATTGGGATGTTTAAGAAATTCCTGCTTAACGATCTCGTATTTTTCCGACAGGGCGCTCTTTTCCGCTTTCATCAGTTGGGTATTGTCGAAAACAGGCATAACCAACACGTGCTCATCATCGAAACCCAGGTCTTTTTTGCTTATGAATTCCAATTGCTGATACGCGACGAACGCACAGATTATCAATAGTGTGGCAATCGCAAACTGTAAAACAACGAGCGATTGTCTACACCAGACGGCACTTGAGCCGGTCTTCGAAATTCCACGTAGAGCGGCCGCCGGTTGAAAGCCCGACATGAAGAAAGCAGCATAGCTGCCAGAAAGAAGCCCTGCAAAAAGGGCAATTCCAATCAGCCATATTGGCGCCGTCGAATTTTCGATCAGATCCAGTGGTAAATCAGCGCCAATCAACATCGTGAAGTCGGGCATTAACAGCGCTGCAATGAACAGCGCAAGCAACATGGCCAGGCCTGATAGAAAAACGGACTCGCCCAGGAATTGTATAATCAGTTGATGACGCTTTGCCCCCATTGCCTTTCGCATCCCGACATCTCGAAGGCGATTTGTGGCGCGTGCTGTTGCGAGATTCATGAAATTGATACATGCGATGATCAGAACAAAGGCCCCTATGGTAATCAGTTGATACAAGTCTCTTATATCGCCCCTTCCCCCCCGATGGTAACCATAGTCGAGACCGGAGTAGAGGTGAATCCGCTTTAGTGATTGAAGATGATAGAGATTCTTGGTGCCTTTGTGTTCGCCCCTGTCCGCACCCAGATGCAGGGCGAGCAAATCGGGCAATTTGCGCTCAATAGCCGACGCGGAGACACCCTTTGCAAGCCGTACGTACGTGTGAGCAGGGGTCGTGATTCCGCGTTTCTTCCAATCGTCCCAGAGTTGCTCCCTGCGAATATAATCTGTCGGAGTTGCTGTTATGAAATCAAACCTGAAATGAGAATTGGAGGGCATGTCCGCCAGAACCCCGGTGATTTTCAGGTCCACCTTCCCAAAATACAGGCGTTCTGCCGTAATGACCTCCCCCATCGGATTCTCAATTCCGAAGTATTTCTGCGCCATCTCCTGTGTGAGCACAACCGATGACGGTTCTGAAAGTACGGATTCAGGGTCCCCGTATAGAACTTCGATACCGAAGAATTCCAGGATGTTCTTGTCCGCGAGACAAAACCTCTGTTTGAATCCCGTGTCACCGGAACTCACCCAGCTGGAAACCGCCCAGAATCGCGTTGCATCTTCCACATCTCCGAAGTCTTCGCGCAGGGCCGAGGCAAGCGCGCCTTTCTGACCTGTTGACCATTGAATGCGTCCACTCGGCCACCGTGTCTCCCTGAGAATTCTGTAGATCCGGTCAGGATGGGGTCGAAACCGATCATAGCTCAACTCGGATTGGACATAGAGTGCGATCATGAGCGCAGGGGCCATACCAAGGGCCAATCCTGAAAGGACGATAAACGTATAGCCCTTGTGCCTCAGCAGGTCTCGGAGTGTAACGACAAGGTAGTTCTTAAACATGTCGGCGTGAAAGAGGTCGAGCAGGCCAGGAATCTCAATAAGGGAGCTTTACTGGTGATAACTGTCTGGCATTTTCAGCTTGTGTTGATGGGAAGATTTCAGCCATCCTCCCCGCCGCCTGGTGACTTTCGACGGCTCGATGACAGTTCACGTTCCTCGTCGAATTCCAGAATCGGGTATGTTTTCGGCAATTTGGGCGCCGCTCCTGAATTTGGCGTTTTCAATTCCTTGATGGATCCCGGCGTCACTCGTTCAGGCGCTCCAGAATAGCTCTGGCGACCTGATCGGCGAGACGCCTGGAGCCCTCTTTTGTAAAGTGTACGTTTTGCGGTAGCTGGATTTCCTTCAGTCGCGGCAGGGCGAAGGCATAGAGATCGTTAATCGTAATGCCAGGCTGATTCATGATCTTCTTCGCGACGGCGTTATATTTCGCCGCGTCTCCCTTCTGCCGACCGTTGGCCCCCGCCGGCACGGGTGTCGTCGTCGCCCAGACCAGCTTCGCTCCCGTCGTCTTCAGCCTCGAAACCAGCTTCCCCAGATTCTCCTTATATTGATCGACAGACGTGAAATGTCTGCCCTTTCCCGCGTCGGTGACTCTACCCTCGCCATCGACAAATTTCAGGTCGTGCAGGCCCCAATTGAAGTGGATGACATCCCACCTCCGAGTGCCCACCCATATTTCCAGCTCCGCGAGTCCGCGGTTCGTCGGACCGCAGTTCCGAGATGGACGGTGGACGTTCGCCTTACCTCTGAGACGTTCTCGAGTCGGAATCGTATATCCCATCGAAATCGAGTCACCGATCAGGAGCACGTCCGGCAGGTTGGGCTCGCCGGTTATCTCTACAAATGAAGCCTGGCGTGGGGCAGGGTTCGTATCTTGCATAGAGCGCTCCTTAGATTGAATCAGATTCGAGATTACGGCTCGAGGGCGTCCGTTATAGTGGCGAATCCTCGGGTCCCTGAATTGGGCAACGGTGTGACGTCCCCATGTGCCCAGCGCAACCGCTCCTTTCGGATTCGCTTCGAGCGTCAACCGATTGACGAGCTTCCCGTTTACGTAGGTCGTTACGGAATGTCCCCGCACAGCCAGAACAAGATCGAATTCCCGGCCTCGCTCGAGGACCAGGTTGACAACGTCGAGTTTGGTGACGCCGCGTTTACCGCGCTCGTAGGTGCTGATCGCCAGCGCCTTCCAGCCACCGAGGTAATCGACCATATACTCCCGGCTCTCTTCGGTTATGCCGAAGCGGATCTGCACGTTTGCGCCCTTTACCCGCGTAACCTGGACCTTGAACTCATAGTGTGACCATGTACTGTCTCCCTGCACGAGTCTGGTTGCGCCATCCTTTCCGCCCGCTTTCGCAATGATGGTGTCTACCTCCCGGGACCATACCGCTTCGTTGCCTGGCTTCCAGCCCTCCAGGCCCTCGCCGTGAAGCATCGACTCCCACTTGATTCTGCCCTTCATACCGCCAATTCTGGCGCGTCCGTAATCGTCCTCCGGATTTAGCCGGTCACTCGCAAATGCGGGTGTCATCGCGGATTGAAGAATAAGGATGAAAGAGAGTACTGCGGATGCCGTCATCGATTTTCCTCCGTACGAATAACGGTTCGTTGCCGAAATCGAACACGTCCCGATGGTCCGGCCGAAAGGGCAGGTTTTAAACCTGCCCCTACATTTCTATGCCAACGGAGGTCGTGCGACAAAGGCCCGGAAGTGTATCCCGGTTCACAGGTCCTCCATCCACTCGAGGACGAACGGTTCGCCTTCGAGATATTTCCGGCAGGCGCCTTCCACGAAACGGGGCAGTGTCGAGAAATCTTCTTCAGGATTCTCTGTACGCCAGGATAGCAGGCGAATATAGGACTCGATAAGGAAGCTTTCGATGACTCGCAAATGGTTATCGGGCAACAGGAGTTGCTCTTCGTACCCGTCGAGAAAAGCCTGGCATAGCGTCGAACTCATCGGATTTACGGCGAAGCACCAACCAACGTCTGCCAGTAAATGCCCAAACCGACACCAGTCGAAATCAATCGCACGGATCCCGCCCAGATGTACGATGCAATTGCCGCAGGAGAAATCTCCGTGAAGCAGTCCCCGGGATTTCGGTGATCCGTCCATTTTCGCGAGGTGCTCGATAATCTGGCGCACAGTCAGTTCCAGAACCGCGAAATCATCGGTGGCGATCCGTCCGTCCTCCGCGGCCGGACGCAAGCGGTTCAGGTCGAGTTGCAGGTCTTCATGTTCGCTCCCGGGACGATAGAAGCCTTCGGGAAGGGGCCACCGACTGCCGTGCCGGTGGATTTTGCCGAGGACCGTTCCGACGTTGTAGAGTGTTTCCGATGGCAGGTCGACGAACATCTCGTCCCCGTAGTTGTCCCAGACCAACTCGCCGTCGACCCAGCGGAGAAGGGTGACGAGAAAAGTCCGATCGCCATCGGGCTGCACGTCGGTGATGAAGTCGCCTGACAGACTGCGGACGGGTTTCTGTATGACCAGATCGGTGTCGCGGTCCAGGGCTTCGAGCCAGAGAAGGTGGGACCGGATTGCTGTTCGATAATCATGGATGTCTCCGTCTCCCCTGGCATAATACACGGTGACGAGCCAACTCCCGGATGCGCCGTCCGCACGGAACTTGACCATGCGGTAACCGGAAAAGCCTATATGGCCCACTTGCTTGCGCTCGTGAATGTGGACTTCACCAATATCGTAATTTGCCAGGGCCTTGCTGGCGACATGCAGATATTGGAGGAGTTGCTCTCTCATCAGCGCTCAACTTCAGGTTTGTAATCGAGAACGATCCGAAACCCTATTGCCTGCGTCCCACCAGGAGCGTGTTGGGCGGGTCCTGCCACGTGCATTCGGCAACGAATCCTGTCTCACGCATCGCGGCGAGCTCTTCTTCGACCGGAAAGTACGTGTCTTCGGAGGACCACTCGTCGAAGTGCTCGCGGGCGCGCTGTTCGTCGATGCCGCGCGAAACGAGGTGGGCCGTCCAGATTCGGTAGCACCGCTCCCTTTCCTCCGGGTCTGCGGTCATCGTCACGTCGGCGGTCACGAACACCCCTCCGGGGCGGAGCGCACGGAAAATATGCTTGTACAGGGTACGCTTGCGTTGCATCACCGGAATATGGTGCAGGGCCAGGCAGGCGGCCACGGCGTCGCACGCGGGGAGCGGCGCCTCGAATGAACATTCGCGGAAACGCACCCGGGCACCGAAACGCTTCAGCCGGGTGCGGGCCCGGTCCAGCATCTCCGGATCGACGTCGATGGCTTCCACGGCGCCGACGCTTTCGTGCTCGAGCATCGCTTCTGCGAGGGCGCCCGTTCCGGCGCCGAGATCCAGCACCAGGGCGGGTCGGATCGCGGCGACTTCGCCGGCAATCCTGTTCAGGCCTTCCTCGTAGCCCGGGATGAACTGGCGGATGGCTTCGTCGTAGGCATCGACTTCAAGACGAAGGTGGCTGCGGACGGAATGACTCACTTGCGTTTCCTGATCCGGGGTCCTGCGTCAGCATCATGCAATTGGGTCGGCAGCTCAGGTGTCAATCTTCAATATAACACACTCTTGTGGACAGCGCAGATCGCTTGTCGACGAAACCCTCCGATTCAATCACGCAAGATGGAACTCGACTTTCATTCCGTCCGGATCGTAGCAGAAAATCGCTGTCCCGCCAAAGTCATCGTTTGTAATGCCCCCATCTTCCATTTCTATGTCCTCTGCTCGAAGCCGATGTTCGATGGCTTGCAATTCCTCTTCTGTCTCGACCCAAAAGGCAAAATGGTCAAGGCCGATTCGATTTCGATCAAACACATTGTCTGTGATGTGATAGTCTCTTGCCGTACCAATGACAAACAGGAAGTGTTTTCCGCCGGGGTCGTCCGAGGGGACAAATTCCGTATAATTCTCCGCCTGTTCCCTGATCTGCCAATCGGAAATCTTACTGTAAAAATCCGTCGATTTCTTGACGTCACTCACCGTTAAAACAATGTGGTGGATATATGGCCTCATAGGTCTATCACCTGGTACTGAGCGGCTGTTCTGGTTGGCAGCAAGCCAGGAATCCGCGTGTCCTACTTCTCCACGACGAAGTGAACGTGGTTCGTCGCATCTCTGAACTGCGGCAATTCCGACGTTTCCGCCGCGAATTCCAGGACGTTTTCGTATGCCTCTGGTTCGTTCGTCCTCAGCGCCTCGAGAAGCGGCGCCATGCCTTCCAAAAAACCCTCTGCGCCGGCATAGCTCACAATTCGCAGTCCCGCATCCTGGAGTTCGTTGCCGGCAATCTCGGGGTTGGACCAGTGACATTCGGTAAAATTGGGCCGTTCATGGTCTTCAAAGGTCCTTTCGCCGAGCATGCTTTGAAGAAAGGCGGGATCGATGAAACGCTTCGGGAACCCGGCTATACCGCTTCGGAGCATACCCCAGGAATTGAGAAACGCGACAATCGCCCTGCCTCCCGGCTTCAGTATGCGGACCAACTCACCTAAGGCAAGTGATCGATCGTCCCTCGCGATCAGGTGATAAAGGGGGCCGAGAAGCAGGACAGCGTCGAACGATTCTTCCTCAAACGCGTCCAGATCTCGTGCATCTCCTCGAATGAACCGTTCGGCGGTGATTCCTTCCGATGCAAACGCCCTCTTTGCTCTCTCCAGCAGCTTCTCCGAGAGGTCGAACAGAGCCACCCGGTACCCGCGCCTGGCGAGCTCGATAGCGTAACGTCCGGGTCCGCACCCGATGTCACATATCACGCCGTTCGAGGGAAAGTACCTCTCAATCAGGCGCAGGGTGGACGCGAACTCGATTCGCTGGAGCCCCGAGTCCAATCGTCCGCACTCCCGGTCGGGCACAGAGTCGTAGAAGTTTCTGACGTGCTTGCTCATTCATTCAATGATTTCAGAATACGGCTTCACTGACACCAAATCACGAAAGCGATCTGGCGAAGTGGCCTTCAGAGGCAATCTTTCCCTGCCTCGGCTGGTGCATTTCTTCCACCGAACAATGACTTGTAGATAAAATGCCGGTGGGGAACTTCGAGGCTTTCAAACTGCTGGAACAGAGCGCGATCATCGTACGGAACGCGCCGCATTTCCAACTCGTATTTCCCGGAGTCACATTCCAGAATGACGAAACGGGCGATCGGTTCGGAATGGCAGCCCAGAGAACCGGGATTCACGTATCTGGCCTTCCCAATCAAGTCTGACGGCCAATGATCGTGGCCATAGAATACGAGATCGGACTCGATGTCCGTAAAGAGTCTGTTCAGGTCGGCAGGTCGTGGCTCCCGGACGACGGACGCGAAATCATCCCGGGACGCTGTGAGTGCGTAATGAAAGAACGATATTCGAACACCTTCGAATACGCCTTCAATCAGGTAGTACCCTATGACGGCTAAAGCG
>JAAXHE010000178.1 GCA_012271065.1 Candidatus Latescibacterota bacterium
TTCGGCATCTGCCTCGGCCATCAGCTGCTGGGTCTTGCGCTAGGCGGACGGACGTACAAACTGAAATTCGGCCATCGCGGCGCCAACCAGCCCGTCCGGGAACTGGATACGGGCAAAGTGGAAATAACGTCCCAGAACCACGGTTTCGCCGTGGACGCGGATTCGCTGGACCACCACGAGGTGGAAGTCACCCACATCAACCTGAATGACAACACTCTGGAAGGGTTGCGGCACAAGCGCCTGCCCATCTTCTGCGTACAATACCACCCCGAAGCATCCGCGGGTCCGCACGACGCCGAATACCTCTTCGATCGGTTTGTGGAACTTATGGAGGAGGCGTAGATGTCCGCCCGGGGACGTTCGAACGGGTGTCCATACGACAATGTCCGGTGTATAAGGACCAAAGCGGCACGCGAGAACCAGAGCCTGCCATCCGCGCGGCAACAACGCCAGAGGCTTTATGGAACGCTTTTCACGTCTCAAACGTCCAACAGGTAGTATGGAGATTGAAGCCAATAGCCCTTGACAAGCCATTTTTATTGTCGTATTCTTTGTCACGTTTATTGAATGCGGCGTAACCTGCCGGGAATGCAGGAGGAAGACCAGATGAAAATGCTTATGATTTTGCTGGCCATTTCGTTTTTCGCGGTCTCTTCGGTGTCGGCTGAACCGCTACTCGAACCTCAGCCGGCGAAACTTCCCGCCCTGAAAGCAATCGATTTTTCGCCCAAACCTCTCGGACTGGGTGAGAAGTTCAAGGGTCTGTTCGACTCAGACAGGCTGTCGTTCAGGAACACGGTCGGATTCAACTTCCGCTCCGGCGCCTTCGGCGGCGCAAGCCAGTACTATCTGAATACCATCAGTTACCGCGCGAATACAAAGAAGCCCCTCCTGATCGAGGCGCAGGTCGGCCTCGAACACATTCTCCAGGGCAACTCCACCTTCGGATCCGCACTGGGTAACAGTAACAACACGAGGCTCGTCATTCCCTACGTGGGCATGTTCTACCAGCCCAGGGAAAACATCCAGATTGAAATCCAATTGAGCAATTCGCCCTATTATCGATCCGGCAGCCGATATCGGTATTGAGAATCGTCTCCGGGTAATTCTTTCTTACGGGACATGCGTCCGGGCGTGCCGGGCAGTGTCCCGTTCCGTTTTTGGGGCACAGCAGCCCGTTGAAAAAGTCCATCCGGGCTGCGGCCGGCCCTGGTGGCTGCAGCCGGCGTTGCTCTCCCTCCCCGAATCCCCTGCGATTCGACCGCTCGCGCGCCTTGCCTTCGGCCCCATGGCTG
>JAAXHE010000271.1 GCA_012271065.1 Candidatus Latescibacterota bacterium
ACACCCGTTTTCGGAGCGGACTCAATCATGGACTTCACTCCATATGGATCTCGAATAATGTTCATGAGCAACGAATCTGCGAAATATCGAAACCTAAACGTAAGTATAATTGAGACGGCAAATTCCCAGTGTGAAGCAGCAATGAAATGCCCTACGAGACGAAGAATAGCGGACAAAGGCAACAAAGTACCCACTTTGTCGCGGCGATCCGAACTAATGCGTTTCCACAATTTCCACTGTTTGAATCCCCGGCTTCTATCCAATTCATGCACCCGTGCCCGCATCGTAGACGAAGTTATTCTCGGCGTCGGCCAGTGTGGGGAGTTCGAGGTCCTTCCCTGACAGTATCGGATCGGAAACCGGCCAGTCGATGCCGATGGCTGGATCGTTCCACAGGATGCCCCGGTCGAGGTCCGGCGCAAACTCCGCCGTGACCTTGTAGACGAATTCCGCCTCGTCGCTCAGCGCGCAGAACCCGTGCGCGAAACCCTCCGGAACATAGAACATCCCGAAATTCCCTTCCGACAGCACAACCCCCTCCCACTTTCCGAAAGTGGGCGCATTCCTTCGGATATCCACGGCAACGTCGAACACCTCGCCCTTGACAACCCGCACCAGCTTGGCCTGCGCCTTCGGATGCAGTTGATAATGCATTCCCCTCAGAACGCCCTTCACCGAATGGGAATGAATATCCTGTACGAACTCGGCGTGAATCCCGTTGGCCTCGAAATCCGACTTCTTGTATGACTCCATCAGAAAACCGCGACTGTCCTCAAAGACCCGGGGTTCAACCAGAATAAGGCCGGGAATTCCCAATCTCTGGAACCGGAACGGCATTCAGTTTCCTTTCGAGGGCAAGCCCGCACGACCCGGATCAGCCTCAATACGAAAAAACAGCAACGCGGCGACGCGATAAAACCCTCCGAAACGGGGCGTTATCGACGTATAGAAGGATGTTTTTTCCCTTCACGTCCAGTGACCTGGTGTATCCTGGTAATCCGCCGTCTAATCGCCTTTATTTACAAACATATATTCGACTTAACGTCCCCGAAGACTTACGAATCAAGGTTAGGACTTCCGGGACGTCGGATGCCTCCAGCTTTCCTCGTCCACGTCCAGGCGTTTCAGCAGAGGTTCCCACCAGGCCCGGTTATCGGTGTACCAGAGTACAGTCTCCTTGAAACCCCGCTCGAATGAAATTTCCGGACGCCATCCGAGCTGCGTACGCAGCTTTTTCGAGTCGAGAAGGTATCTGCGGTCGTGTCCGGGGCGGTCCGGAACGTAGACTTTGTGAGATCCGTCCAATCCCAGTACATCCAGTATGGTGTCCGCGATCGTCTCGACGTCCACCTCAACGCCGCTCCCGACGTTGTACGTTTCCCCGATCTTTCCCCGTTTCAGGATCAGGTCGATCGCCCGGCAGTGGTCCTCCACGTGCAGCCACTCCCGTTTGTTTCGGCTGCTCTTGTAGAGCGTCATCTTCTTTCCGTCAAGCAGCTGCGTGACGAACAGCGGGACCACCTTTTCCGGGAACTGATACGGCCCGTAGTTGTTCGCGCAATTGGAAATCGTAACCGGCAATCCGAACGTGAGGTGGTACGCCCTGACAGCCAGATCGGCCGCCGCCTTCGATGCGTTGTACGGCGTACGTGGCTGATACGGGTCGGTCTCCGAAAAGCTTGCTTCCGAATCCAGTGGCAGATCCCCGTAGACCTCGCAGGTGGAAATGTGGTGGAACCTGCGCACACCGGCGTCGTAAGCCGCCTGCAGGAGGCGCTGGGTACCCAGCACATTGGTTTCGAAGAAGACGTCGGGATTGACAACCGCGCGGCTGTTGTGCGACTCGGCGGCGAAGTTCACGATGGTGTCCGGCCTGTGCTGTTCGAGAAGATCCCGTGTCAGCCCATAGTCGCCGATATCGCCCTGGACGAATTCATACCTGCCGGGATAGATCTCGGCCACGTCGGCCAGGTTTTCCGGATTCCCGGCATAGGTGAGCAGATCGTAGTTGATAACACTGTCGTCCGGGTATCTGGACAGCCAGTACCGAATGAAGGTGGCGCCGATGAACCCTGCCCCGCCCGTCACGAATATCCCGCCCATAGTGGTCCCCTATAAGAACAAAAACCCCGTTAATGCCAGGTACGCCCCGTATATCGCAAGCAAGACGAATCCCTCGATTCGAGTCATACGGTAGCCTGTGCGCATCATGATGAGCATCGCAAAAACGATCACCAGCATCGCAGGAAACGAAAAGTGGATTACTTTCTGCGTCACCACGAGCGGATTCACCACCGCGGACGCCCCGGCGATCCAGCAGATATTCAGGATATCCGCACCCAGGATATTACCGACCACGATCTCGCCGTGTCCTCTCCTGGCGGCCGTCACCCCGGTGGCGATCTCCGGCAGCGACGTGCCGATGGCGATCACCGTGAGCGCAATCACCGCTTCACTGACGTCCAATGCCTCGGCGATGACCACGGCGGATTCCACGATAAAATGACTGGATATCAGCACCCCGACCAGCCCGATGCAAAACCAGAGCATCAATGTGCCGAGACCTCGCCCCTCAATGGAAGCCTCGATCTCCTTCAGCTCCTCCATGCGGTTCCCTTCGGCCTGGGAGGAGCGACGGCGTGTGACATAGGTAAAGACAGTGTATGCCACGAAGAGAAGGAGCAGTACGCCGCCCTCGATCCGGTCCAGCGTTCCGTCGAACGCCATCGCGTACGCGGCCAGATCCACGACAATCAGGAAGATCCCTGTCGTCCACAGTAGATATGGATTGATGAGGATGGGCGACCCGGCCACGAGAACGCCCAGCGCGAGCGCGACGCCGTCGTCCACAATCACCGACCCGATGGCGTTGCCCAGCGCCATCTCGGGATGGCCCTCGAGTGCGGCAAGCACGGAAACGGCCAGCTCGGGTGAGGTCGTTGCCAGGCTCACCAGCACGATGCCGATCAGCATCTTCGGCACGTTCAGGTATTCGGCAATCCCTACGGCTCCGTCCACAAACCAGGACGCGCACTTGGAAAGCACCACGAAACACACCACCAGAACGCCGACCGCAACCGTTATGCTCATATAAAAAGAACCCCTTATCAAACCAGGCAGACGCTCATCGCAAGGCCCGTACAGCGGGACTTCGACGGCAGCGGCCGAACGCGCTGCTCATCTGCCGGCCACCCGCGCCACCCAGATGCTGAACTCGTAGAGCAGCACCAGCGGCAGCGCCATCATCAGCTGTGAGATCGGATCCGGAGGCGTGAGCAGCGCCGCCAGGACAAAGCCGATCACCACTGCATACCGCCTGCCCCTGCGCATCCGCTGCGCGGTCAGCAGGCCGATCCGACTCAGAAAGAACGCCGCGACCGGCAGTTCGAAAACGACGCCGAAGGCAACCAGCAGTCGCAACACGAAACCGATGTAGAAGCCGATGTCGAACTGAGGGTCGACGCCGGTCCCTTCGCCGATCAGAATCAGGAATCGAAACGACAGCGGCACCACGCTCAGGTATGCGATGGCGCCTCCCAGGACGAAACAGATCGACGACGAAAAGACAATGAAAGATACGTACCGCCGCTCGGTTGTCAACAGTCCGGGCGCCACGAAAATCCACAATTGATACAGGAGAACCGGCAGCGCCAGCACCGCGCCGCCGACAAGGGCAATCTGAAGTTTGACAAGAAACATCCCCATCGGTTTCAAATATATCAGCTTGACCGGCGGCTCAACCGGCGCCACGCCCAACAGCTTCATGACCGGGGTCGCCTCCCGAACCGGCAATACGAGCCATCCCAGAATCGTGTCGCCAAAAACCCCGCAGATCACGGCGCCGACAACCAGGGCCGCCAGCCCCTTCAGGAGACGCCAGCGGAGTTCCTCCAGATGGTCCAGAAAGGGCATCGGTCTGTCGTCGGCGGCCGGAGACGGTTCAGGTGGACGCTCGGAAGGCGTGTCCGTGCCGGGGGGCAGAATGGAATGCTCTGCATCCACAGCGTAACCCCGGAAGGCCATCAACACCAGAATCGCGCCCAGCGCCATGCAGAGTTGCGCGAACAGGTCTCCGTACGTTGTATAAAACGTCTTCGAGGTTCGGGGAGTCACCCCCTGAGACAATACCGCCGGATGGAAGATTCCCGTCGTGCCCGATTTCCGTCCATAGGCGTCGATATACGTGGAAACGCCCGTGTTCGCGCAGCGTACCACGTCACGCCGGTTCTCGATGGCGCGAAAAACCGCGGCTTCGGCATGCTGATAGGGTCCGGAGGACCGACCGAACCAGCCATCGTTGGTGATGATCACCAGGAATTCAGCGCCCAGGTCCACAAATGACCTGACGAATCCCGGAAAGACCGAATCGTAACAGATCAACGCGGAGAATCGGGCGTCGGGGCCGTCGAAGACGGTACGGGTCTCTCCGGAATCCCAGTTTCCCCCCACGAATCCGCCGCCGGTGAACCGGATCTTTCGCAAGAAAGGAAGTATCTCCGGGAACGGCGCCCGTTCGCCGAACGGCACCAGGCGAGTCTTGTCGTAGTATCCGGAGATCCCTTTTTCGGGCACGAACAGAAAAGACGAGTTAAACACCTTCACCGGGTCGCCAGCTTCCAGTCTGTATGCGCCCGTATACAAGTAGATCCCGAGCGAGTCCACCATCGCCTGCACCCGTTCGCGATGGTGCCGGTACAGTTCCCCTTTCAGATAGCCGACCGCCGTCTCCGGCCACACTACAAGATTCGCACCCTGCCCAGCTGCCTCCACGGTCATCGGCTTCAGTTTGCCGAAATTGTAGTCGAATCCCCGGTATTCCTTGGCCACCGGCGGCATATCCGGCTGGACCAGGCCCACCGCCACGGCCTGTTCGTCCGTATCGTCCTTCAGCGCCAGATACCCGTTCGCCGCCGGTCCCGTGAAAAGCACGGCCAATGCGACTGCCCACACCCGACGACGCGCCCGGTTCCTCCAAAGCATCGCCACGCTCAGATTGACGACCACAATCCAGAATGACACCCCGTACACGCCCGTCACTTCCGCATACTGGATCAGCCACAGATAGGCCGTCTGAGAATTTCCCAGTACCACCCAGGGAAACCCCATGTCTCCCAGCGAGTTGAAATACTCGAACGCGACCCACAGGAAGGGCGCGCTCCACATCCCCGCTATGCCGTACCGCCTGACTACGCGGGCGAACGTCCACAGGAACAGACCACGGAACAGGGACATGTAAATCGCCGCCCCGGCCATGCCGGGCGGCGTGATCCATCCGATCCAATAGAGCGTGGATCCGTAGAAAAATATCCCCTGGACGAACCCGGCGCCGAAGGCTGCCCGGCCGCGCAGCCGTTCCGCCGACAGCAGAAGCGGAATCAGCGCGACGTAAGACAGAAAACCAAACGGCAGAGGTGGAAATGCCGCGCCAAGGACAAGGCCCGAGACCGCCGGAAACAACACCATCCATTTCCAGTCCGTGCCCTGTCGCGCCTCGGTCATCGTGCCGCGTCCTCCGAACCCGCCTGCCGGAACGTCGCCGGCTGCGGTTTCACGTTTCGGGTTGGACGAAAGAAAAACCGGATGGCCGCAAGCAGTGAGTCCCGCCAACCGGTATGGTTGAACCCAACCCTGAAAACACGTTAGAGTCTTTCAGTAAGCCTTCA
>JAAXHE010000236.1 GCA_012271065.1 Candidatus Latescibacterota bacterium
CACGATTCATGAATTAATCGGGTTAATGGAGATAATCGATGTCACGCGTCAAATCGTCAGTTACGAAGAATCATGCCACGCCATCGGAAACGGACGCCAGGCCGGGTGCGTGTCTTGTGACACGCTGTCTACTTGAGGGACTCAGGTTTTCGGGATGGTTCGTGTTCCTGTGCTGCCTGTGCGGTTACGGCGTGGCAAACGACGATACCGGGCATATCGACGGCGTGGTGCAAACAGTAGGCGGCGTGCCCCTGGCCAACGTGAATGTGATCGTCGCGAATACACCGGTGGGAACCGTATCTTCCGCCACCGGGCGGTTTTCGATGGTCGGCATACCTTCGGGTGAACGTACGGTGGTCGCAAGCCTCGTCGGCTATCGGAATGCCCGCCGTGAAGTAAGCGTTGTCGAAAACACCGTTTCAAGGATCACGATCACTTTGACCCCGGAAACAACCGCACTCCCCGCGATTGTCGTAACCGGAACCAGATCGGCGCAGCGCAGTGAAGACACCCCGATTCGGACGCAGGTCGTCACCAGACGTGAAATTGACGAGACGGGGGTGATCGATCTGGGAAGTCTGTTGTCCGAACAGACCGGGCTTGCCGTCATATCCGATCACGGCACCGGCGTTCAGATGCAGGGGTTCGATCCCGATTATACGCTAATACTGGTCGACTCGAACCCATTATCGGACGCACAGCCGGGACCCTCGACCTGGACCGCTTCCTGGTGAGCAATCTCGAACAGGTCGAGATCGTAAAGGGCTCCACCTCCTCGCTATACGGCAGCGAAGCTCTGGCGGGTGTGATCAATCTGATCACGCGCCTGCCTGAAGAGCCGTTCTCCGTTTCCATTCGCCCTCGATACGGAACCTTCGGCGCCTTGAATTTCACCGGTGAACTGGAGTCAAGGCACCGGGAAGTCGGGATTTCACTCTTCGTGGACAGAAGCCGTAGCAACGGATACGATCATACGCCGGAGACAGTCTCGCCGACCGCACCGGAATACGTCACCTATACTGCAAGTCCCAAAGTCGTCTATCAGCCGAACGACCGGGTAACTTTGTCCCTGACTGCCAGAGCTTTCCGTGAGAACCAAACCAGTCCGGAAGAGATCACGTCGCGCAGCGGAACCGTGCCCATTGACCGGGACGCAAGTCTCACAGACTGGAATATCAAACCCGGTATCATCTTCCAATGGACGCCGAGCCTTCGAATAACCGGTAAGCTCTATACGGCAGGATACCACACCAGAAGCGAGCGGACCCGAAGCGATAACGGCGAAGCGTACGACCTGGCGACCTTCGACCAGGCCTACCACAAAGCGGAGTTACACGCGCGCGCGCTGATCGGGAAGACCAGCATTATAACCCTCGGCGCCGGAGCAGTGTGGGAATCGGTTGAGGCCGACCGCATCACCGGCGGACGCCAATCCTCACGGAACGCCTTCGCTTTTCTCCAGGAAGAATGGTTGCCGGCGTCATGGCTCGACGTTGTCGTCAGCGCCCGTGTGGATGCGCACAGCGATTATGCGACCCGCATGAGCCCGAAAGCCGCGCTGCTCGTAAAGACGTTGCCGTGGCTGCATCTACGCGGGTCCATAGGCAGCGGCTTCAAGGCGCCCACGTTTCAACAGCTGTACCTGGATTTCACCAATCCTTCGGTCGGATACTCCGTACTCGGCTCCACGTATGCCCGCGAAGGAATGGCCGCGTTTCAGGACGAAGGTCAGATTGCCGGCGTGCTTCAGAACGCCGAAACCCTGGAGCAGATTCGCGCGGAAAGCGCCATCTCGTTCAACACGGGCATTGAAATCGCGCCTGGAGGACGCGCGTCCGCCAGCATCAACTTCTTCCACAACAACGTGAAGGATCTCATCGAGGCTTCGCCGATTGCGCGAAAAAAGAGCGGCCAGAGCGTATACACGTATTTCAATCTCAACCGCGTCTTCACCCGCGGTATGGAAAGTGAATTCAAGATACGCATTTCCAGGGAGGCCGGTCTTTCGGCAGGCTATCAATACCTGGTTACCGGAGACAGGGACGTACTCCATAAACTCGACGAAGGCAAGGTCGTAACGGTGGATTCGGAGACCAACAAGCTCCGCCGCGTCGAGACCTCCGAATATGGCGGCCTTTTCAATCGCTCGACCCACACTGCCACGCTCCGCCTGACCTATCGGAATGAGAAAACCGGCTTCGGCGGCAGCCTGCGCGGGGTGTATCGAGGGCGATACGGTTATAGGGATCGAAATCTGACGAGCATTCTGGATGCGCCGGAAGAGTACGCGCCAGGCTACGACCTCTGGCACATTTCACTTTCGCAGCGAGTAAAGGATGCCGCAACGATTCGACTGGGTGTCCGGAACATCTTCGATGAAAAACGGCTGGACTACGTTCCCTCGCTGTCCGGCCGAACGCTGTACGCAGACCTTACGAAGATATTCTGACTCACTGCTGTCCAAGAACCGTGGGAT
>JAAXHE010000330.1 GCA_012271065.1 Candidatus Latescibacterota bacterium
CAAGGCGGGCGAACCCGCCCGTATCCTCAAGATACGGGCGGGTATGACCAACGCCGACCGGCGCTTTTGCAGCCGTGCGAAGACCGCTGGGAATTTTAGGACAGCTTCTCAGGTCGGATTGTCAATTTATGTTAATGAACAGCCGGTGTCAAGCGGCATCTTCCAAATACGCAACCACCGTTGCCAGGGCCTGCTCCGCAATCCGTTCGCGAATCCTGCCCCGGTCGCCTTCAAAAGCAAAGCATTCACATCGGACACCTTCCGGCGTCCAAAGCGCGATATACGCCGTCCCCAACGGCTTTGGCGACCTTCCGCGAATCGGCCCGGCGATGCCCGTTTCCGCCAGACCCAGCGTAGAATGGCTTGTCCTGCCCACGGCTTCGGCCATGGCTGAGGCCACTTCCACACTCACGGCGCCACAGCGTTCAAGCAAAGATCGGGATATCCCCAGCGCCTGGATCTTGGCCCTGGCACTGTAAGGTACCAGTCCACGGTCGAAAACGGCCGAACTGCCCGGCACGCTCACAATGCGGGAGCAGATCAACCCGCCCGTTGTGGTCTCCGCGACCGAGAGGGTCCATCCCCGCTCGATCATCAATTCGCACAGCCGCGCTTCGAGAGATTCAGACAAAGAGATTGGACCCCTGTTTCACGTCTCAATCAAACCCGGGCGCGGATGCACGCAGCGACCCAAAACATCCGTCGTCGCGCCAATGCACGCTAAGCCGGCCGTCGCCCGAACGGGTCCATCGCCCGCAATTCGGCCTCGTCAGCGGGCTTAAATGGCGTATCGACCAGCGCGCCGTCTTTCACCGCTGAATCGCCGCGCGCATTGAGAAGCTCAATCAACCGGTTTCTCCAGACGGCAACCACGGCCTCATCCCCCGCCAGGTTGTTCACTTCGTTCGGATCGACCTCAAGATCGAGCAAGTACTCCCGGCCGCCGAGCCGGAACCACATATACTTGTACCGCCCGTCCGTCATGCAATGGTGGCGGCGCGCTTCCGCACCGATTTCACCGTGGAAAATCCGGCCACCGACCGGATCGTCTCCATCCAGCGCCGGCAGCAGCGACAACCCGTCCGCCTGCTCGGGGACGCGGCCGCCAGCCGCCGAGACGAGTGTGGGCAAGATGTCGATAAGCGACACAGGCTTCTCGTATCTCAATGCGGGAACCGTCCCCTCCCAACCTCTCGGCGGCCGCAAAATCAGCGGAACCCGACCGGAACCCTCCAAAAAGTGGGACTTGAAGAAGAGTCCGAAATCCCCCATCATATCCCCGTGGTCCGATGTAAAAACCACCAGCGTATTGTCCCACAATCCCTTCCAGCGAAGCGCGGCGAAAAACCGCCCGATCTGATGGTCAATATGGGTAATCTGTCCCAGGTAGTGCCGTCGTGCACGGGCGATCCTCGCGGGGGACATGCGGTCCCAATCGTAACGCAGCGGCGCTTCCTGCAGTTCCGGCGGCAGGAAATCGTCGCCGGGCGCGGCGATGGGCGGCGGCACGTCATCCGGATCGTACCACGTGTCGTACGGCGCCGGGGGATCGTACTGCGAATGCGGCCGGCTGAAAGACATCCACAGAAAAAACGGACAGGTGGGATCCCGCCTGTCCAGGAATTCAATACACTCGTTCGCCGTCCAGGTGTTCACGTGATGGGTCTCGGGAACCACCGATCTCCGCGAGAACACGTCGTTATTCCCGATACTCGTTGCCCTCTCGAGACCCGCGTAAGGCGTTTTTTTCAACCACCGGTGATAATCGTCGCCCTCGCGGAACCGGCCCGACTCGTTGATGATCGTATTGTCGAACCCCAGCCTCGCCCGCTGGGGACTGAAATGCGCCTTGCCGATCAGCTGTGTCTGATACCCGAGTCCGCCCAGAATCCGGGGCAGGGTCTCGGTGGTTCCGAGCGCCCTGCTCGAATTGGTGAAATACCCTGAATGGAAAGGAGACTGTCCCGTCATCATCACCATGCGCGCGGGCACACATACCGGACATGGCGAATACGCCCTGGAAAAATACACGCCCTCGTTGGCAAGCTGGTCCAGATGGGGCGTTTCGAGGGTCGGGTGACCGTCGATTCCGGTGCAGTCGCCCCGCTGCTGGTCTGTGGTGATGAAGACGATATGGGGTCGCTCGACCGAATCGGCCATCTGAAAACACGCTTCCTTCGACGCGTCGGCGTCGTTCGCATATTGACTACCCGACCTCCACGATCGGCGGATGCGCGAAGTCGTGATAGCGCTCCGTGATCCCACCTTCTGACGCGTCTCCCTTGTGTACGTAGAACCTGTAGCGGCCGGTCAGGGACTCGCCTGGCGGCAGTACGTGGTTCCCGCGCCGTTGCGGGTCGGCGTAAAAATGCGAATGGCCGAAGGGATTGGCCGTCATCAGGCCGTAGTTGCGCACGTGCCAGTACGTGGGATGCCTGAAGCTGTCGGGATGGTCCATGATGGCCACGCCCACGCGGTTGCCGTTCACCGGCCCTGTATAGTGGCACCAGGCCGCCCGTTTGCCCCAGGTTTCGTCCTCGTTGACGCCCCCGATTGCGTTTTCGATTCTACCGCCCTGGCCGGACCTGACTTCCATGGACTCGGCAACGCGAATCGATGCTAGGCCGCCTTCCTTCGTGTCGCCGAAGAGCACGTCGATCTTCGGTGCTGTCAGCGTGACGTGCAGGTCGAAGATCCGCACGTCCGACCCCGTACGGTAGAATGTCCACTCGGCCCGTTCCTCGCAGATCACGTTCGATCCGTGCTCTCCCCGCCAGGCGTCCGCGCCCTCCCAGTTGCTGATGGATACGATCCTGCCGTAGACCGGTCCGCTCTCGAGGTCGTCGAAACGCTGATGCCGGGTCCACGCGTGGCCCTCGCCTTCGCCCCAGTTGTTCCATCCGTTTACGTGGCCATGCGAAATCCAGACGGACCGGTGATGGTGATGGTCTCCCTCACCCTCATCGATCAGCGGTCGCGTGATTCCATCGCCGTACGGACCGATTACCGGGTACAGGTGTGGGCGCACGAGGTCTTTCCCGTAGCAATAGTTCGTAAAGCAGTTGCCGTCGATCCGCACCTGAATCCTGCTGTCGGCTTCCGACAGTTCGACCCTGCCGCCGGACGCAGCGCGCTCCCCATCATCCAAACCGTAGTCCGCCGTCTCGCCCGCCGCCAGATCATCTACAATCCAGCTTACCCGAACGCCGTCCTGCTCACGATGCACCTGACCTGGGATGGCGCCGCCCGGACCAACCAGTCTGACATTCGTCCCCGGTCGATCAAGGAGATCGACGACGTGTTCCATCGTGCCCGGCCTCTTCACGAATACGGAGACCGGACAGTTGACTCGCCGGTGAGGCCCGGCCTGAACCTTGAACTTTAGTTCCGCCACATTACCCCCCTAAATTCGGTTAGACGCAAGACGGGAGACGGGAGAGGAAGGCCTTGCCAAAGAGGTTGCTTCGACGTGCCTTCGGCCTGAGCTCAAACATTACATCGATCTCTGACCTCTAACGTCTACGTCTACCCACTTCTGGATCCAGTTCGA
This sequence comes from Candidatus Latescibacterota bacterium, assembly GCA_012271065.1. The sequence continues at coordinate 3,551 of JAAXHE010000330.1, forward strand.
TCCAGACGTATCGCAACGAAGTGAATGAGTCAACTACGTATGAAGTTGGTAAGTCGGAAAAGGGAGAGCAGGCGCCCACCAAGGAAAACGGATACGGGCGACGCAAGAAGGAAAACACATGGATTCTGTGTCGCTTCACCTCTCGCGTCTCACATCCCCCGTCTTACGTCTCACCGCCTTTAATAATCAATCGTCCATCGATGTCAAGCGGATTCGCTTGACGGAGCCCGGCAGTACGACTATCTTGTTTCCATTACAACGCAGGGGTGCTCGCCCGACGAGCTGAGAACATACCCTTTGAACCTGATCCGGATTATGCCGGCGCAGGGAGTCCAGGAACCGCACCCCGGCCGCTTTTCGACCTGATCGAAGGCGGCGGCTTTATTGGAACCGTTTCAGTTGCCATCGGACCGGATCATTATCATAGGCGCCGGCATTATCGGACTCGGCATCGGCTGGCGACTTGCCAGGGCTGGACGGGACGTCCTGATCTTCGATCGGGACCGCGCGGGCCAGGCTGCCAGCCACGCTTCCGCCGGTATGCTCACGCCCCTTGCGGAGGTTCGCCACGAAGAGGAAGCACTGCTGAAGCTTGGCCTCAAGAGTCTGGAGAGGTTCCCGGAGTTCGTCGGGGAACTCGAATCCGAAAGCGGCTTGTCCGTGGGTTATCGCCCCGACGGCGTCCTTCTGGTAGGTGTCACCCGCGACGATATCGAATATCTCCGTTTCCGCTATGACTACCAGAGGGACCTCGGCCTGCCCGTGGAATGGTTGAGCGGGGCACGGGCGCGGGAGCGGGAGCCTCAGCTCTCGCCCCAGGTCGGCGCGGCGGTCTGGTGCCCGGGAGACCACCAGGTGGACAATCGACTGATGGTCAGAGCCCTGCGGGGAGCCTTTGTCAAGGCCGGCGGATCCCTGGTGGAATCCACACCGGTCGAAGGCATCGACGTCGCTCATGAACGGGTCCGCGGCATTGCAGCTGGAGACAAATCGTACCACGCGGCCACGATCATACTCGCCGCGGGATGCTGGTCGCGTCTCATTCCGGGTCTGCCCGGTCCCGCCATTCCGCCGGTCCGCCCCGTCCGCGGCCAGATCCTTCGCCTTCGCATGACTCAGGACTGCACGCTGAAAACCATCGTATGGTACAACCGGGCCGCGTCATCGGCGGTTGCCTACCTGTGTCCGAAGGACGGCGGACATCTGGTGCTGGGAGCGACTTCTGAAGATATGGGTTTCGACGACAGCCTGACGGCGGGCGGTATCTTCGAACTTGTGCGTGCCGCCTGGGAGGTGGTGCCGGGAATCTACGACCTGCCGATTATCGAAACCGCCGCGGGTCTTCGCCCGGGCAGCAGGGACGATGCGCCCATCCTGGGCAAGACTCCCATTCACGGCCTCATTATGGCCACGGGACATTACCGCAAGGGGATCCTGCTGGCGCCCGTCACCGCGGACGCCATCGCGGAACTGGTGCTGACCGGCAACACGCCCGAAGATATCCGGCCTTTCGGCATCGGCCGCTTCGCCGCCTGAGTCCTGACGCCATGCAGATCACTTTGAACGGAGAAGACAAAAACGTCGAGAGCGGCATCTCCATCCGGGGTCTGCTGATCGACCTTGCTCACGACCCTGACCGCAAGGGCATCGCGGTTGCGGTCAATGCCGAAATCGTTGTCAGGGCGAAGTGGTGTTCAACGCGACTCGGCAGCGGAGACAGGGTGGACATCATCGCCGCGGTCCAGGGTGGATAGCGTCCTGCCCACGGCGGGCGGGCGTCCGCCCGACTCCGGCGGACCGTGATAGCTAACCGTTGTCGCAAGAGGGACAAATGTCTGATGGCCTGACCATTGCCGGCACGACCTACGGTTCCCGGCTCATTATCGGGACCGCGCGGTATCCCAACCTGCAGGTCATGCTGGACGCGATCCGCGCGAGCGGCGCGGAAATCGTTACCGTCGGTATCCGGCGAATCAATCTGGAGGATCCTTCCGGAGAAAGCCTGATCGATCTGATCGACAGGGAGAAATATGCACTGTTGCCGAACACCGCCGGATGTTTTACCGCACGGGACGCCGTGCTTACGGCCAGGCTCGCGCGCGAAGCCCTGGAAACCGACCTGATCAAACTGGAGGTGATCGGAGACGAGGACACCCTCTTTCCCGACGTCGCGGGGCTGCTGGAGGCGACCGACGAACTGATTCGGGACGGATTTACGGTGTTGCCCTACTGCAACGACGACCCCGTTACCTGCAAGAAGCTGGAAGACGCCGGCTGCGCCGCGGTGATGCCGCTCGGTGCGCCCATCGGCTCGGGGATGGGCATTCGCAACCCCTACAATCTCCGCATCATCCTCGACACGGTCGACGTCCCCGTGATCGTCGACGCGGGGGTGGGAACCGCTTCCGACGCCGCGGTGGCGATGGAGCTCGGATGCCACGGCGTGATGCTGAATACGGCCGTGTCAGGCGCCCGCCGTCCCGTACTCATGGCCGAAGCCATGGGTCAGGCCGTTCGCGCGGGCCGGCTGGCGTATGAGGCCGGACGCATCCCGAAGAAACTGTACGCCACGGCTTCCACGCCCACGGAGGGCGCGGTCACCCATGAGTGAGCCTCGGGATGTACCGGACCTGCCGCCCATTTATCTGATCGCGGACCGCGCGACGTGTGCGCCCCGTAAACTGGAAGACGTCCTCGCGGAGGCGCTGGACGCCGGTGTCCGCCTCGTTCAGTTGCGTGAAAAACATCTCGAAATGCGAGAGCTGCGTCGTCTCGCGGCGCGTCTCCAGAGGCGAACCTCGAACTACGAAGCGCGTTTGCTCGTAAACACCCACGCCGGGCTCGCACGGGATGTCGGCGCCGCCGGCGTCCACCTCCCGTCATCAGGACCGGATGCACGGAGCGTTCGGCGACAATACGGAAGCCACCTGCTCATTGGCCGTTCAACCCACAACAGAACGGAATGCGGGAAGGCCGAAGGCGCGGATTTCGTTACGTTCAGCCCCATTTACAGCCCGGTTTCCAAACCCGGATACGGTCCTGGCGTGGGTCCCCGTGCCCTTCGCCGCGTCACAGATGACTCTTCACTTCCCGTCTACGCGCTGGGCGGCATCATACCCGGGCGGGTTTCCGCCTGCAAGATGAACGGCGCCGCGGGCATTGCCGTCATGTCGGGGATTCTCGCCTCAAGGCACGTCAGTTCCGCCGTGAGGGACTATCTCGAGGCGTGGGCGTCCACGTCCGACCTGCGTCATCCGCAACCCTCATGAAACAGGTCCTCACCATTGCCGGATCCGACTCCGGCGGCGGCGCCGGCAT